>NZ_DYZD01000451.1 GCF_020741345.1 Nocardiopsis listeri
GGCCGAGAGCCCGGCCCCACGTCGCTGAACTGGGTCGTCCCGCCTCCGGGGTCAGGCGAAGAAGGTGGGTTCGGTGGCCGGTCGGCGTGTCATTCGGTACAGCCAAACCTGCCCCAGAAGCATGACCGGAACGGCGGGCAGCAACATCGACCACACGAACACCCCGGTCATGCCCGGGAGCGGCACGACCGACAGGTCCGCGGACAGCGCCACGATCAGCCCCGGAACCGCGATGGCCACCGCGGAGGTGTGCCGCGAGAGCATCGGTCCCGTCAACCCGGAGGTCGCACCCAGGGCGGCCACCGCCACCACCGTCAACACCAGGGCGGCCTCCACGCGCACCATGGGGGCGGCTCCCAGGGGCATCGCCACGGCGGCCGTCGCCAGGATCGCCGCCAGCGCGACCCGGGCCAGGCCGCGGGTGGCACGAGCGGCCACGTCCGCGCTCTCGGCCTCGGCGGCGCCCACCAGTCGCTCGGCGCCGAAGGCGGCACCGCGCAGCGCGAACAACGACACCACCGCGACGGTGCACAACACGGTGAAGGGCGACAGGGCGAGCTCTCCCGCGAGCAGGCCCGCGAGCGCCACTCCCCATGAGGCGGCCAGCAGCCAACTGCCCGCCACGATCGCGACGTCGCAGGTGGATCGCCAACCAGGGGAGTCGACCCGAGCCCGTGACCACAACCCCGCGTCGCGCATCACCCACGCCGCGAGAAGGAGCACCAACACCGGGCACAGGGTGGCGACCACACGGTGCTCCACGTCCGGGAGCATCCCCGCCATCACCCCCACGGCGGCCACCAGCCAGACCTCGGAGGCCAGGAAATAGGGGGCGATCGCGGACACCACCCGGTGTCGCTGCTCGGGCGTACGGGCCACGTGCGGCATCAGCATGCCCAAGCCCACGTCGGCCCCGGCCAGGACGAGGTAGCCCACGACGAACAGGCCGAGGAGCGATGCGGACAGCAGGGGGGAGGCGAAGAGTTCCATGAGTGTCATTCCTCGGACTCAGAACGTGTGGACGGGGGCGACGGGCTCCACCGGCTCCGCCTCGCTCCGCTCGGCGAGGGGACCGCCCTCCGGGCCGCGCCGGCCATAGCGGATCAGGAGCCGGTACGTCACCACGGCCAGGACGGCGAAGGCGACGGTGAAGAGCGTGAACGAGACCACGGCGGCGCCGGGCGACATGGGCGTCACCGCCTCGGCGGTCGTCAGATGGTGCACCACCACCCAGGGCTGACGGTTGGTCTCCCGGAACACCCAGCCGCCCACGCTCGCCAGGTACGGCAGGACGGGTGCGACAAGGAGGGGAGCCAGGGACCAGCGGATCCACCGGGCGGGGCGGCCTGCGAACAGCGCCGGTCCGGGCGCCACCCGCAGCATCCGGCCCAGGGCGCCGCGCCGCTTCGAGAGCAAAGGGAACACCAGCATCATGAGCGGGCCGCAGAGGAACATGAGCGCCCAGCCGGTCATCATGGCGGCCTCGCCGGCCGTGTTGGCGGCCGAGACGAACAGGCTCTCCCCGGCGGACTCGATCGTCTCGATCTGCTCGGCGGTGTGGGTCAGCCCACTGGTGGGCGGGTCCTGACCGAAGAACCGGTACTGCATGCCGCCGAAGGTGACCACCAGGAACGGCATGACGCACATCATGACCGCCGAGTAACGGATACCCCGAAGGAACACGCCGGTCTCGTCCCACCCGCGCATCAGGTGGTACGCGCAGACCGCGCCCACCACCAGGGCACCGAGGGCCAACGCCCCGGTGACGACGTGTGCGAAGGCGTGGAGCGCGGCCGGGTTGGTGAGCATCGCGACCGGATCGCTCATGTGCGCGATCCCGTCCACCACCTCGAAACCCACCGGGTGACGCAGGAATCCGTTGGAGACCAACACCCACCACGCGGACGAGTAAGCGGTGACGGTGACCACCAGGAAGCAGAACAGGTGCGCCCAACGGCCCATCCGGTCCCACCCGAAGATCCACAATCCCAGAAAGGTCGACTCGACGAAGAACGCCGTCATGGTCTCGATCGCCAACGGGGCGGCGAAGCTGTAACCGAACGTCTGCTGCAGCCCGCTCCAGTTCAACGCCAGCTGTAGTTCCATCACGAGGCCGGAGAGCACGCCCATGCCGTAGTTGACCACGTACAGGCCGCCCCAGAACCGCACGGCGGTCATGCGGGAGCGGTCACCGCGTCGCGTGGCGACCAGCTGGTTGAAGAGGATGTAGGGGGCCAGGCCGAGGGTCAGGGCCACGAACATGTAGTGCGTCGCGGCGGTGAGCCCGAACTGTAGTCGCATCAGGATGAGGGGGTCTTCGAACACGGTCGCGACCTTCTGCTCTCGTCGGTGGGAACAGCAGAAGCATCCGTCGCGGGTACGGTCCCGCACATCGTCCCCCGGGCGTCATCCACCCCGCTTCCGAGGGCGTATCGGACGTTCCGCGGCTACGCCCGCCGGTGTACGGGACATCCCCGAGACCCCTCAGGGACGCCCGGAGGCTCAGGTCTCGTGGGACCGACCGGGGGTGACCAGAGCGGTCTCGTAGGCCAACACCACCAGCTGGGCGCGGTCGCGGACCCCGAGCTTGACCATGGTGCGGCTGACGTGGGTCTTGGCGGTGGCCGGGCTCAGCACCAGCTCCCGGGCGATCTCGTCATTGGAGAATCCCCGCCCGACCAGGGTCAACACCTCGCGTTCACGGGCGGTGAGTCCGTTGAGGCGGGTCGAGGAGACCGGGGCCTTCGACGGGCGGCTCGCGAAGTCCGCGATCAGTCTGCGCGTGATGCCGGGCGACAGCAATGCCTCACCCCGGTGAACCACCCGGACCGCCTGCAGCAGGTCGCGCGGTTCGGTGTCCTTGACCAGGAAACCGCTGGCCCCGGCGCGCAGCGCGTCGAAGATGTACTCGTCCAGGTCGAACGTGGTGAGGATGATGACGCGGGTCCCGCTCAGCGTCGGTTCGGTGAGGATCCGCTCGGTGGCGGCCAACCCGTCCACCGTCGGCATCCTGATGTCCATCAGGATCACGTCGGGGCGTTCGGCCCGTGCCAGTCGAACGGCCTCCTCGCCGTCGGCGGCCTCCGCGACCACCTCGATGTCGTCCGCGCTGTCGAGCAGAGCCCCGAAACCGGCCCGGACCAGGGCCTGATCATCGGCGAGTAACACCCGGATCACTCTGTCCACCCCGATTCTCGACGGGCCCTGCGTCCACCGGTAGTCGCACCCGCACTCGGAATCCTCCACCCTCCATGGGCCCGGCGTCCACCTCACCTCCCACGAGGGCGGCGCGTTCGCGCATACCGGTGATCCCGTTGCCGGAGGCCGGTGGTCCCATCGTCCCGTGCCCGTCGTCGGTGACCTCCAGCGACAGTTCCGTCGACCCGTAGCCGATCCGTACCACGACCCTCTCGGCGTGCGCGTGCCGGACGACGTTGGTGAGCGCCTCCTGCAAGGCACGGTAGGCCACACCCTCGATCCCCTGGGAGAGCCGTCGTTGGTCGCCCTCGGTCTCCACCAGGACCTCCAGACCCGTGCCCCGCGCTCCCTCCACGAGATCCGTCACCTGGTCCAGGCCCGGAGCGGGAGAGCGGGGGGCCGCCTCGTCGACGGCACGCAGCACCCCGAGCATGGCGCGCAGCTCGGCGAGGGTGTCCTTGCTGGTCTGTTTGATGGTGGTGAGCGCGTCGGCGGCTCTTTCGGGCTGTTTCTCCATCAGGTACAGGGCGGTTCCGGCCTGCACGTTGATGAGGGAGATGTTGTGGGCGACGGTGTCGTGCACGTCGCGCGCCAACCGGAGACGTTCCTCGGAGGCGCGACGCAGCAGTTCCTCCTCGCGGGTGCGGGTCGCCTCCTGCTCCCGCTCTTGGTCGGCCTTTTGGTACTCGGCGCGCCAACGCAGTACCTCGGCCACGCACAGCAGGACCAGGACCCAGGCCACGATCCCGATGGCCTCCAGCCGGAAGGTGCCGGTCAGGACGAATTCGTAGACGTTGACCGCCAGGAACTGGCCGATGCCCAGAACCCAGCCGAAGGTCCGGTGGCCCCACCTCACCACGCTGTAGAGCATGACCGCGGTGCACAGCATCACCAGGCCGTCGGGGTAGCCCATCGGGTAGTAGACCGTGGCGGCCACCACCGAGACGACGGCGACCACGCGGGGGAAGGCCGTGCGCCACAGCACCGGCAGACAGGCCAGCAGGATCAGGGCGTACCCCCAAGGCCAGGTGGGCCGGTCACCGGGCACGGGATCGAAGATCTCGATGACCATGGGACTGGTCACGGACAGGACCAGCAGGGTCGCCGTGATCCGTAGATCGGCGCGGGTGGGGCGGGGAAGCGTTCGTACCGACACGAACTCGACGGTACGGTGCGCCCCTCCGGGTTCGCGTCCTCCAGGAGGAGGAGCCTCGGGGCTCGGACCTACGCCAGGGGGAGTACCCGCCCGCGGGACGGAGAACGGCCGCCCGGTCCCGGGTGTGAACGGGGACCGGGCGACCGGAAGTCCTCCGGACGGGACGAGGGGGACGTGTCCACGGTCCGGAGGGCGCTGGGGAAAAGGCGCGCTCCGCACAAAGCTAGGGGTTCGGCGGACCGGAAGGGGCCGGATGTCCGCTTCCGGTCATTTTCTGGAACAGATTCCTCACCGGGCGTGAAGGGGAGCGTCCTCCCCGTCGTCCAGCAGGACCCGTGCGCCCGAGAATTCGGCCTTGCGGAAATCGGTGAAGGGGCCCTCGAAGCGCACATGCCGGAAGTCGACCGTGCCGCCGGCGCAGCGTGCCCCACCGAAGGCGACCCGGGCCCCGGAGGCTCGTGGGTGGCGGAAGTCCATCTCCCCTCCGGCGAACAAGGTAAGCATGTCGATGACGCCAGGAGGTCCTCGGCGCGGATGAGGGTATTTGTCCGTCTTCGGTCAGATCGGTCAGAACAGGTCCACGGGCGGGGCGGGGGAATCCACGGCGTCGGTGTCGTGTACCGACGCGTACCCGGAGGTGAACCGGTCCAGGTCCTCGCCGGCGACCAGCCGCGCCATCTCGGGATCACGGTGCGCCGCGCGACCCAGCTCCTCCTCGGGCAGGGGCCGGTGGCCCGCCACCAGCACCAGGTTGCCGAACCTTCGGCCGCGCAACACCCCGGGCTCCGCGGACATCGTCACGTGCGGCAGCACCGAACGCACCGTCGCCACCTGTGCCCGAGTGTGCTTCAACGCGTAACCGTCACCGACGTTGACCACCAGGAATCCGTCGGGTCGCAGCACGCGGGCCGCCTCGGCGTAGAACTCCGCGGACGTCAACCGCGCCGGGGTCCGCGCCCCCGCGAACACGTCCGCCACCACCAGGTCGGCACTGCGATCGTGCCGGGCGCCGATCCACTCGCGCGCGTCACCGATGCCCACCCGCAGTCGCGCTCGCCGGTCCCAGGGAAGACGCCGGCGCACCAACTCCACCAGGGCCGCGTCCACGTCCACCGCGCGCTGGTTCGAACCCTGGCGGGTGTGGGCCACGTACCGGGCGACCGTGAGCGCCCCGGCGCCCAGGTGCAGCGCGTCGACGGCCTCGCCCTCGGGCGCCACCAGGTCGACCGCGTGCGCGATCCGTCGCACGTACGAGAAGTCCAGGTAGGTGGGGTCGGACAGGTCCACGTGCGACTGCGGGGTGCCCTCCACCAGAAGGAACCACGAGTTCGACCGGTCCGCGTCGGCGAGCAGGTCCACCCCGGGCACGACGGAGACCTCCTCTTCGGCCTCGACCCTGTCACGCACACGTCGGCCCATGTCCTCGTCCTGTTCTGCCGTGGAGATCATTCCAAGGTAGGCGTACCGCGGACCCCTTCGGAACCGGCGCGCGAACCCCCTCTTCGGGGCGCTAGCCTGGGTCCTCCCAACGTTTTTCCGATCATCGTGCCCGGATCCTCCGGGTGCGTTCACCGAGGAGTGGCCGTGCTACTGCGGATGTCGAACCTGTTCCTGCGCACCCTGCGCGAGGACCCGGCGGACGCCGAGGTGCCGAGCCACAAGCTGCTCGTGCGCGCCGGCTACGTTCGTCGGGCCGCCCCCGGCGTCTACAGCTGGCTGCCCCTGGGCAAGCTCGTCCTGGAGAACGTCTCCCGCGTGGTCCGCGAGGAGATGAACGCCATGGGCGGTCAGGAGGTCCTGCTGCCGGCCCTGCTGCCCAGGGAGTACTACGAGGCCACCGGCCGCTGGGAGGAGTACGGCGACACCCTCTTCCGGCTCAAGGACCGCAAGGGCGCCGACTACCTGCTCGGCCCCACCCACGAGGAGCTCTTCACCCTCCTGGTCAAGGGCGAGTACTCCTCCTACAAGGACTTCCCGGTCGTCCTGTACCAGATCCAGGAGAAGTTCCGCGACGAGGCGCGTCCCCGCGCCGGCGTCCTGCGCGGCCGCGAGTTCCACATGAAGGACTCCTACTCCTTCGACATCGACGACGAGGGCCTCCAGGAGTCCTACGACAAGCACCGCGCCGCCTACATCCGGATCTTCGACCGGCTCGGCCTGGAGTACGTCATCGTCTCGGCGACCTCCGGCGCCATGGGCGGCTCCGCGTCCGAGGAGTTCCTGGCGGTCGCGCCCACCGGTGAGGACACCTTCGTGCGCAGCACCGGGTCCGACTACGCAGCCAACGTCGAGGCCGTGCGGGTTCCCGTCCCCGAGGCACTGCCCCTGGACGGGCTGCCCGAGGCCAAGGTCCACCACACTCCGGGGACCGCCACCATCCAGACCCTGGTGGACTTCCTGAACGACGCGGGCCTGGGCCGTGACTTCAGCGAGGCCGACACCCTCAAGAACGTCCTGGTCAAGACCCGAGTACCCGGCACCAAGGAGTGGGAGCTGCTGGCCGTCGGCGTCCCCGGTGACCGTGAGGTCGACTTCAAGCGTCTGGAAGCGGCACTGGAGCCCGCCGAGGTGGAGATCCTCGACGAGGCCGACTTCGCCGCCAACCCGTTCCTGGTCAAGGGCTACATCGGTCCCAAGGCCCTGATCGACAACAAGGTCCGCTACCTGGTGGACCCGCGCGTGGCCACCGGTACCGCCTGGGTGACCGGAGCCGACAAGGCCGACCACCACGTCGTCGACCTGGTGGCGGGGCGCGACTTCATCCCGGACGGCACCATCGACGTCGCCGACGTGCGTGACGGCGACCCCTCCCCGGACGGGAAGGGCACGCTGTACACCGCGCGCGGCATCGAGATCGGCCACATCTTCCAGTTGGGCCGCAAGTACGCCGACGCCTTCCAGGTGGACGCCCTCGGCCCGGACGGCAAGCCCAAGCGCATCACGATGGGCTCCTACGGCATCGGAGTCTCCCGCGCCGTGGCCTCCATCGTCGAACAGTCCCACGACGACAAGGGCATCGTGTGGCCGCGTGAGGTCGCCCCCGCCGACGTGCACGTCGTCGGCACCGGCAAGGGCGACGAGGTCGCCGAGGCGCTGCGCATCGGCCAGGAGCTGGAGGCCAGGGGCCTGCGCGTGCTCGTGGACGACCGCAAGGCCGCCCCGGGCGTGAAGTTCACCGACGCCGAGCTGGTGGGCATCCCCACCACGGTCATCGTGGGCCGCGGCCTCAAGGACGGCGTGGTCGAGCTGCGCGACCGCAAGAGCGGTGAGCGTTCCGACGTCCCGGTCGAGGAGATCGTCGACCGCACCGTCGCCGCCTGCGCCGAGTAGGGCATCGACACGAAGAACCGAATGCGAAGAGGGGCTCCCGCGCACACCCGCGAGAGCCCCTCTTCGCGCACCCCTGCCCGTGCTTCGGTTCGGTTTCGTGGACCACCGGGGTCACCCGTTCGGGCACCTCCGAAACCCTGACGGCACCCGAACACGCCAAAGCGAAGCGGAGGCGCTAGAAGACACCACGTTCGAAGCCGGGGAAGGCGTCGGGCTCGGCGCCCCAGCCCAGTGAGCGCAGCGTCGCCTCCTGCAGGGCCCGCGCGGCGGTGACGCGCAGGTCGGTGTCGGTGGAGGAGGTCAACCACAGGTACGCCTCCATGGTGGCGCCCTCCAGTTCGGCCGCGAACGTGTCCATGTCGCTCCCGTCGCGCCCGTCGGGGATCGGGTACGAGGAGAGGGCGGGCGGCGCCTCCAGGTCGCGCTCGGCGGCGGCGTCGCGCAGCGCGTCCCGCAGTGCCTTGTGCTCCACGGCGGCCGTGGACGCGCGCTCGCGCCGTCCCTCGTCACCGGCGGCGCCGCCGACGAACTCGAACCCGTACACCGCCGCGTTCTCGGCGCGCAGCGCCTCCGCCAGGGCTTCGGCCGTGGGGTCGGTGTCCTCGTTCGGGGTGGGACTCTCGCTCACCTGACTACCTCGCCTATGTCGATGGGCCCTCAGGCCTCGTCCAGCAGATGGGCGTGCACGGCCTCACAGGCGCCGATCGCGCTCACCAGCTGGGCCAGCCCCGGATCGGTCACGGCCGCGGCCTGGTCCAGGCGCGACGAGGAGGCCACGGCCTCCACCAGCCGTAGCCCCGCGGTGTCCAGGGGCCGACCGGGATCGGTCCCCGTTCCATCCGACCCCTCGGGCTCCTCCGGTTCCGCGGACGGGCCCACTCCCTCGGGCAGGGCCTCCAACAACGAGTCCAGGTGGGCCAAGTGGTGCTCCCGGAACCCCTCCAACAGGTCACCGGGGCTCACACCGTCGGCCAACGCCTGTTCGTACCGGGCCACCGTCCGTTCCTTCTCCCGGATCAGGGAGCGCAGGACGGACACGTCCGGGGTCACGTCGTAGGGATACCAGTCGGCGGTGCCGCACCCGCTCAGACCGCCCACGGCGCCCGCCGCCACGACACCTGTCGCCGTGACGCCCAGCACAGTGCGACGGCTGACGTTCCCCTGCACGCGGTCTCCTCCCCCTGCCCCGCGTCCGGGGCGGTGTCGACGGCCCCCGCCGTAGAGCGGCGGTCGGGACCCATCTTTCCACGCCGGTCGAGGCACCGAGGCCGGGCCGCCCACCCCTTGCGGGAAAGGGGAGAGCGGCCCCCCCTTTCCCGCCCGAGGGCGCGCCCCGCGGCGCTGGGCGACCTGGGAGAGGTCCGGGAGTGGATACCCTTGCACGACAACCGCCGTCGTGCGCGACGTGCGGCGCTTTCGCGTCCGACGCGAAAGTGGAAGAAACTACGTACAGAGCTGGACCGCCCCGTTCAACGGCTCACGGCCGAGCGGGCGGGATTTCGCCGTTTTGAGGGGCTGACACGCATGGGAGCGCAGGCGCGGGAAGAGCGCATCGCCGAGCTGCTGGAGCCGGTCCTGGCCAAGGCCGGACTGGATCTGGAGGCCGTCGAGCTGACACCGGCGGGCAAACGTCGAGTGCTGCGCGTGGTCGTGGACTCCGACGACGGGGTCGACCTGGACATGGTCGGCGAGGTCAGTCAGGACGTCAACGAGGCGCTGGACGCCTCCGACGTCATGGGTGAGACGCCCTACGTCCTGGAGGTCACCTCACCCGGGGTCGACCGTCCGCTGACCATGCCCCGCCACTGGCGCCGCTCCCGCGGTCGTCTGGTGAAGGTGAACCTCGTCGAAGGCGGGGACCTCACCGGACGCGTGACCGAATCCGACGACCAGGGCGTGACCCTGGACGTCAAGGGTCGGTCCCGCACCCTGGCCTACGACAAGATCGCCAAGGCCAAGGTCCAGGTGGAATTCCGTCGCGAAGCCGACGCCGACGCGGCGGACTAGAGGGGGAGCCCCGTGGACATTGACATGAGCGTCCTTCGCAGCCTGGAGCGCGAGAAGGACATCGCCGTCGAACTGGTCGCCAAGGCGATCGAGGACGCCCTCCTGATCGCGTACCACCGCGAGGAGGGCCCTGAGAAGAAGGCGCGAGTGGAACTGAACCGTTCCACCGGCCACGTCATCGTGTGGGTGACCGAGACCGACGAGGAGGGTGCGGCGGTCGGTGAGTTCGACGGGACCCCCAGCGGGTTCGGTCGCATCGCCACCTCCACCGCCAAGCAGGTGATCCTGCAGCGGCTGCGCGACGCCGAGGACGAACTGACCCTGGGCGAGTTCGCCGGCCGCGAGCACGACATCGTGTCGGGCATCATCCAGCAGGGCAAGGACCCTCGCAACGTCCTGGTCGACCTCGGCAAGATCGAGGCGATCCTGCCCCCGCAGGAGCAGGTCCCCACCGAGAACTACACCCACGGCGAGCGCCTGCGCGCCTACGTGGTCCAGGTCCGCAAGGGTCTGCGCGGTCCCTCGGTGACCCTCTCGCGCACCCACCCCAACCTGGTGCGCAAGCTCTTCGAGCTCGAGGTGCCCGAGATCGCCGACGGAACCGTCGAGATCGCGGCCATCGCCCGTGAGGCCGGTCACCGCACCAAGATGGCGGTCAGCTCCAACCGGGGCGGCGTCAACGCCAAGGGAGCCTGCATCGGTCCGTTGGGCAGCCGTGTCCGCAACGTCATGGCCGAACTCCACGGGGAGAAGATCGACATCGTCGACTACTCCGAGGACCCCGCCGTGTTCGTCGCCAACGCGCTGTCCCCGGCACGGGTCAACTCGGTGGAGATCCTCGACATGGCCGCGCGTGTGGCGCGCGTCGTGGTCCCCGACTACCAGCAGTCGCTCGCCATCGGCAAGGAGGGCCAGAACGCCCGACTGGCCGCGCGTTTGACCGGATGGCGCATCGACATCCGCTCCGACGCGGAACCCGCCCGGCCCCTCGACGAAGAGGCCGGTGACCCCGCCGACGACACCGACGACACCGCTTCGGCCGGCTGAACGGGTCGCGACCATGCCCCGACACGATATGGTGGCCGAAGACGGTCCTGACCGTCCCATGCGAACGTGCGTGGGTTGTCGGTCGCGGACAGTCCAGTCCGATCTCGTGCGGCTGGTGGCCGAGGGCACGGCCATCACGCCCGACACCCGAGGTCGACGTCCGGGGCGCGGAGCCTATCTGCACCACGACCGCCGGTGCTTCGAACTAGCGGAGCGCCGAAGGGCGTGGTCACGCGCCTTCCGGAACCGGAGCGGAGGAGGTCCCACCCGTTGGGACGTCTCACGTGTGGCGTCGCTGTTCGACGACGCCCCCCGTGGCTGAGTGCGCCGCGATCCGGATAGGGTTGGAATGTCTGGGCCGACCTCGAGGTTGTAGGGACCGAGGTCGGCGTGCTGTGCCGTGTCGGCACGCATGAGCCGGCCCATTGTTGTGTAGCGATGAGGAAGCAGGTCGAGATTGCGATGAGCGCCTGATGAGTACGCAGCGATGAGTAACTCGAGCTAACGACGGTCCGGCACAAGCCCATGTCCCGGACCGAAGCTGAAGGAGAGTAGTGGCGAAGGTCCGGGTATACGAACTCGCTAAGGAGTTCGGTGTAGAGAGCAAGGCCGTACTGGCCAAGCTCAACGAGATGGGCGAATTCGTTCGTTCGGCGTCCTCCACGATAGAGGCCCCCGTCGTTCGACGCCTGCAAGAAGCTTTCAACGATGGCTCCGACGGTGGCAAGAAGGGTGGAGCGGCTCCCAAGCCGGCCCCCAAGCCCTCCGCCGGTGCCCCCGCGCGCCCCGCGGCTCCCAAGCCGGGGCCCGCGCCCAAGCCGGGTCCGAAGCCGGCTCCGGCCGCCAAGCCCGCGGCTCCGGTGGACAAGCCGGAGGCCGAGAAGCCGGCGGTCGAGAAGCCGTCCGCTCCGGTCGACAAGCCCGCGGCGCCGACTTTCGAGGCCGCGCCCAAGCCCGGCCCCAAGCCGGCTCCCAAGGCCCCGCGTGGCGACGCGCCCCGTGGCGACGCGCCCAAGCCGGGCCCGAAGCCGGCCCCCGGTGGTCAGCAGCGTGGCGGCGACCGGCCGCAGCGCGGCGGTGAGCGTGGTGGCCGTGACGGTGGCCGCGCTCCGCGTCCGGGCGGTCCGCGTCCCGGCCCGCGTCCGGGCAACAACCCGTTCGCGTCCAACGCCTCGGGCATGGGTGCCAAGCCGGCCCCGCGTCCCGGTGGCGGCGGCGCTCCGCGTCCGGGACCGCGTCCCGGCCCGCAGGGCGGTGGCGGCGCTCCGCGTCCCGGAGGCCCGCGTCCCGGCCCGCAGGGCGACCGTGCCCCGCGTCCCGGTGGCGGCGCCGGCGCTCCGCGTCCCGGTGGCGCTCCCGGCGCTCCGCGTCCCGGTGGTGCCGCGGGTGCTCCGCGTCCCGGTGGCGGCGCCGGCGCTCCGCGTCCGGGCGGCCCGCGTCCCAGCCCGATGAACATGCCCTCGTCCCGTCCGGCCGCGCCCGCGGGCGGCGGTCGCGGTGGCGGTGGTCGTCCCGGTGGCGGCGGCCGTGGTCGGGGCGGCGCCCCGGCGGGTCCGCGTCCCGGTGGCGGCGGCGGTCCGCGTCCCGGTGGTTTCGGTGGTCGTCCCGGTGGCGGCGGCCGTGGCCGCGGTGGCGGAACGGCCGGTGCGTTCGGTCGTCCGGGCGGTCGTCCCGGGCGTGCGCGCAAGTCCAAGAAGCAGCGGCGTCAAGAGTTCCACGACCTTGCGGCACCGTCCTTCGGTGGCGTCAAGATCCCGAGCGGCAACGGTCAGTCGATCCGGCTGTCCCGTGGCGCCTCGCTGTCGGACTTCGGTGACAAGATCGACGTCAACCCGGCGTCGCTCGTCCAGGTCATGATGCACCTGGGTGAGATGGTCACCGCGACCCAGTCGCTGCCCGACGAGACCCTGCAGTTGCTCGGTGAAGAGCTCAACTACAAGGTCGAGGTCGTCAGCCCCGAGGACGAGGACCGCGAGCTCCTGGAGTCCTTCTCCATCGAGTTCGGCGAGAACGAGGGCGGCACCGCCGAACTTCGTCCGCGCCCGCCGGTGGTCACCGTCATGGGTCACGTCGACCACGGTAAGACCCGACTGCTGGACACCATCCGCAAGACCAACGTCTCCAGTGGCGAGGCCGGCGGAATCACCCAGCACATCGGTGCCTACCAGGTCTCCACTCACGTGGACGGTGAGGAGCGCAAGCTCACCTTCATCGACACCCCTGGTCACGAGGCGTTCACCGCCATGCGTGCCCGTGGTGCGAAGGTCACCGACATCGCGGTGCTGGTCGTGGCGGCCGACGACGGCGTCAAGCCGCAGACGGCCGAGGCCATCGACCACGCCAAGGCGGCCGAGGTCCCGATCGTCGTCGCGGTCAACAAGATCGACGTCGAGGGCGCAGACCCGCAGCGGGTGCGTGCCCAGATGACCGAGTACGGCCTGGTGGCCGAGGAGTACGGCGGCGACGTCCAGTTCGTGGACATCTCCGCGCTCAAGGGCGAGAACATCGAGGCCCTGCTCGAGTCGATCGTCCTGACCTCCGACGCCGCGCTCGACCTTCAGGCGAACCCGGACATGGACGCTCAGGGTCTGGCCATCGAGGCCTACCTGGACCGCGGTCGCGGTTCCATGGCCACGGTGCTGGTCCAGCGAGGCACGCTCAACGTCGGTGACTCCATCGTCTGTGGTGACGCCTACGGCCGCGTTCGCGCCATGCTCGACGAGCACGGCCAGAGCGTGGAGACGGCCGAGCCGTCGCGTCCGGTCCAGGTCCTGGGTCTGACCAACGTGCCCAGCGCCGGTGACAACTTCCTGGTCGTCAAGGACGACCGGGTGGCGCGGCAGATCGCCCAGCAGCGTGAGGCGCGCGAGCGCTTCGCCCAGCAGGCGAAGTCGGCCCGTCGGGTCACCCTCGACAACTGGCAGTCCGCCATCAAGGAGGGCGAGCGCTCCGAGCTGCTCCTCCTCATCAAGGGCGACATGTCCGGTTCCGTCGAGGCGCTCGAAGAGTCGCTGCTCAAGATCGACGCGGGTGGCGACGAGGTCGGCATCCGGATCATCGGTCGCGGTGTCGGTGCGATCACCCAGAACGACATCAACCTGGCGTCGTCCGCGGACGCGATCATCGTCGGCTTCAACGTTCGGCCCGAGGGCAAGAACAGCGAGCTGGCGGACCGCATGGGCGTCGACATCCGCTACTACTCGGTCATCTACCAGGCCATCGACGAGGTCGAAGCCGCCGTCAAGGGTCTCCTCAAGCCCATCTACGAGGAGGTCCAGCTCGGCAGCGCCGAGATCCGCGAGGTCTTCAAGGTGCCGAAGATCGGCAACGTCGCCGGTTCGATCGTCCGAAGCGGTCTCATCCGCCGCAACAGCAAGGCGCGTCTCATTCGCGAGGGGGTCGTCATCTCCGACAACCTCAACGTCGAGTCGCTCCGACGCTTCAAGGACGACGCGACCGAGGTCCGCGAGGGCTTCGAGTGCGGTATCGGTGTCGGTTACAGCGACATCCGGGTCGAGGACGTCATCGAGACCTACGAGATGCAGGAGAAGCCCCGCGACTAGTCGTGTGGACTGATCCGCCTGGGGCCCCGGACCATAGTGTCCGGGGCCCCGCCTTTGCCGGCTCACACAACACCACAGGTGATCACTTGTACGTTGGGGCGTTGACGCTGGACGTGCTTCTCGGAGACGTCCACTCGCTCAAACAGAAGCGTTCGATGGTCCGGCCGGTCATCTCCGAGCTACGCCGGAAGTTCTCGGTGTCGGTGTCGGAGGTGGGCGATCACGACCTCTACCGTCGGGCGAAGATCGGTGTCGCGGTGGTCGCTCCCACGGCCGCCCATGCCAGGGACCAGATGGACACCTGCGAGCGTTTCGTCGCGGGCCGTCCCGAACTGGAGTTGCTGTCCGCCAGGCAGCGGCTCTTCAACGAAGAGGAAGACTGACGATGGTCGACGCAGCACGCGCGCGCAAGATCGCCGACCGGATCCAGCGCATCGTCGCCGAGATGCTGGACCGGCGGATCAAGGACCCGCGCCTGGGATTCGTGACCGTGACCGACGCCCGCATCACCGCTGACCTGCGGGACGCCACGGTGTACTACACGGTGTTCGGTTCCCCCGAGGAGAAGGCGGCCAGCGCGGCCGCCTTGGAGAGCGCCAAGGGCGTGATCCGCAGCGAGGTCGGCAAACAGACGGGCATCCGGCACACGCCGAGCCTGACCTTCGTCCTCGACGACGTGCAGGAGAACGCCCAGCACATCGAGGAATTGCTGGTCAAGGCTCGTAAGTCCGACGAGGAGGTGGCTCAGCGGGCCACCGGTGCCGAGCCCGCGGGCGAGGCCGACCCGTACAAGGCCCCTCGTGAGGACGACGAGGACGAGTGACAACCCGGGACGGCGACGTAGGTCGCCGTCCCATCCCCTCTTCCCCTTGAAGGAGCACCATGGCCGAGAGCGGCGTCGTGGTCGTTGACAAGCCCGCCGACTGGACCTCGCACGACGTGGTCGCCAAGACCCGTGGTCTGGCGCGCACCCGACGTGTGGGGCACGCGGGCACCCTGGACCCGATGGCCACCGGGGTGTTGGTGCTGGGGATCGAGAAGGGGACCAAGCTGCTCGGTCACCTGACCCTGACGGAGAAGACCTACGAGGCGACCATCCGGCTGGGTCTGGTCACCAACACCGATGACGCCGAGGGCGAGCCCGGTGCGCGCACCGACGCCCTCGCCGTCACCGACGACGCTGTCCGGGCGGCCGTCGCGAAGCTGACCGGTGTGATCTCGCAGGTGCCACCGCAGGTCAGTGCGATCAAGGTGGACGGCAAGCGAGCCTACAAGTCGGCTCGCGAGGGCAAGGAAGTGGCCCTCAAGGCCCGCGAGGTCACCGTCTCCGAGTTCGAGGTGACCGACATCCGTCGCGTGGCGGACCCCGATGGCGGGTTCGTCGACGTGGACGCGGTCGTCACCTGCTCCAGCGGTACCTACATCCGCTCGCTGGCCCGCGACATGGGCGTCGACCTGGAAGTGGGCGGACACCTCTTCGCCCTGCGCCGCACTCGTGTGGGCCCCTACGACCTGTCCCAGGCCCGGACCCTGGACGAACTCGCCAAGGAGTTCACCCAGGTCCCGCTGTCCCACGCGGTGGCGGCGGCGTTCCCGGTGCGCACCCTGGACGAGGCCGAGACCCGCGCGATCCGGCACGGCAACCGCATCGGAGAGAGCTCCCTGGGAGAGGGCCCCGTCGGCCTGTTCGCCCCGGACGGCACCGTGGTGGCGCTGGGTGAGAACCGCCCCGGCCACATGAAGCCGATCGTCGTCTTCACCCCGGCCTGACGCGACCGGTCTCTTGGGTCTCAGATCGTGCCGCCCAAGGGCGGTGGGGGAGCTTCTCGAGGAACCCGGAGAGGGCGGCGGTCAGTTCGCCCGGGCGTTCGACGGAGGGCAGGTGGCCGGTGTCCGGGAGCTCCAGGAGGTGGGCGTCACTGATCCCCTCCGCGTACAGGTCCGCGACCTCCTGGACCTGAGGGGTCTCGGACAGGCCCTTGACCACCAGGGTGGGCACCGTGATCTCGTGCAGTCGCCCCTTGGCCGGGGGATCGGGCCACAGGTTCTCGTTGGGCGGGCTCGACCAGCGGCGGGCGAACAGCTCCCGCAGCATCAACAGGGTCAGGTCCCAGGCCTCCAGGGGTATTTCGTCGGGTGATCGGCCTGGTCCGAGCACCATGAACCGGCCCTGAGCCTCGGCCATCGCCGCCACGTCCGCCGGGTCGGGAGAGGCGTTGCCCGACCGGTAGACCGTCAGCCGCTCGTGGGGAACCGCGGCCGGCAACATCTTCTGTGACTCCTGGACGAACGCGTCCGGCCACACGTGCCCGGACATGCCGGGGCAGACCAGGGCCAGCGCGTTCACCCGCTCGGGCGCGGCCAGTGCCGCGTCCACCGCGTAGGCGCCACCGAACGAGGACCCCACCAGGGTGGCCTCCCCGATGTTCAGCGCGTCCAGGAGTCCCAGCAGGTCCTCGTGGTGCGGGATCGGCCCCTCGTGGTCGGCCGACCCTCCATGACCACGCCGGTCGTAACGCACCACCCGGTGCGTGCGGGACAGCTCCGTGAACTGGTGGTCCCACATACGCCGGTCGGCCACACCGGCGTGCACGAGCACGACCGCGGGCCCCTCCCCGGCCTCCTCATAGGACAAGTGGGTGCCGTTCGTACCGATCATCGCCATCCGGGCACGGTAAACCGAGTACCCGTTCCGAGCCAAGCCGACCTCACGGAGGGGGAGCGTGTGTGGTGGGCCGCACCGCCCGCGTGGCGGAAGGCACCTCGGCGACGTGGCACGCTTGAGACCGGATCACATCTGGACGAGCAAGGGGAGCCGAACGTGCGGAGATGGGACGGGCTGGGCGACATTCCCACCGACTGGGGACGCTCCGTGGTGGCGATCGGTGTCTTCGACGGTGTGCACCGCGGCCACCAGGCCATCCTGGCCTCCGCCGTCGCTCATGGGCGCGACCTGGGCCTACCGGTGGTCGTGGTCACCTTCGACCCCCACCCGGAACAGGTGCTGCGCGGCCGTACCCCGTCGGTGCTCACTCAGGTGGACCGCCGGGTCGCACTCTTGGGGGAGCGGGGCGCCGACGCCGTGTGCGTGCTGCCCTTCACCAAGGAACTCTCCGCGTTGAGTCCCGAGGAGTTCGTCCGCCTGATCCTCGTCGACCGTCTCGGCGCGGCCGCCGTGGTGGTGGGAGAGGACTTCCGGTTCGGGCACCGGGCCGCCGGGGACGTCGCCGTCCTGGCCCGCCTGGGCGAGGAGTTCGGGTTCGGGGCGGACGGGGTGAAGCTGGTGGCCGAGGGCGAGACCATCACCTCCACCCGGGTCCGCGGGTTCCTCGACGAGGGCGACGTGGCCGGCGCCGCGGAGCTCCTGGGCCGCCCGCACCGGGTCATCGGAGAGATCGTGCACGGAGCGGCCCGTGGGCGGGAGCTCCTGGGCTTCCCCACGGCCAACATGGACCTGCCGCCGGACACCGCGGTGCCCGGTGACGGTGTCTACGCGGGGTGGCTCGGCCGACTGGAGCCCGCGACCGGTCACCAGACGCGTTGGCCCGCCGCGATCTCGGTGGGCACCAACCCCACCTTCGACGGGGCCGAACGTACGGTGGAGGCCTACGCGCTGGACCGCGACGACCTGGAGCTGTACGGGCTGATGATGGTCGTGGACTTCACCGCGCGTATCCGTGGGCAGGAACGGTTCGACGACATCGACGAGCTGATCGTGGCGATGCGGCGCGACGTCGACCGCTGCCGCGAGGTCCTCACGGCCGAGACCGACGACACCCCCTGAGCCCGCGCCCGACCCCGGACCAGCGACCTTCGACGAGTCCGGGATCACCGCCGACACGGGTCGATCGCCCCCTGAACTGCGGTAAGCTGAAAACGTTCACGTGTGCCCGTGGCCGGTCCGTCCCCAAGGGGCGATGAAACCGACGGGAACGCGGCACGACCACGCCCTCGGCGCCGGGCCGCGCACAGCACACGCGACGGTGACTGTTCGTACGCGCGGTCACCGTGTCCGACCCCTGTCACGTGCCGGGGTTCGCCCCGCGTACCGAACCATGAGCGAAGGAGCGTCGTGTCGATCGACACCGACAGCAAGAAGAAGATCATCGCGGAGTACGGCACCAAGGAAGGTGACACCGGCTCCCCCGAGGTGCAGATCGCGCTGCTCACGCACCGCATCACCGAGCTCACGGAGCACCTCAAGACCCACAAGCACGACCACCACAGCCGTCGTGGTCTGCTGCTGATGGTCGGCCGTCGTCGCGGTCTCCTGAAGTACCTCGCCAAGGAGGACATCACCCGCTACCGCTCGCTCATCGAGCGCCTGGGTCTCCGCCGCTAGGTGAATCGGGAGGGAGTGGCCTCGGCCGCTCCCTCTTTGTTAGTAAGGTGTAACCGGAGTGGCGGTCGACGCGACCGCCGCACCACGAACCACACCCGTGCCGTTCCCCCGGTCCAACAGGGTCGGTCCTCGGTAGTGGCCTTCGGACCCCGTCTGCGAGACGGGCCGCGGGCTTCGATCGATGACCGGCCGGCATCACCTCCGGGGCACGACGCGGGAGAGAACGTAGGCGTCGAACCCTCCGGGCAACGCCCGGAGACGACGCATCCCGACTGTGTAGTAGGAGGTCGCCCATGGAGGGCGTTTACTCTGCCGAAGCCGTGATCGACAACGGCAAGTTCGGCTCGCGCACCATCCGCTTCGAGACCGGCCGTCTGGCCCGTCAGGCCGCAGGTTCGTCCACGGTCTACCTGGACGACGAGACGGTCATCCTGTCGGCCACCACCGCCTCGAAGCGCCCCAAGGACAACCTCGACTTCTTCCCGCTGACGGTGGACGTCGAGGAGCGGATGTACGCCGCCGGCCGTATCCCCGGCTCGTTCTTCCGCCGTGAGGGCCGTCCCTCCGAGGACGCCATCCTCACCTGCCGTCTCATCGACCGGCCGCTGCGTCCGTCCTTCAAGAAGGGCCTGCGCAACGAGATCCAGATCGTCGAGACGGTCCTGG
>NZ_DYZD01000452.1 GCF_020741345.1 Nocardiopsis listeri
GGGCCTTGCCGAAGGAGTAGTGCGGGTCCAACCCCAGCTCCTGCGGGCCGCCTCCGGGGAAGTGTTTGAGGGTGAGCGCCACGGAACTGTCCGGGCTCAGCGAGACACCGTCCTCGACCGGTCCCTGCAACGATTCCACGAGCGTCCCCATGATCGCGGATGCGTGTTCGGCGTCCTCGGTGAAGGTCTCGTGGGTGCGGTACCAGCGTGGTTCCGTGGACAGGTCGGCCATGTAGCCGTACATCCCGCGCAGGCCGATGGAGCGCCACTCCTCACCCATCACGTGGGAGAATTCCTCCACCACGGCCATGTCGCCGGTGGTCGGATCCTCCCCGGTGGCGGCGGCCTCGGCGCCGAGCGCGGCGGCCGAGATCCCGGCCTCCTTGGGGAAGGAGGTGAACGCCCCGGCGGACTCGTTGATGCCCGCGCGCGCGTCGGGGTCGATGTGGTTGCGGGCGTTGGACTTGAACAACGCGGGGATGCCCAGGCGCGTGGCCTCGCTCATCTCCTGGACGGAGTCGGTGAAATTCGCGGCCTCTTGCGGGGTGACACTGGTCGAGGCGTCGAAACCGGATTCGGAATCACCGCATTCGGCGTCGTCGGGGCCGGTGACGGTATTGCGGAAAACGAACCTGTGCATGTGTTGACGCTCGACGAGGTCGTCGGCGAGATCAGGAACGGCCCCACGTTCTCCGTCCACGCATTCGGCGTTGAGCGTGTCGATGAGCATGAGCCCGGCCATCTCTTCCAGGTCCATCTTTGCGACGAGGTCGTCGACCCTTTCTTCGACAGGCAGGCGCCAGTCCTCATAGGGGTCGAGCTCTCCGTTGTCGTTCAGGTCCCGGAAATCGGCGCCGTCGGCATCGATCACGTCCTTGACGCGTGACTCCACCTGGGGGTTTTCGTCCGCGGCGGCGACGTCCGGCACGGTGGCCGGCCCGAGGGCGACCGCTATGGCGAGAGGGATCGCCAGGGCGGAAGCGCGCGGGCCACAAGCGCGCTGACGAGGGGATTCGGTCATGTCGTGAACTTCCAATCGGGGTGGTGTGCTCAGAGTCACACCGGCCTACGGGCCCGGCAAGAAGTTGCCATATGTTGGCGTGCGCTCCATCTCGACGCCCCTGGCGGTCCATCCCCGGGGCCCACCCGGCACGCCGACCGAGGGCGGTGGCGATCGCGATAGGTTGTGCGCATGTCAGGTGAGGTCTCCGAGAACGACGACCCGGCCGGGCGGCGCTCACCCACGATCTACGACGTCGCCGAGGCCGCCGGGGTCTCGCCGTCCACGGTCTCCCGTGCCTTCTCCCGGCCGGGCAGGGTCAACGCCGAGACCGCCGAACACATCAGACGCGTGGCGCACGACCTGGGCTACCGGGCCACCCCCCTGGCGCGGGCGCTACCGGTCGAACGCACCTCGATGTTGGCCCTGGTGGTCGCCGACGCCACCAACCCGTTCCACTTCGACATCATCCGGGGCGCGCAGGACGCCGCCACCAAGGCCGGATACACCGTGCTGCTCACCGACACCCGCGAGTCGGACCTGCTGGAGCGCCAGGCCCTGGAACGCACCCTGCCGATGGTCGAGGGCATCGTCCTGGCCAGTTCGCGCATGTCGGACTCCACGATCCGGGTGACCGCCAAACAACGACCGATGGTCGTGCTCAACCGCGTGGTGACCGGGGTGCCGAGCGTGGTGACCGACATCAGCAGCGGGGCCCGACGCGCCATCGACCACCTGCGCGAACTCGGACACGACAGGTTCACCTACGTCGCCGGCCCGGAGGCGTCCTGGACCGACGGCATGCGTTGGCGGGAACTGCGCGAGGCCACCCGCGGCACCGGCCCCAAGGCGCGCCGGATCGGGCCCTTCCCACCGACCCTCGAAGGGGGAGTGGAGGCGGGACGCGCGCTGCGCCGCGCGCCCGCCGGCGCCGTGATCGCCTACAACGACCTGCTCGCCATCGGGCTCATGGGAGAGCTGATCGGGCACGGCCACCGCGTTCCGGAGGACTTCAGCGTGATCGGCTTCGACGACATCTTCGGCGCCCGGCTGGTCACGCCGGGGTTGACCACCGTCGCCGCCCCGCTCTACCAGGTCGGTTCCACGGCGGTGGGACACCTGTTGGCGGTTCTCAAGGGCGCGAAGCCCCAGACCGAGACGCCGCTGGTGGTGCCCACCTCCCTGATCCGACGCCGATCCACGGGACCGCGCGGAGGCGACCCGGTGGCGTGAGACCGGGGTCGTCCAGGGCAACTGACGGCAACTCGTTGCCGACCGTGTGACGGGGGCCTCAGCATGTGGCCATGACATCAACCGCGCCCCTGGCTCCGCACCCGGATCGTCTGCTGCCCACCGATCCCTCGGTCCGGTCGATCGCGCGACGGCTCTACCGGCACGTGCGCGAACTCCCCGTCCTCTCCCCACACGGGCACGTCGATCCACGGCTGTTCGTCGAGGACGCGGCCTTCCCCGATCCCGCCACGCTGCTGGTCACCAAGGACCACTACGTGACCCGGATCCTGCACGCGGCCGGGTTCTCCCTCGACGAACTCGGCGTGGGGCGGGAGGAGCTCACCGAAGCGGAGTCGCGGTCGATCTGGCGCGCCCTGTGCTCGCGGTGGGACGTCCTGCGGGGAACGCCGTCCAGGTACTGGCTGGAATCGGAGCTGTCGGAGATCTTCGGGGTCACCCAGCGACCCTCGGCGGACACCGCCGACGCGATCCACGACCGGATCGCCGAGTGCCTGGGCAGGGACGATTTCCGGCCCCGGGCGCTCTTCCGCGCCTTCGGTGTGGAGGTGCTCGCCACCACCGACGATCCCTCCGACGACCTGTCCGCGCACCGGTCGCTGCGCGAGGACCCCACGTGGAACGGGCGTGTCATCCCCACCTTCCGTCCCGACCGATACCTGGAGGCCGGGCAGGTCGGATGGGTCGAGGCCGTGGACCGGCTGGGCGAGGTCGCCGGAATCGACACGGGCGACTACACGGGCTACGTCCGGTCCCTGGAGGCACGCCGCCGGCGCTTCGTCGAACTCGGAGCGACGTCGGCCGACCACAGCCACTACGACGTGCGCACCGACCCGCTCGACTCGGGCGAGGCCGAGCGGATCTACCGCGCCGCCCGCGCCGGCACGGCCACACCCGAGGAGACCACGGCCTTCCGGCGTCACATGCTGCTGGAGATGGCCCGCATGTCCACCGAGGACGGCCTGGTCATGACCCTCCACCCGGGTGTGCGACGCAACCACCACACGCCCACCCTCCGGGCCCACGGCCCCGACACCGGCCACGACATCCCCGTTCGGGCCGAATTCACCGAGGCTCTGCGGCCCCTGCTGGAGCGCTACGGAACCCACCCGAACCTGCACCTGGTCCTGTTCACCCTGGACGAGACCACGTTCTCCCGCGAGATCGCCCCACTGGCCGGCTTCTACCCGTCCGTGTACGCGGGCGCCCCCTGGTGGTTCCTGGACGCGCCCGAGGCGGTGCGCCGGTTCCGCGGCGCCGTGACCGAGACGGCCGGCTTCACGCGCACCTCCGGGTTCATCGACGACACCAGGGCCTTCTGTTCGATCCCGGCCCGGCACGACATGTCCCGCCGCCTGGACAGCGGATACCTGGCCGGACTGGTCGCCGAACACCGCCTGGACGAGGACGAGGCCGCCGAGGTCGCGGTGCAGCTGTGCTCGACCATCCCCCGGGAGGTGTTCAAGCTTTGAACCAGCCCGACACCACCACCGACACGAGCACCGGCACGCTCACCCGCACCGGTCGCCCCGACCTCGAACCCGCGCCGATCCGCATCGTGCACCTGGGGTTGGGCAACTTCTTCCGCGCCCACCCGGCCTGGTACACCCACCACGCCCCCGGCCGTTGGGGCATCGCCGCCTTCACCGGACGCCGCGACGGACCCGCCGACGCGCTGCGACCACAGGAAGGGCTGTACACGCTCGTCACCCGACACGAGGACGGTGACCGCTTCGAGGTCGTGGCCAGCGTCAGCGCCGTCCACTCGGCCGTCGACCACGACGCGTGGCTGGGCTACTTCCGCTCACCCGACCTGGCCGTGGTCACCACCACGGTCACCGAGGCCGCCTACCTGTACACCCCCGGAACCGGACTCGACATCGACCACCCCGGGGTAGGCGAGGACGCCGAGGTCCTGCGACGCACCCCGACGGGTACCGTCGCCACCGTGCCGGCACGGCTCCTGGCCGGACTCCTCGCCCGCGAACGCGCCGGACTCGGACCGATCACCATCGTGCCGTGCGACAACCTGCCCCGCAACGGCGCCGTCGTCCGCGCCGTCGTCCGTGACATGGCCGCGCTCGTGGACCCCGACCTGGTCGCCGTGGTGGACCGCGCCGCCGCCTACGCCACCACCGTGGTCGACCGCATCACCCCGCACACCACCGACGAGGACCGCGCCACCGTCCTGGAACGGACAGGGGAGCGCGACGCAGCCCCTGTGGTCACCGAACCCTTCACCCAGTGGGTGATCGGCGGCGAGTTCCCGGCCGGCCGACCGGACTGGGAAGCCGCCGGAGCCGTGATCACCGACGACGTCACCCCCTACGAACAGTGCAAACTCACCCTGCTCAACGGCGGACACTCCCTGCTGGCCTACACCGGGAGCGCCCGCGGACACGCCACGGTCGCCGACGCCGTGGCCGACCCGGTCTGCCTCGACCTGCTGCGGGAGTGGTGGGAGGAGGCCCGCCCCCACCTCGACCTGCCCGAGGACGAGATCCGGACCTACCTGGACGCGCTCTTGAGCCGATGGTCCAACCCCAGGATGCGCCACCTGCTGGCGCAGATCGCCGAGGACGGGTCGGTCAAGCTCCCGGTCCGGATCCTGCCGACGGTGCGGGCCGAACGCGCGCTGGGCCGTACCCCCCACGCGGCGGCTCGGGTGCTGGCCGCGTGGGTAGGCCATCTGCGGGGCCGGGGGGCACCGGTCCGCGACCCCAGATCACGGCAAGCACGGGAGGCGGCCGCCGGCCCGATCGACGAAGCCGTCCCCCGAGTCCTGGCCCTCCTCGACCCCGACCTGGCACACGACACCACCCTGGCCGACACGATCACGCATCACCTGAGGGAACCCGGAGCCCCATCGTGAGCGTCCGCCGCCCCACCCCAGCCGCACAGAACCGAACGAGGAACCGACCATGAAGATCGCCTCAGCGGACGTCATCGTGACGTGCCCCGGCCGCAACTACGTCACCCTGAAGATCACCACCGAGGACGGGGTCACCGGCATCGGCGACGCCACCCTCAACGGGCGCGAACTGTCGGTGGTGTCCTACCTGCGCGACCACGTGTGCCCACTCCTGGTGGGCCGTGACGCCGGCCGGATCAACGACATCTGGCAGTACCTGTACCGAGGCGCCTACTGGCGGCGCGGACCGGTGACCATGACCGCCATCGCCGCGGTCGACTGCGCCCTGTGGGACATCCTCGGCAAGGTCACCGGGCAACCCGTCCACCGGCTGCTCGGCGGGGCCGCGCGCGAGGGCGTCATGATCTACGGCCACGCCAGCGGGGGAACCGTCGACGAACTCCTCGACGACGTGGCGGGCTACCTCGATCAGGGCTACAAGGCCGTGCGCGTGCAGGCCGCCGTCCCCGGACTCGACAGCACCTACGGACTGCACCACCCGGGCACCGGCCACACCTACGAACCCGCCGACGCCGCGATGCCCTCCGACAACGCCTGGCACACGCCCTACTACCTGGACTTCGCGCCGAAGATGATGAAGGCGGTCCGGGAACGGTTCGGCTACGACTTCCACCTCCTTCACGACGTGCACCACCGTCTCTCCCCCCTGGAGGCGGCCCAACTGGGCAAGTCCCTGGAGCCCTACCGGATGTTCTGGATCGAGGACGCGACCCCGGCCGAGGACCAGGAGGCGTTCCGCACCATCCGGCAGCACACCACCACCCCGCTGGCGGTGGGCGAGGTCTTCAATTCCATCTGGGACTGCCGGTACCTGATCACCGAACGGCTCATCGACTACATCAGGACGTCGGTCTCCCACACCGGCGGCATCACCCACCTGCGCAAGATCTTCGATCTGGCCGACCTGCACGGGGTGCGCACCGGTTCGCACGGGGCCGGGGACCTGTCGCCGGTCTCGTTCTCCGCCGCGCTGCACCTGGACCTGACCGTGCCCAACTTCGGCATCCAGGAGTACATGGGGCACCTGGAACCGGCCTCCGAGGTGTTCAAGACCACCTACACGTTCGAGGACGGCTACATGCATCCGGGCGACGCACCCGGCCTGGGCGTGGAGATCGACGAGGAGGCCGCGGCCCGCTACCCCTACGAACCCAGGTACCTACCGGTCAACCGCCGCCTGGACGGCTCCATGCACGACTGGTGATCGAACCGGTGAGGGGAACCGACATGACAGGCTCGAACGAGGTCGTCGAAGCGTTGGGCGCGGCCGGGATCCTGCCGGTGCTGCGCACCTCCGACCCGTCTCGGCTGCGGGACCGGGTCCACCGCCTGCGCGACTGCGGGGCGAAGGCGGTGGAACTGACCACCTCCATCCCCGGCTGGGACGATCGGCTCGCGGAGTTCACCGAGGCGATGCCGGACATGGTCTGGGGCATGGGCACCGTGACCGGACCGGGCGAGGCCGAGCGTGCGTTGCGGCACGGTGCGTCCTTCCTGGTCAGCCCCTATCCGGTGCCCGAAGTACGGCGCTCATTGGCCGGCTCCGGGACGTTGCTGATCGAGGGCGGTCACACCCCGGGGGAGCTGGCGTCCGTCGCCGCCGCGGGAATCGCCAAGGTGTTCCCCGCCCACGTGGGCGGAACCCGCCACCTTCGTTCCCTGGCCCCGGTGCTGCCGGGATGCCGGCTGATACCCTCCGGCGGGATCGGCCCGGAAGAGGTGCAGGACTGGTCGGCGGCCGGCGCGTTCGCGGTCGCGGTCGGCTCCGCGCTCTTCGAGGTCGACGACCTCGCCGGGCACTTCGCCGCGGCGCGTGAAAAGAGAGCAGAGGTGGAGCGGTGACACGGTTCCTGGCCATCGGTGAGTGCATGCTCGAACTCACCCACCGCACCGAACACGACCTACGCCTGAGCGTGGCCGGCGATACCTACAACACCGCCGTCTACCTGGCCCGGAGCACCATGCTCCAGGAAGTGGGAGTCGACTACCTGACGCTGCTGGGCGACGACCACTACAGCGACCTCGTGTTGGAGACCATGCGCGGGGAAGGTGTGGGAACGCATCTGGTGGGGCGGGTGGCAGGCGCGCACCCGGGGCTGTACCTGGTGCGCACCGACGACGAGGGCGAGCGTTCGTTCACCTACTACCGGTCGCGCTCGCCCGCGCGCGGGCTCTTCGGAGAGGGGCACGACCTGGCCGAGGGACTGAACGGTCACGACGTGCTCTACCTGTCCGCGGTGACCCTGCAACTGCTGACGGACGGGGCCGGACGGCGCCTGTGGGAGCTACTGGAGCGGGCGCGTGAGCAGGGCGCGCGCGTGGTCTTCGACAGCAACTACCGACCCGCCGGGTGGCCGAACCGGGAGGCCGCGCGGGAGGCGGTGAGCACGGCCTACGGCCTGACCGACACGGCGCTGTCGACCTTCGACGACGAGAGGGCGCTCTTCGGCGACGACTCACCCGTGGCGGCGGCCCGGCGCCTGCGTGGACAGGGGCCGCGGGAGGTCGTGGTCAAGGACGGTGCCCGCGGGTGCGTGGTCCTGGTCGAGGAGGAGACCGGCGAGGAACCGGTGCACGTGCCGGCCCAGGTGGTGGACGAGGTCGTGGACACCACGGCGGCGGGGGACTCCTTCAACGCCGGGTACCTCGCGGCGCGGCTGCGGGGGGAGAGCGCCGTGGAATCGGCTCACCGGGCGCACGCGCTGGCCGCCAGGGTCGTGGCCCGGCCCGGCGCGATCGTCGACGATCCGGAACTACCGCCGCGCGGCGCCCGGCCGTAGGCGGTTCGGGGCGGGGTCCCGGTCGAGTCTCACGCTCGGCCGGGACCTTTCTGTTCCCGTGCCCTCTCGTGGGTCGTCCGTGCGAAGTTCCCTCTGTCCCGGGGGCGTTCGTGCGTGTTACCGTTGGTAACACATGTAGGCCGCCCCTCCACCCCCGGAAGGGTCCGACGAAGGACGTAAGCGCATGAGCGAGGACACCGCCCCCACCTTCAGCCTGGAACCGAGCGAGGACGTCCGCGACGTCCGCGACTGGGCCCACGGGTTCGCCAGGGACGTCATCCGCCCCGCCGGGGCCGAGTGGGACGAGCGCGAGGAGACGCCCTGGCCGATCATCCAGGAGGCCGCCAAGATCGGCCTGTACTCCCTGGACTTCTTCGCCAACCAGTGGCTCGAACCCAGCGGCCTGGGCATCCCGGTCGCCTTCGAGGAGCTCTACTGGGGCGACCCCGGTATCGCCCTGTCCATCACCGGCACCGGCCTGGCCGCCGTCTCCGTCGCCTCCAACGGAACCCAGGACCAGCTCTTCGAATGGGTGCCGCAGATGTTCGGCACCCCCGACGACGTCAAGCTCGGCGCCTTCTGTTCCTCCGAGCCCGACGCCGGCTCCGACGTCTCGGCGATCAAGACCCGCGCCGTCTACGACCAGGCCAAGGACGAGTGGGTCCTCAACGGCGTCAAGACGTGGGCCACCAACGGCGGCATCGCCGACGTCCACGTCATCGTGGCCAGTGTGGAGCCGGAACTGGGCTCGCGCGGACAGGCGTCCTTCATCGTTCCGCCCAACACCCCGGGGCTGTCCCAGGGGCAGAAGTTCCAAAAGCACGGCATCCGCGCCTCGCACACCGCCGAGGTGGTCCTGGACGACGTGCGCGTGCCCGGCTCCTGCCTGTTGGGCGGCAAGGACAAGCTCGACGAGCGTCTCGCCCGCGCCAAGGAGGGCAAGCGCTCCAAGGGCCAGGCCGCCATGAAGACCTTCGAGGCCTCTCGCCCGAGCGTCGGCGTCATGGCGGTCGGCACCGCCCGCGCCGCCTACGAGTACGCCCGCGACTACTCCACCCAGCGTGAGCAGTTCGGCAGGCCCATCGGCGACAACCAGGGCGTGGCGTTCCTGCTGGCCGACATGGCCACTCGCATCGACGCCGCCCGCCTGCTGGTCTGGCGCGCCGCCTGGATGGCCCGCAACGGCAAGGACTTCGACAACGCCGAGGGCTCCATGAGCAAGCTCTACGCCTCCGAGACCGCAACGTTCGTCACCCAGAACGCGCTGCGCATCCTGGGCGGCAACGGCTACACCCGCGAGTACCCGGTGGAGCGCTGGCACCGCGACGCCACCATCTTCACCATCTTCGAGGGCGCCAGCGAGATCCAAAAGCTCATCATCGGCCGCACCATCACGGGCCTGCCCGTGCGCTAGGGGGCTCCTGGTCGGGGGAAGCCGTCCCGGGAGTGGAAGGGGGTGGGCGCGGACCTTGCGGATACGCCCACTACCCTTTGGCGCATGAAACCTGGCAGCGGCACCCCCACGATCACCATCCCCGGCGGATTCAACGGCCCTGACGGGTCCGGCAACGGTGGTTACAGCGCCGGCCTGCTCGCCGAACGGCTCACCCGCGTCGGGGGCACGGCCGTCCAGGTCACCCTGCGCACCCCGCCGCCGCTGGACCGTCCGCTGAGCGTGGAATCCGACGGAGAGGACGCCCTGCGCCTGACCGACGACGGGACCGAGGAGCCCGGGGGCGCCACCCTGGTCGCCGAGGCGGTGCGCGTGGCCCCCTTCGACCGCGGCGTGATCCCCGGTGGCCCGGTCTCCGTCGCCGAGGCCGAGAACGCGAGCCGGTTCTACCCCGGGTTCGACGACCACCCCTTCCCGCGCTGCTACAGCTGCGGCCCCGAACGTGAGGAGGGCGACGGACTGCGCCTGTTCCCCGGCCAGGTCCTGCCGGGCGACGGCCGCGCCAACGTCGGCAACACCGTCGCCTGCACGTGGGAGGTCGACCAGGCGGTCGACGACGGCACCGGCGCCGCCGCCTTCGCCCAGGTGTGGGCGGCACTGGACTGCCCCGGTGGCTGGTCCCACGACATCACCGGACGTCCCATCCTGCTGGGCCGCTTCACCGCCCAGGTGCTCAGCGCCCCGAAGGTGGGTCAGACCACCGTGGTCATGGGCCGGCTGGCGTCGGTGGACGGCCGCAAGATCCGTACCGGAAGCGCTCTGTACGACGCCGACGGCGGGTTGCTCGCCCAGGCCCATGCGACCTGGATCGCGCTGAGGACCTGAACCCGCCCGGCGGCCCCGCGCCGCCCCGAAACCGCTACGGTGAACCCTTGTGGCCTTCGAAAACACCCAACAGACAGTGCCCGGTGAGAACGGTGCCCCCGCCCCTCGCCGTGGACGCAACGTGCGTGGACGCGACCCCCAACGGCGCAAGGCCATCCTGGACGCCGCCGATCGGGTGATCCAGCGGGAGGGCCACGACGCCTCCATGCTCGCCATCGCCACCGAGGCGGGCATCAGCAAACCCATCCTGTAC
The DNA here is from genome assembly GCF_020741345.1 of Nocardiopsis listeri. GTDB lineage: Bacteria > Actinomycetota > Actinomycetes > Streptosporangiales > Streptosporangiaceae > Nocardiopsis > Nocardiopsis listeri_A. The sequence continues at coordinate 10,495 of NZ_DYZD01000452.1, forward strand.
CGGCACTTCGGTGACAAGGGCGGCCTCTACCAGGCGCTGGCCCGGCGCCACGTGGACCCGCTCATCGAGCGCATCCGCGCCGAGCTGCACCAGCACACCGACTTCGAGATACGGGCCCGAGCCACCGTCGGCGCGTACCTGTCGATGATCTCCCAGAACCTCAACCTGTACCGGTTCCTCATGGACCGGGCCACCTCCGAGGACGTGCGCACCCGCAGCGACCTCGGCCTCATGGTCCGGCGTCTGGGCGAGGAACTCGCCGACCTGCTCCTCATCGAGAACCGCATCCATGGCCGACTGCGTGCCCAGATCGCCGCACACGCCGTGGTCGGCATGGTGCAGGCGGCGGGGGAGTGGTGGCTCGAACACCCCGAGGTCGGCGAGGACGAGATCATCGAGGACCTCACCGCGGCCGTGGTGGGCGCCATCCGAGGAAGTTCCAAGTGACGACGACGGGATGACCCGGGGTCACCTCGTCCGCCGGACCCGTGCGCGAAGGCGACCACGCCATCCCCGACCGGGTGGAGGCGCCGCAGAGGCACCAACACCGGCTGGACGCGCGCATCGAACAGCTGCGCGAACACCAGGAGGCCATCCGGCACAAGAGCGACCACTACCTCGGAGCGCTCCCGAAGCCGCCCGGCGTGCCTGGCGGTGCTCGACGAGGTCGCCAAGGAGACCGGTGGCAGACGCGACCAGGTGGTGCTCGCCCGGCTACTGGGCCACGACCCGGCCAACGTGCCGCTCGTGGGCGTCAGCTCGATCGGCCGGATCGACGAGGTCCTGGAGGGTGTGGATCTGCGCTTGAGCGCCGACAGCACGGGCGCCTCACCGCCGCGCACTGAAGACCGGGGGAACATGGGGGGCCATGGCCGGAGGGGTTTGGAAAACGCTTTCGGTCACGTCCTCGCGTGGAGCCGGTCCGGACGCTCGTGCCCGGGATCACGAGAAGCGCTTTCAGTCTCGGGCTCGAAACAAGAGTCGGTCCGGGCTGATGCGCGCATGGGTTCGTGTGAGCGGGGAGCGGGGCCTGCCCGACCGCGGCCTTGCGGCAGGGGGCGGTTTCGTGGGAGAAGAGTGCCTGGTGGAGCCGTCCTCCCCTGTTGGGAGCTCCCCAGATCCTCGTAATTGGCGCAAACGTCGCAAAAGTGCGCATAGCTCTGCTTTTGCGGTTTCTTGACGCCGGCGGCGGATACCTTCCCTAGGAAAGAGTGCGGCCGGACGGGCCGCCGACCCGTGGGAGGGGCCACTTGCCCGAAAGCACAGAGTCGTCCGACAGGCGTTCGGCCGCCGACGACACGGCCTACGAGCAGATCCACTTCGCCTGGGCCGAACCCACCCTCCTCGGTCGTGTCGGACCCGGACCCGCCGCCACCTCCCTGCCCGAACGCGACCAACCGGTTCTGCGCTCCTGGCGTGATCGGCTGCTGCCCGCCCTCACCGCCGACTACCGGTCCGCCCTGCCCGGCGTCGACCCCGCCGACTACCCCGAGACCCTGTGGGCGCACCACTACCCCGACGGGCAGAGCGCCCTCGTCTACCGCTGGCCCGGCGACGTCCGAGACGCCCATGCCTGGGCCATCGTCGGACCCACCAGCGGCCTCACCCTCTCGCGCATCCTGTCCCTGCACGAGAACCCCAACACCCGACCGGCGCAGAGCCGACCACCCACGCCCGGCTGGGCCACCATGCGCTCCCTGGTCACACCCCGGCCCTGGGAACTGGCGGCCGCACCCGGTGCCCTACGTACTCGCGACCGCCGCGCCGCCGAGACCCGCATCGGTGACGAACCCATCCTCGTCGGCGCGGTCGCCCGGGCCCTGGCCCACCCCGAGCGGCCCATCCACATCACCCTGGATCCGGAACAGGCCGACCTGTGGCAGGCCACCCAGCTGCGTTTCCTCTGGGGCATGCACCGGATCCTGCACGCGGTCCTGACCCCACCGGCCGCGATCCCCGCCGCCGGCTGGAAATGGTCCTTCTCCACCTATGACCCGGTCCTGGGCGGGGAGGACGGCCCGCACCTGGTCTTCGGGCCACCCGGCGATGTCGCCTCCACCGAGGACCCCTTCCCGGATCCGGCCCCGGTCGAGTACCTCAAGGTCGCCGACGGCCTGGTCACGGTCCTGCGGGAGGAGGGCGGCGACGCCCTGGTCGAACACCTTCGCTCCAGGGGTGTTCCCGAGGGGACCACCTTCGCTGCACGGCTCGACCTGCTCCACGAGTGGCTCGACCCGCGTCCGATGGCGTCCACCCGGGAGGCCGAACCGTCCGCCCCGGGACAGGAGGCCCCCGAACCCGGGCCCCCGGGAACAGGGGCGCCGGCAGCAGAGTCCCCGGAGCCGGTTGCCGCGGAAGCGGAGGTTCCGGCGGCGGGCGCTCCGAGCCTGGACACCGCAGAGGAGAACCCGGCTCCACAGGCGGCGGAGGTGGACGAGGAGGAGCTCCGGGAGGCCCCCGACCCGTTCTCCGACACCGAGGAGGGCCCCGAGGAGCGAGAGTTCCCCGACACGGAGGATCCCCTCGAACCCGAACCGCTCCCCGAGGGCCGGGAGGACTTCGAACCGGACCCGCCCGAACCGCCGGCGCGGCCCGGACCGGAGGAACACCAACACAGACCGGCCCCGGAATCGAGACCGGCCTGGACCATCGGTGCCTCCCCGGGCTCCACGGCCGCCGAGAACCCCGACCCGGCCCCCGAACCCGATCTCCCCGAACCCGAGCCCCTCGACACCGCCCCCGAACCCCACGCCACAGACCACCCCGAAGGCCGCACCCCCGCCGACGCCCCGCCCCTACCGGTCCTCGCCGAGGCCACCGGAACGGCCGCGGGAGCGGACGACGAACCACTCGACTACGCCGCCGAAACCGAACCTGAGGTCGGGGAGGGCTACTCCGACTCCGACGACAACTGGCCCACCCACTACGTCGACCTGCCGTTGGCCCGCCTGGAGCGTTGGCACCGGCGGCGCGGCCCCGAAGGAGCCCGCACCGACGTGGCCGACGTGCGCGCTGCCGTCCGGGCCGAACGCGCCGAACTCGGGCGGGTACGCGGTGAACGCGACCACTACCACTCCGAGGTCCAGGAACTACGCAGGGAGATCGCTCGTTTGGACCAGTCCTGGATCGACGCCGACCCCGCCGCCGCACGTGGACGGGGCCGCCGCCGGCCTCGCTACCTGCTCCTGCTTCTCGTCCTGCTGGTGGTCTTCGGAGCCGGTCTGGAGGCGGGGGCACGGACCGAAACCGGCGTCCTCGACCTGCTGCGCACCATCCCCGGCCTTCCCCTCTGACCCGCTCCGCCACGCTCGCTCGGGGACGGACGCACCGCCGATCCCGGATCGGGCGAATGCGTGCCCTCGGCCTTGGCTAACGTGCGGGTATGACACACGACGAACCCCGATCCGTCGAGCCCACCGGCCTCCTCGCCCCCGAGCTGTGGAAACCGATCCACGAGCTCGACCTGCCCCAGGAGATCCTCGACGATCTCGACACGAGCGGTCCCGAGGAGACCGGCGAGATCCTCCTGATGGCGAGTGAACACCTTCTCGCCAACGAGCGTCCGGACCAGGCCCGACTCCTGCTCCAGACACTCCATGCCCATCCGCCCACCCCCGAGAGCGGGCAGTACGCCCTGTTCGACCTCATCTGCCTGTATGAGGACGAAGGGAACGAGAAGGAGGCGAACCGGCTTCTGAACGAGGTCGTGAACCTGGACGAGCCGGCGCCGGGCCCCGCGGCGCTCTTCGCCGAACAGTTCGAAGCCCAGGGTGAAACGGACAAGGCGCTGCTCTGCTTCAACATCGGGGCACGCGATCACCTGGCGCTTCCGGCCGAGCAGATCGCCCACCTGAGCGCCTACGAACTGCTTCCGCTCCAGGGCCGGGCACGGGTACGCAAGGCGCTCGGGATGCCCGCCGACGGACACGATGCGCACACCCTGGCCGCGCAGGAAGCACTCCCGGCCGACCCCCTGGGGGCGGGGGACCCGTTCGACGAGCCGATCGGACACGACGAGGAGCCGCCCGCACAGCTCGTCGCCGTCCAGGCGATCTTCTCCCGCCGGGCTCTGCCCGAGGCCCTCGAACGCGGGTGGGTCTCGTCCGAACGGACCGAGGCGACCTACTTCCTCGACGCCGAGCGGGAGTTGCGCGCCGAGGCCAAGCAACGACCCGACGTGCACTTCGTCGTGCTCACCGCGGAGGTGGGCGAGGTGGCGGACTTCGTCGCCCGCACCGGGCTCGACCCGTCCGAGCCGGGAACCCTGATGGCGTGGAGCGAGGCCGAGGTCCCCGACGAGGCCGACCGTCGCCTGCCCTGGCCTCCCGAACGCAACCACCTCTGCTGGTGCGCTTCGGGACGCAAGTACAAGAAGTGCTGCGGATCCCCTTCCCTGCGCTGACCTGCCACGACGAGCACCATAGGC
>NZ_DYZD01000453.1 GCF_020741345.1 Nocardiopsis listeri
GTGGCCGAAGAACCGTTCGAACACGAGCACCGCGTTGGAGTTCTCTCCCTCCTCCTGAACCTCGCGCTGGTAGGAGAAAAGGTCGTTGCGCAGGTGCACCGCGTCGGAGAAGGTGTCGGAGAGCACCCGCAGGGGGCGGGACTCGGCGACCGCCTCCGGGAGTTCGGCGCCCACGGCGACCTCCACGAGGTTGGCCGACCACGGCGCCCCGCCGACCCTGCGCCTCATCTGGATGTACTCGATGGGGTTGGCGACCCGGTCCCGGTCGATGTTGTCCAGCTCCCACATGGACTCGACCATGAGGTTGTGCGTGCTGGTGACGAAGCGCCGCCGCCAGTCGTCCGACATCGACGGCACAGTGCGCCGCCACAGGTCGGCCAGACCGGCCTCGGCCGGGTTCCGGGGTGCGCGCGGACCACCCCCGTCCTCGGTCATGAAGGTTTCGAGGTCGTCGAGGAAGGTCTGTGCCCCCGTGAAGTCGCGGGAGTACTTGAACAGTTCGAGGAAGTAGTCGTCGAAGAAGAACACCCACACGTACCAGTCGGTGATCAGGTCCAACATGGGACCGTCACAGTCCGGGTGGGTGTAGGCGCACATCAGCGCGTAGTCCATCCCGGCCAGGGTGGCCTCGTCCCAGACCAGGCCGCCACCGGGCGCGGCGGAGTCGAGCATGCCCATGCCCCGGGCCCACCCCGCACTGTGTTCGCGGGTGCGCTCCAGGTGGGGGTTGAGCCGGGCGGGGTGCGGCAGGTAGAAGTCGGGCAGGTCGAACGCTTGCATGGGAACGCCTGTTCTGGTCGGTGGTCCTGTGGTCGGGCTCAGGGTGTGCGGACGGAGAGAGGCAGGGTGAAGTGCACCGTCTCGCGGGTGGTCTCGTGTTCGGAGACGCCGATGGGGCCCAGCCCGCCCAGAGCGCCGACGACCGCCTCCACCAGGTGGTGGGGCGCCGAGGCGCCGGCGGTGAGACCGATCGTGGTCACTCCGGTGAGCCAGTGGGGGCGAATGTCCGCGGCGTCGTCGATGAGGTGGGCCGGGGTTCCGACCCGCTCGGACAGCTCCACCAGTCGTAGGGAATTGGAGGAGTTGGTCGAACCCACGACGAGGACGAGGTCGGCGTCCAGGGCGATCGCCCTCAACGCCTCCTGTCGGTTGGTGGTGGCGTAACAGATGTCGTCGGAGCCGGGGCCGCGCAACATGGGGAATCGGGTGCGCAGGGCGTCGATCACCTCGGCGGTCTCGTCCGCGGCCAGAGTGGTCTGGGTGAGGTAGGAGACCTTGTCGGGGTCGGCCACTTCCAGACGGGCGACGTCCTCGGGGGTCTCGACCAGCATGGTCCGGTCCGGGGCCTCGCCCATGGTCCCTTCGACCTCCTCGTGCCCGGCGTGCCCCACCAGCACGATGGTGTCGCCGCGATCGGCGAAGCGACGGGCCTCGTGGTGCACCTTGCCCACCAGCGGGCAGGTCGCGTCGATCACGTCCAGTCCTCGACGCTCCGCCTCGGTGCGGACCGCCGGGGAGACCCCGTGCGCGGAGAACACGACCGTGGCACCGTCGGGTACGGCGTCGAGTTCCTCCACGAACACCGCCCCCCTTCCCTCCAGTTCGGCGACCACGTGGCTGTTGTGCACGATCTGTTTACGGACGTGGATCGGGCCGCCCCGCTGTTCCAGCGCCCGCTCCACGATCTCGACGGCGCGGTCCACGCCCGCGCAGAACGAACGCGGCGCGGCGAGCAGGACCTCGCGGGGGCGGGCGACCTCCAGCCACGCGTGCAGGGCCGCTCGGGCCGAGGCCGGGCCCCGGTCGCCACGCGCCGCGGCCGCTCCCAGACCCACCACACCCGGGCCCGTCGTTCCGTCGGTGGCCCGAAGGAACGCCGCCGAGCCGAGGGCCGCCCGCTCCGGGCCGGCCCGCCACGGCCCGGTCCGGAGCGGGCCGCGCACGGTGCGCGCGCCCCGTCGCCGGATCTCACCGTCGAGCAGGACGGCGGCGGGGCAGGGGACACTCGGCAGTCCTTGGCACCGCAGTTCGTCGGCGACCATAACCGTGTCCGGCTCCAACCGTTCGACGGTGTGCGCATTGGTCGTACGGGGCGATTTCGTAGTGGACATCCTGCTCTTCCTGTCGATGGGAGCCGTGTCAGTGATCGCGGCGCGTGGCGAAACGGGCGAGGGCCCCGAGCTCCTCGGCGGGACGTCGGACCAGGTCCGCGTCCCGGAGCTCACCCATCGCACGCTCCATCAGGTCGTCGGCCTGGCGGCGGCTCCACTCACGCCCCCCGGCGGCCTCCACCAACTCCGCGGCCCGAGCGAGTTCGACGTCGGAGAGCTCCCGCTCCCGGAAGTAGAGCCCGGCCAGCTCCCGCCCCGCGGAGGTGTCCGACGTCAGGGCCGCCACCACGGGCAGGGACTTCTTACGGCTACGCAGATCCGAGTGGATCGACTTGCCGGTGGTCTCCGGACTCCCCCAGATACCGAGGAGGTCGTCGACGTGTTGGAAGGCCGTCCCGAAGGCCAGGCCGAGGCGGCGCAACGGCTCCGCCTTGTCGGGTGCGCCACCGAAGAGGGCGCCCAACGCGCAGGCGCAGCCGAGCAGCGCCCCGGTCTTGAGTTCGGCCATCCGGACGCATTCGGCGAGGCCGACGTCGTCGCGGGTCTCGAAGTCCAGGTCCGCGACCTGGCCGTTGATCAGGTCCAGGACGGCGGCGCTGAGCATCCGCACCCCGTCCTGGGCCGCCGGGTGACCGCCGGCGGCGAGAACGTCCAAGGCCAAGGTCTGGAGGGCGTCCCCGGCCAGGATCGTGGGATTGGCCCCGAACACGGTCCAGGCCGCGGGGCGGTGCCGGCGTGTGGTGTCGCCGTCCATGATGTCGTCGTGCAGGAGGGAGAAGTTGTGGACCAACTCCACGGCCACCGCCGCGGACACCCCCGAGCCGGAAGACCCGCCCACCGCCTCCGCGGCCAACAGTGACAGCGTGGGCCGGATCGCCTTCCCCGAGTCGTCGTCGCTCGGCACGCCGTTCTCATCGCACCAACCGAAGTGGTAGCCGACGATGCGGCGGATCGCGGAGGGCAGACCGTCGACGGCGGCGCGCAGGGCGGGGTCGATCAGCTCACGACTGCGGGCCAGGACCTCATGTGGTCGGTGACCTTCCGTGGTGTCCTCGATGGTGGTCATGGGTGTACTCCTCATCGCGTGATGTCGACGTTCTCCAGGACCCCCAGCGCGTCCGGCACCAGGACGGCGGCGGAGTGGTAGGTGCTGACGAGGTAGGAGACGACCGCCCGGTCGTCGATCCCCATGTACCGGACGTTGAGGCCGGGTTCGTACTCGTCGGGCAGACCGGTCCGGCGCAGGCCGACGACGCCCTGGGCGTCCTTGCCGGTACGCATGGCCAGGATGGACGTGGTCCGGTGCGCGGAGACGGGGATCTTGTCGCAGGGCAGGAGGGGCACGTTCCGCCAGGCCATCACCGGGTGCCCCTCGACCTCGGTGGAGTCCGGGTGCAGGCCGCGACGGTTGCACTCGCGGCCGAACGCCGCGATGGCGCGCGGGTGGGCCAGGAGGTACCTGGTCTTCCGGCGGCGGGAGATCAGTTCGTCGAGGTCGTCGGGGGTGGGCGGTCCCCCTCGGGTGTGGATGCGTTGTCGCAGTGCGGCGTTGTGCAGCAGGCCGAAGTCGCGGTTGTTGATCAGCTCGTGCTCCTGCCGCTCGCGCAACGCCTCGATGGTGAGCCGGAGCTGCTGCTCCATCTGATCCATCGGTTCGTTGTAGAGGTCGGCCACCCGGCTGTGCACCCGCAGCACCGTCTGCGCCACGCTCAGCTCGTACTCACGGGGTTCACGCTCATAGTCCACGAACGTGCCCGGCAGTGCCCTCTCACCGGTGTGCCCGGAGGCGAGGTCGATCTCCGACTCGCCCCACTTGTTGTGGGGTCCCGGGGCCAGGGAGCGGTCCCGAACGTGTGCGCGCAGCGGTTCGGACGCGGTGATCGCCCGTTCGACCGCCTCCCGAGGCAGTCTCATGACGATGCACGGAGTGTTGGCCATGATCGTGAAGGCCCAGGGCTCCGAGGTGTCGGCGAGTACGTCGTCGCCGAAGAACCCGCCGTCACCCACCACATCCAGCACGATGTCGTCGCCGTACTTGCCCCGACCGATCCGGTTCACCTTGCCGTGCGCCAGGACGTACACCCCGTCCATGGGCCGCCCGGCCTCGACGATCAGGTCGCCGGGCGCGAACTCGCGCTGTTCGAAGCGGCCGGCCAACGCCTCCAACACCGCGTCGTCACCGAACCCGCGCAGCGCGGGCAACTCCCGCAGCTCCGCCGGCACCACACTCACCTCGGCACCGGTGTTCACACAGGTCACGTGCCCATCACCGACCGTGTAGGTCAGCCGACGGTTCACCCGGTACACACCACCCCGCGCCTGCACCCACGGGAGCATCCGCAGCAGCCAGCGCGAGGTCACACCCTGCATCTGCGGGGCGGACTTCGTGGTCGTCGCCAGGTTTCGTGCCGCCGACGTCCCCAGACTCGACTGCCGGCCCTCCAGGGACAAGGGACTCGACTCGACCGTTTCAGTCACAGAACACCACCATTTCCAAACGGAATCATCACAGGCGTGCCCGGGGCGACGAAAGGTTCGATTCGCCGAACCGCGCAACGACCGGGACCAACAACACCAAAGGCATCACAGGGCCGCAGCGAAAATGGAAATATTCCATAAGACACTGGAATCATGACATTCGGAAAGTCGTACCCGTGACACCTCACGCCACACCCTCAACGAGACCGAACACGCTGTTCACCTGGCACGAAACACCACCACGAACCATGACAGACCCCACCGAACCACAGTGACCGAAAAGCCCAAAAATAAATAAAAGCCACCATCTTCGACATCCCCTTTATCCAGAGAACGCACACCATTCCCCTTTTCGGGCCAACCAGAAAATCATCGAGAACATACCTGAAAAGGCACCGCACCGACGAAGAACCGGGAGCCTTTCATGCGGCCGGACAGGTCACCGACGTTCAGGGGGCCGAGGGGAATCGAATATTCCTCACGAATAGATCGGTGAGCTTGTCCGGCACGATCGATCCCCGCTTCCGGAGCGTGGGTGCGAACGATCGGATCCGGTGGAAGCGCTCGACCACGACTCGCTCGACGCGTGTGAAACCACCCGGGAGAAACGGCCGGACCGACATGGCGCAGGACCTACGCCCACAGCGTCCCCGATGATCGAGCGCTCCTCGAAAGGCCCCTGTTCGCAGGGGTTTTCTCATGCCCTGAGCACGGACGGCGGCACGCAGGTCTGCAGGGCACGGCGCCAGGCACGGGTGTCCGCCCAGAAAGCGTCGGACGGTGTTTGGGGGGCGAAGAGCCACATGCGCTGGTCGGCCTCGGCGATCCGGCCGTCGATCACAGCGCGGGCCGGTGAGGGCACCTCGTCCCCCAGTTGGTACCAGCCGTAGTCGAGCGGTCGAAGCAGCCTCATGAGACGTTTCTCGACACCGCGCCCCGGCAGAACCTCGCAGAGGACCCAGGGGCGGAACGCGCGCAGCGCCTCGATACCGCCCGCGATGACCTCCGGTTCGGTGGTCTCGGTGTCGATCTTGACCACGGCCGGGACGGTGCCGGTGCGCTCACACCAGCGGGACAGCGTGTCCACCCGCACCTCGATCCGTTCGGCCGCGGGACGAAACCCCGTCGCCAGTGAGTTCGAGGCGTCCGAGGTGGAGGAGAGGGTGAAGGAGGCCCGCCCGAGCCGGTCTCCCAGCGCACACTCCACCACCGCGATCGGAAGTCCGTTGGCCGTGGCCAGTTCCCGCGCGGTGGCCGCGACCCGCGGAGTGGGTTCGAAGGCGTGCACCGGGCGCGTGCCGCGCGCGGCCGCGAGCAGGCCGTACACGCCCACGTTCGCGCCGATGTCGAGGACCGCGCCCGGGCCGGCGTGATCCAGGGCGGCGAGGAAACAGGCCAGGGTCTCGGGTTCGAACCCGGCCAGTCCCTCCCGTTGGAGTTCACGCGGGACCCAGAGTCCGCCCGGCACGGTGAAGGAGAGCGTCTCCGGCTCCGCGTCGGTGTCGCCCTCACGGATGGGGAGCGCCAGCTCGAAACGGCGTTCTTCCCCGAACGACTCGATCCCGCCGAAACCCCGCGGGAGTCCGCCGCGGACGCTCCGCACCGTCTCCCGTAGCGCCGGGTGGCGTCGCACGAAGTCACGAATCCGGTTCACGAGCACAGGACCTCCCGAAGTCTGGGCCTCTCGACCACGGGGGATGTGCGCGGTGCCGTGCGGCCTCCGCGGGCCCCACTATGCCTCCGCGCGGCTCCGGTCGGCGTCCATGACACGAGGTTTTCGCGCGCTGCTCACCGGCGCGTCGTTCCTCATCCGCTCCGGGGCCGGCCTCCTCCTCACGCACGGCGCGCGTCAGGCCTCGACGGAACCTCCACCTTGCAACGGATGGTCGCAATCCCCGCACCCCCGACAAGACCCACAGGGGTCCGGTCCTCCATCGACCGCTGCGCCGCATCGGCGCCGGTGGCGTGGCCATCGGCATACGCCCCGCCCACTTGGTGGCCGGGGCGCGTCCGCGGTCGACACCCGCCGAACCCGCTCTACTGTCCCCGACGTAGTCCGGGCACGCTCGGCACCGGGGTGCCCAGACCTTCCAAGCCGGCGCGTTTGGCCTGTTCGACGTGGTAGCCGCACGCGCGAGCCGCCGCTTCGGCGTTACGTGCCTCGATCGCGCTCATGACGGCGTGCAGCTCGTCCCGGGCGGCGGTGAGCCGGCCGGGACGGCCGAGCGACGTCGCCCTCAGGAGACTGATCCTGGCCTGGAGGCCCTTGAGCGTTTCGTGCACCGCACGGTTGCCGCACCCGCTCAGGAGCGTCTCGTAGAACACGTCCTTCGCCCGGAGCACGTCCAGCGTGCTGCCTCCTTCGGAGATGAGCACGTCCAGCCGGTCCAGCGCCGCGCGCAGCTTCGCCACCTGGGTGTCGGAGGCCCTCTCCACGAACTTGCGGGCGGCCAGGCTCTCCAGCGCCGCGCGCAGTTCGTACATCTCCAGGGCGTCCTGGGGGGTGGGCACCACGACGACGACACCGCGCTGGGGAATGCTCTGGAGCAACCCCTCCGAGGTCAGTTCGCGCAGGGCCTCCCGGATCGTGGTCCTGGAGACCTCGAACCGTTCGATCAACTCGCGCTCGATGAGGCGCTGACCCGGTTTGTAGTGGAAGTTCAGGATGGAGTCGCGGATGAGGCCGACCACCTGTGCGCGCAACGGCGTCCCCGACCTCCCCTGACGCGCGGTCGGGGTCGGTTCGGCGACCACTCCGGGTTCGACCATCTCCGTGTTGTTCTCTCTCGCTGCCGCCACGGTCCCACCGTAGGACACATTCGTCATACAAACAACGCGATCCGTCGCGCACGGGACACGGCCCACTCGGCCTCCTCTCCATGCCCGACGCGGCTCGTCGGTACCCGCCCTGGCGAGGGGATCGACGAACGGGCGAACCGACGCCGGGAGACCTCCCACCTCCCCGTGAACAGGACGATCCTCCGTCATCGCTCCCGCTGGATCATCATACAAAATCCGATCTTCTCAATTACCCCAAGAGCCCCATCCGACCCATCGCCCCAGCGACGCGGCACCGGAGCGAGACCACCGCCATGCCGCCGGCGAAGCCCATCCAGATCACACGCACAACCGCCGTGAGATGGCCTTTCCCTATCTCTCCAGGGTGTCGTCGCCCCCTTCGGACTCCGAAGCGCCACGGCGGCCCCCGCCCAGGGCGGCCTCTGCCGGGGCCGAACGCGAGCCGAGACAGGATGATCCCACGGGGGCTTGTTTGTATGACAATTCTGAAATACCGTCTTACCGTCCGAGTGACGCACGGCACACGTTGTGCACGGTGAAGGGAGCGGTGTGTGCTGAACACGAGAGGTGCCCCACCCCGCCTGGAGGTCCTGGCGGTCAGGTACGGGGAGTTCACGACCCTCAAGAGCGAGCTGTTCCACGACTTCACGGCCTATGGAGAGCCCGACGACGAGGTCACCATGGACTACTACTTCTGGGTCGTCCGCGGCGAGGGGCGCACACTCCTCGTGGACACGGGGTTCACCCCGGAGGCGGCCCGGAGCAGGAACCGGACCTGCCTGATCCACCCGGTCGAGGCCGCCCACGCCGTGGGCCTGACCCCGGAGTCCGTCCCACAAGTACTCGTCACGCACTTCCACTACGACCACATCGGGAACCTGGGGGCCTTCCCCCGGGCCGAGGTCCTCGTCAGCGAGCGTGAGTACGAGTACTGGACCTTCGCGCTCAGGACGGGCACCGCCACCTGCGGCGCGATCGAACCGGGCGAGATCTCCGCGGTCGAGGACGCGCACCGATCCGGACGCGTGCGGCTGCTGCCGGACCGGACCGAGATCATGCCCGGCGTCACGGCGCTGACGGTGGGCGGGCACACCCCCGGCCAACTGGTCGTGGTGGTGGAGGCCGAGAACGGCTCGGTGATCCTCGCCTCCGACGCGGTGCACCTCGACGAGGAGCTGGAGAAGGACCGGGCGTTCGCCGTCTTCACCGACCTGGACGACATGTACCGGGCCTACGGAACCCTGCGCGACCTCTCCGCCGAACTGGACGCCCGCATCGTGCCGGGCCATGAACCCCGGGTCACCTCCCGCCACCCTCCGGCCCCCGAATACCCCGGCGGAACGGCCCACCGCCTCCTGTGACCCATACGTGGCCCGATGCTCCGGCCACGACCGGAGCACACGACCCCGAACATCGACCCACCCCTGGAACGGAACCGCCGGGCCAGGATCCTGGAGGAAGCACCCCATGCAAGAGACAACGGACCAGGCGAAGCCCGTCCAGGATTCGGAGAGTCCCGAGGCGCCCGTCGAGAAACGCAGTACGGTCCGGCGCAAGTTCCTCGGCCTCGTGCTGGGAGTCGTCGCCGCCATCGCGACCTTCTACGCCCTTCCGGCGGACATGCCCGAGGCCGCGCGCGCCACCACGACGGTGGCCGTGGTGATGGCGGTGTGGTGGATGACCGAGGCGATTCCGATCGCCGCCACCTCGCTACTGCCCATCGTGCTGTTCCCGGTGCTCGGTGTCACGGACACTTCGAGCGCGGCCAGTCCCTACGCGGCGGAGGTGGTCTTCCTCCTCCTGGGCGGCTACATGCTGGGGCAGGCCATGCAGCGCTGGACCCTGCACCGACGACTGGCCCTGCTCGTCATCCTGGGCGTGGGCACCAACCCCGTGAAGCTCGTCGCGGGCTTCATGCTGGTCACCGCCTTCATCAGCCTCTGGGTATCCAACGCCGCCTCGACCGTCATGATGCTGCCGATCGGTTTGTCGGTGCTGATGATGGTCAGGCAGATGAGCGGCGGCAAGATCGAGTCGAACTTCGGCTGCGCGCTGATGCTCGGCATCGCCTACGCGGCCACCATCGGCGGGATGGCCAGCATCGTCTCCACGCCGCCCAACGCGCTGCTGATCGGCTACCTGGCCGACAGCCACGACATCCACATCACCTTCCTCGACTGGTTCACCTTCGGTTTCCCCATCGCCGCGGTCTTCCTCTTCCTGGCCTGGATCATCCTCACCCGCGTGGTCTTCCCCATCAGGGTCAGAAAGGTCGAGGGCAGCAAGGAGGCCATCCGGGAGGACCTGCGTTCCATGGGGCCGCTCGCCGCCGGTGAGTGGGCGGTCATCGCGATCTTCGTCTTCGCCGCCTTCTCCTGGGTGGCGGTCCCCCTGCTGGCCGACTCGGCCCTGATCGGAAACGCGCTGCCCTGGCTGGCCCACGTCACCGACGCGGGCATCGCCATGACGGTGGCCCTGCTCCTCTTCCTGGTCCCGGTGAAGCCGGGGAAGGGGGTCAAGGTCCTGGACTGGGGCTCCACGAAGGAGATCCCCTGGGGCATGCTGCTCCTGGTCGGCGGCGGGCTCAGTCTGTCCGCGCAGATCACCGAGAGCGGTCTCGCGGACTGGATCGGCGATCAGGCCACGGTCCTTTCGATGTTGCCCGCCCTGGCCGTCATCCTCGCGATCGGTGTGACCATCTCCCTACTGACCGAGCTGACCAGCAACACAGCGGCCGCGGCGACGTTCATTCCCCTCTTCGGCGGCATCGCGATCGGGCTGGACCTGCCCGTGCTGCTGCTCGTGCTCCCCGCGGTGCTCACCACCCAGATGGCCTTCATGCTGCCTGTCGCCACTCCGCCGAACGCCATGGCGTTCGGCACCGGATACGTGACCATGGGCCAGCTCATTCGCGGGGGCGCCCTGCTCAACCTGCTGGGACTGGTTCTGATGACCGTCGCCATGTACACGCTCGCGGGCTGGGTGTTCGGGTTCACGTTCTAGCCGAGAACCGGCCCCCTACCGGCACGTGGACATCACAGGACTCCTGTTTTGTATGACGACCGATACTCGGTTGATCCCCTCGATCAGGAACCCTGGAGACCCATAAGAGCTGAGAGAACAGACAAGAGAACCTTCGAAAGACCGACGCAAAGCGTTGATTTGTCCGAATTTTTTGTCATACGATCTACCGCAAGCGCGCGGGTCCACCATCCCGAACGCTCGAAGACACGGCCGCCCGGCCATCGAGAGGAACCAGGATCCACGACATGGAACGCACAGCACTGCGCGGCAAGGTCGCCGTGGTCACCGGAGGCGGGAACGGGATCGGAGCCGCGAGCGCACGGCGCCTGTCCGCGGACGGGGCCCGAGTCGTGGTCGTCGACATCGACGGGGAAGCGGCCGCGGCCGTGGCGGAATCCCTCCCCGGTGAGGCGGTCGCGGTCACCGCCGACGTGGCCGAGGAAGCGGACGTCGACACCTACGTCCGCGCCGCCGTGGACGCCTTCGGCCACATTGACCTGCACCACCTCAACGCCGGGATCTTCGGCACCTTCGAGGCCCTGCCCGACATCACCGTCGAGGACTTCGACCGGGTGTCCGCGGTGAACCTGCGTGGGCCGTTCCTCGGGCTGCGGGCCGCGTTCCGCCGCTACGCAGAACAGGGCACCGGTGGGGCGATCGTTCTCACCGCCTCCATCGCGAGTCTGCGCGGCAGCGCGGACCTGCTTCCCTACCAGGCCACGAAGCACGGTGTGGTGGGGCTGGTCCACGGGGCCGCGATGTACGGCGCCCCTCGGGGCGTACGGGTCAACGGCGTCGCCCCCGGCCTGGTCCCCACCGGACTGTTCGACTCCGCCGGTTCCTCGTCGGGCACCGGTTCGGACATGGCGCAGCGCGCCACGACCACCCCGATGCGCCGGATGGGGACCGTCGACGAGATCGCCGGGACCATCGCCTTCCTCATGGGCGAGGACTCCGGATACGTGACGGGGGAGATCATCGCCGCGGACGGCGGTGCGTCGGCGGTCAACACGGTCCGTCCCTCCGGCGGGGCCGGGGCCTGGACCCCCGAGAACCCCTCATGACCCATCGAGGACACGCGGACCCGACGCCGGGCGAGCACAGCACAGCAACAGGGAGGCAGAGGACATGACGGCACAACGGATCGGCTTCGTCGGTCTCGGGAACATGGGCGGCCGCATCGCCAGGCGCATCACGCAGGCCGGGCACCGCGTCCTGGGGCACGACCCGCGTCCGGGTGCGGCGGAGGCGGCGGGCACCGAGCCGACGTCCTCGGTCGCCGAGGTGGTGCGAGGCTCCGACGTGGTCCTGCTGTCACTGCCTGACAGCACGGCCGTGGAAACGGTCGTCCTCGGCCCGGACGGCGTGAAGGAGCACGGCCGCGAGGGGCAGACCGTCGTCGACCTGAGCACCGCCGCGCCCGAGTCCACCCGTCGGCTGCACGGTCTCCTGGCCGCCGAAGGAGTCGAGTACCTGGACGCCGGGGTGTCCGGGGGCGCCGCCGCGGCCGACAAGGGTGCGCTGACCATCATGGCCGGGGGCTCGCGAACACGGATCGCCGAACTGGCCTGGCTCTTCGAAACCTTCGCCGCCAAGGTGCACCCGATGGGCCCCAGCGGGGCGGGACACACCACCAAGCTCCTGAACAACTTCCTGAACGCGGTCAGTCTCGCCGCCACCGCCGAGGTCATGGTCGCCGGACGCAAGGCGGGCCTGGACCTGTCCGACCTGCTCGACGTGATCAACACGAGCAGCGGGGTGAACTTCGCCAGCCTCAACCGCTTCCCCCGAATCATCGAGGGCGACTACCTGGAGGGGGGTCTGACCAGCCGACTGATGATGAAGGACATCGTCCTCTACGTCGACCACATCAGGGAACTCGGGGTTCCCAGCCTCAACGCCTCCGGCCCCATGTCGTCCTTCGGCCTGGCTCTCGGCACCGGTTACGGAGACCGGATCAGCAACCGCGTGGTCGACGCCATCGGCGACGTCGCGGGCGGTGTGCGCCTGCACGAGGAGAGCGAGGAGTCGGCCGTATGAGAACACGGCGGACCTCTACCGACCTACCCAGGGAGTACACATCGTGAGAATCATCCGAGGCCGCGCTCCCGGAGCCGCCTCAGAACAGCGCACGGAGACGTTCACGGGGACCGTGTGGGCCGATCCGGTCCTGCCGGCCTCCGACGGCGTCACGGTGAACAACGTCTTCTTCACCCCGTGCGCCAGGACGCACTGGCACCACCACGAGCACGGTCAGCTGCTGCACGTCACCGCCGGGAGCGGCCTGATCTGCTCCGAGGGCGGAGAGCCGGAGGCCATCAGGGCCGGAGACAGCGTCTGGGTGCCGGCGGGAGAGACCCACTGGCACGGCGGTTCGCCGGACTCGTACATGTTGCACCTGGCGATCTCGCTGGGGACCACGCACTGGTCGGTGCCTGTCACCGACGCCGAGTACCGGGCGTCGAGTTGACGTCCCGGCGGACCGACGGCGAGATCGAGACGGACAGTTCTGGAACGGGGACGAGATGAGCAGCGAGAACACCAACGAGCGCTTCGAGGCGGGCCTGCGGAACCGGAAGGAGGTCCTGGGCGCCGAGCACGTGGAGAGGTCCCTGGCCGGTGTCACCGAGTTCTCCCGACCGGTTCAGGAGTTCGTCACCGAGTACTGCTGGGGCGGGGTCTGGGACCGTCCGGGGCTCGACCGCAGGACGCGCAGCCTGCTCAACCTGGGGATGTTGACCGCGCTCAACCGCATGCACGAGCTGTCGGTACACGTGCGGGGCGCCCTCACCAACGGCTGCACGGAGGAGGAGATCCAGGAGACCCTGCTCCAGACCGCGGTGTACGTCGGAGTTCCCGCGGCCCTGGAGTCCTTCCGCGTGGCCGAAAAGGTCCTTCGGGAGGTGCGCGGTGACGCGTGAGACTTCGGGCTCGGACACGACCGGGCCGGTCAGGGAGGTCGCCTTCGTCGGCCTGGGTCGCATGGGCGCCCCCATGGCCCGGCTCCTGTCCGAAGCGGGGTACCGGGTACGCGGCTTCGACGCCTCAGGGCCGACCGACATCCCGGGGGTAGGGAACGCGGCGACCGCGGCCGAGGCCGCGACCGGCGCGGACGTCATCATCCTGATGCTGCCCGACTCCACCGTGGTCGAGTCCGTACTCCGTGAGGCGGGCGTCCTGGACGCCCTCGCGCCCGGGACCGTCCTGCTGGACATGGGGTCCTCCGAGCCCGGGCGCACGCGTGTGCTGGGCCCGGAGGTCGCCGGACGCGACGCGGCGATGGTGGACGCCCCGGTCTCGGGCGGTGTGCGCGGTGCCCGGGCGGGGACCTTGACCATCATGGTCGGCGGCGACGACGGGTCGGTGGCGCGGGTGCGCCCCCTACTGGAGGTTCTCGGTCGTCAGGTACGGCACGTGGGGCCGGCCGGTGCCGGACACGCGCTCAAGGCCATCAACAACCTGCTGTCCGCGACGCACCTGCTGGTCACGTCCGAAGCTCTCCTGGCGGGGGCCGAGTTCGGTCTGGACACCGAGGTCATGCTGGAGGCCATCAACACCTCCAGTGGGAGAAGCGGCTCGACCGAGCGCAAGTGGCCGGACTTCGTGGTGGGGCGCGGTTTCGACTCGGGTTTCGGCCTGCGCCTGATGCTCAAGGACATGCGGATCGCCACCGGCCTGGCCGCCTCGACCGGGCACCGGTCGGAGCTGGGCGAGGAGGCGGTCCGGTTGTGGGCGCGCGCGGCCGAGGAGCTGCCCGCCGACGCGGACCACACCGAGATCGTGCGCTGGCTGGAACAGCGCGAGGACGACACGAACGGATCCACCGACACGGCTCACCCCGGCCGGGAACAGGACGAGAAGTGACGCTCAGCCGGCGACGACAAGAGGTGAAGGACGAGTTCGTCCGCGTGCGCGGAACGTGGAGCCAGGCGTGGGAGAGCGTGCTACGACTCGATCCCGAGTTCCTCGCGGCCTACCTGGACCTGTCCACCGTCGCGTCGCGCAAGGGACACCTGGAACCGAAGGTCCGGGAGTTCGTGTTCATCGCGGCCGACGCGTCCGCGACACACCTGTACACCCCCGGTATCCGCCAACACGTGCGTACCGCGTTGGAGGTCGGAGCGACCGAGGCCGAGATCATGGAGGTCCTGGAGCTGACCAGCACCCTGGGCATCCACGCGGCCAACATCGGGGTGCCGATCCTCCTTGAGGTGTTGGAGGAGGCCGGGCTGCGGGACGGCCCCGCGCCCCTCGATGACAGACGCACCCGGTTGAAGGAGGACTTCACCGCGAAGCGGGGCTACTGGCACGACTTCTGGGACGGCATCCTGGAACTCGACCCGGAGTTGTTCGAGAGCTACCTTCGCTTCTCGTCCGTGCCCTGGACCAACGGCGTCCTCGAACCCAAGGTCAAGGAACTGGTCTACTGCGCGTTCGACGCCTCGGCCACCCACCTGTACCAGCCCGGCCTGAAACTGCACATGCGCAACGCCATCGGTCACGGGGCGACGGCCGAAGAGATCATGGAGGTCCTGGAGATCGTGAGCGTGATCGGTATCCACGCCGCGACGGAGGGCGCCCCGATTCTCGTGGAGGAAGCGGCCGCCCACCGGAGTGCGAAGGGCTAGACCCCGCCCTCGGTCGGGAGCGGCCCGGTAGGAGACGAGTGCCGCGGCACAAGAACGGGAATCCCGGGACCTCGTGTTCCGGGATTCCCGTCGCCGGCGCCGACGCCCGCCGGCGACCGAGTCCTCCGGGCCCGATCGAGCGACGTCGTTCTCCGCTGTGGAGGGACCGTGGCCCCATGGGCGCGCGACCTGGGATGAGTGCGACGACGAACGCGTGATTCCCGATCCCATAATGAAACCCTTTCACCTTCAGGCACATCCGTAACCACCGCTCGGCCATTCACAACGAGAAGGACCGGAGATCGAGAGCCGCACCACCCCTATTGGTATCAACAAAAAGACTGGGGGCAGACAGGGGTACCCCTTATTGCACCAGATGGGAAATACTTCCTTCCGGCAAGGGTTCGGGCTCGGCTGACCCCCGGACTCGGTACCGCGGCCGAGATCCCCCCTCGCGCCCCGCTCCGGGTTCACCGAGACGCTCTCGCCGAAGATCGGCCGGCTCTCCGATCGCATCGCGTCCCCCGCACCGTGAGCTTCCGAAAGGCCGTACATGAGCAATATCGAGAAACCCGCCTGGGCGCTGCTCGCTTCCGCCACCTTGACTTTCGCGCTCATCGCCGCGGACGCGTCGGCGCAGCCCACGGAGCAGCGAACGTACGAGCTTCCCGGTCTCACGGACGATGTGCGCATCGCGGTCGACTCGGCGGGGGTCCCGCACATCTACGCGGACAGCACCGCCGACCTCTTCTTCGCCCAGGGCGTGAACGCCGCCCGGGACCGGCTCTTCCAGCTCGACCTCCAGCGGAGGCAGGGACTGGGGGAGCTTTCCGAGGCCTTCGGAGCGGAATACCTGGAACACGACAAAGCCGCCAGGACCTTCATGTTCCGCGGAGATATGGACGCGGAATGGGAGAGTTACGGCCCCGGTGCGCGCGAGGCCGCCGAACGATTCACGGAAGGCGTCAACGCCTACGTGGGACTGATCGAGGAGCACCCCGAAAAGGCGCCCCCCGAGTTCCAGGAGCTCGGTTACTCGCCGGCCCTGTGGGAACCCGAGGACATCGTCCGCATCCGAAGCAACAGCCTCGGTGGCAATTTCACCGGTGAGGTCACCCGGTCACTGTTCGCATGCGCCCAGGACCTCGACTTCGGAGGGGTCGTGACCGGCTCGGAACCCGAGCACGAGGTCACGATTCCCGACGGGCTGGACCCGTGCTCGGTCTCCCCCGACGTCCTGACACCGTTCATCCTCGCGGTGAGCCCGGTCTCCCTCGGAGAGGAGGGGGCACCGGCCTTCGACGTCCAGGACGAAACACTGCGACGCATGCTCGAAGCCGAGGGAAGCAACAGCTGGACCATCGCCCCGGAGCGTACGTCCACCGGCCGCCCCATCCTCGCCGGCGACCCGCACCGGTCCATCCAGGCTCCGTCCCTTCGGTACGTCGTTCATCTGTCCGGACCGGAGTTCGACGTGATCGGCGCGGGCGAACCGTTCCTGCCCGGCATCTCCATGGGCCACAACGGGACCGCGGCGTTCGGTCTCACCTTTCTCAACGCCGACCAGCAGGACCTCTACGTCTACGACCTCGATCCGCAGGATTCCTCCCGCTACCGTTACGGCGACGGTTGGGAGACCATGACCACGGTCACCGAGGAGATCCCCACCGGCGAGGGAGATTCCGAACGGGTGGACCTGCGGTTCACCCGGCACGGGCCGGTCCTCCACCTCGACGAGGAGAGCGGAACGGCACTGGCCCTGCGCAGCACGTGGTCGGAACCGGGGACTGCGGCCTACTTCCACGGCATGCGGTTGCTCGACACGGAGGACTTCGACGACTTCGAGGACTCCCTGTCCTCGTGGGCCGGTCCGCCGGTGAACTACACGTACGCCGACACCGACGGCGACATCGGCTGGGCGACCGCGGGTCTGATCCCCCGACGCGACGGCCACGACGGGCTCCTCCCCGTCCCCGGAGACGGCGGTTACGAATGGGACGGTTTCCTCGACCCCGATGACCTGCCGTCGAGTCTCAACCCCGAGGAGGGTTTCCTGTCCACGGCGAACGAACGCAACGTTCCCCTGGATCTGGGCATCGGGTACGAGTGGGACCCGGGCTACCGGCAGGAACGCATCGTGGAGGAGTTGGAGGGTCGGACCTCCACGACCCTCACCGACTCGATGGCCCTGCAGAACGACCACCTGGACACCTCCGCGCGGGACGTCCTGCCCCTGCTCGACGGCCTGGAGGCCGAGGGGGACGTCGGGGCGGCCCTCAGGATCCTCCGGGAATGGGACCACGTCGCTTCCAGCGGTTCGGCGGGCGCGGCCCTGTACCAGACCTGGGTGAGTCGACACCTGGGGCCGACCTTCTACCGCGAGGTCTCCCCCGTGCTGGGAGAAACCCTCACCTCGACCATGAATTCGGGCGCGCTCTACCGGGCGCTCCAGGAACCCGAGCGGTGGCTCGGCGAAGGGGCGGAGGACGAGCTGGGCCGGATCCTGACGGACTCCCTGGGCGAGGCCTTCGCCGATGTGAGCTCCTCCTTGGGAACGGACCCCGACCAATGGAGGTGGGGCTCGTTGCACAACACGAGCTTCGCCCACCCTTGGAACCCACCGATCGGTCCGTTCGAGCGGGCGGGGGCCGAACACACCGTCGACAGCTCCACCTTCGACGCGGCCGATCACTCCCAGTTGTCGGGGGCCTCGTTCCGGATGGTGCTCGACGTCGGAGAGTGGGACTCATCGGTCATGGTGAACGCCCCGGGGCAGTCCGGGGACACGCGCAGCCCCCACTATCGTGACCAGGTCGACGACCTGCTCGACGGTTCCTATTCCCCGCTCCTGTACACCGAGGGCGCGGTGGACGAGGACACGGTGCTGGAGATCATCCTCCGTTCCGACGGCTGAGGGAGCGCCCACCGGGGGCGCCGGTCCGGGTCGACGCCCGGTCCGGCGCCCCCGGTGCATGCGTGCCGCAGGGCCCGGTCGGGCACGTCGTCGACCCCCCACCACATACGAGCGATCTCGAAGAATTCTCAACTTTCATCGAGTAAATACCCACTCAATCATCTCGTTAATTGTTGAACCATAAACGACCACTCTTCGAAATTACTCAGCTACACCCCGAACTCGAACTCAAACCTTAAGTGAATTTAAGGTTGGTTCTCGAACTTCACCGCCGCCACCACTGGATATTGGCGGAAGCAACATTTACGATCCCAAGATAGCAGTCCCCCGCACACGAGGGCCCTACCCAGCCAAGGGACCTCAATAGAAACTGATACCCGGTGCCAAAATTACCCTGAGCCATCACTGACCCGGAAGCCCATCACACAAGGAAATTCCACTCAACATACCCCTAAGGAAAACCCGTGAAGCCAGCGAATCTTGCCGAACGCGAACAAGCGAAAGAATCCTTGGAATTCGCCTTGACCGAAGCCAAGGCGGGAAGATCTTCGTTTTTCATAATCGAAGGTGGAACCGGAACGGGGAAAACAGAACTCGTTCGCTTCGCCTCCGACTTGGCAACCTGCGCTCACATACCCCACCTCTGGGCGACCAACTCGACGATCAACGCGGCATCACCGTTCGGGGTGATACAGCAACTTCTCCTGCACCCCTTCGCCGATGACCGGATCGACCCCGAGACGAGGGAAGAACTCACCTCGGTGGGGAACGCGATCGCGTCGGTCACCCAGCAGGACCCGGACTGCTCCCAGCTTCCCTCCTCCCTCAGTGAGCGGCTCAGGCAGGCCCTCACCAAAGCGGCGCACGTCTCACCGTTCCTGGTGACGGTCGAGGACATCCACAACGCCGACCCGGCCTCGCTGAAGTTGCTCCAACGGATCATCTGCGAATGGCGCGGTGGCGGCCTGGTCGTGCTGCTCAGCCAGTCTCACCACTTTCCGCCGGTGGACCCCCTGTTCCACGTCGAAACGATCCGCTCGCCGTTGTACCGACGGATCCGCACCCGCCCCCTGTCCAAGACCGGCGTCCGCCAGACCCTCGTCGACCATCTCGGCGGGACCATCACCGACCGGTTGGCCACCGAGTACACCGAAGCGACCGGAGGCAACCCGCTGTTGCTGCGTTGCCTCATGGAAGACGCCAAGAACTCCGGTGAGGGGACCGACGTGCTCTTGCCCGGCCGCGAGTACCGGCAGTCGGTCCTGGCCTGTCTGCGCACGTGCGACCCGCACACGGCCCGGGTCGCGGAGGCCGCGGCGGTCCTCTCCACGTCGGCAAGGCTCAGGTCGGCGGCCCCGCTGCTGCTGAGATACATGTTCACGGAGGGGCAGAGCAGCACGGAAATGGCGCTGAGCGCCCTCCAGGAAATGGGGATCCTCGACGATCGTTGCCACTTCCGGTTGCCCACGGCCATGAACACGGTTCTCGACGGCGTGGCGCCCGAGCGTTACCGCGGCCTCAGGATCCGCGCCGTTCACACCATGCACCTGAGCGGATCCAACAAGGAGCACCCCTCGGTGGTCAACAGGATCCTCGGGCAGTCCACGACGGGCTCTTGGACCGTGGAACTGCTCAAGGACGCCGCGACCGAGGACCTGGCACAGAACGAGACCAGCAGTGCCATCGCACACCTGGAGCTGGCCTTGGAGTCCTGCGATGACAGGGCGGAGAAGTCCAGGATCACCATGGCGCTCACCCAGGCGAGGTGGCGGATCGATCCGTTGACCGCGACCCAGCACCTGAACTGCCTGATCGACTCCTTCTACGAGGGCATCCTCCGTGTCACCGATTCGGTGGACCTCATGCAGGCGCTGATCTGGCACGGCAGGGGCCGGGAGGTCCTGGAGATGATCCAGCACCTTCTCCGCACCGGGGAGTACCGCCGGCGGCTCGAGTTCCTCTCCAAGTGCCGGCCACTGGTCAACCTCCAACCCTCCCTCCAAGAGGTGCTGGAGGCCGAGGGGGCCGACGACACCTCGCTGTACGAAGCCGTCTCGACCAGCCGACTCTCCCGAGCGGACTCCGTGCTGAACAGCCTGTTCACCGGAGACTCGCCGGAAGAGGCCGTCAACACCGCCGAACAATTCCTGCGGACCTCGCATCTGGCCGACTCCACGTTCATGACCACCGAGGCGGCTCTTCTCGTCCTCGTCTACTCCGGAAGTCTCACGAACGCCCGCCACGCCTGCGAGGTGTTGCTCGCCCAGGCCGCCGACCGCGACGTCCCCCTCTGGAACGCGGTGTTCTCCGCACACCGCGGTGAGATCGCCCTGCGACAGGGCGACCCGGTCACGGCGGAATCCCTCGCCCGTGAGGCCCTGAACACTCTGCCCTCCCGCAGCTGGGGGGTGGCCATCGGAGCGCCCCTGGGCACCCTTCTCCTGAGCACCACCCGCCTCGGCAGACTCGACGAGGCCACGTCCCTCCTCCAGTACGAACCGCCCGAAGCCATGTACTCGAGCAGGTACGGCCTGGGTTACCTCATAGCGCGGGGCAGGTACCACCTGGCCTCCGGGAGCGCCTCCGTCGCCCTGACCGACTTCAAGCACTGCGAACGACTGATCCGTCAGTGGGGCCTGGACTTCCCCGGGTTCCACGACTGGCGTTCGGCGACCGCGGAGGCGCTCATCGACCTGGGTCGGCCGGACGAGGCGAGGGCCTACCTCGACGAAC
This sequence comes from Nocardiopsis listeri, assembly GCF_020741345.1. GTDB lineage: Bacteria > Actinomycetota > Actinomycetes > Streptosporangiales > Streptosporangiaceae > Nocardiopsis > Nocardiopsis listeri_A. Next base: position 20,688 of record NZ_DYZD01000453.1, read on the forward strand.
AGCGTGAACTGCTCTGTCAGAAGGACCACAGGGGCAGGGCCGAGGCCTTGTTGCTGTGGTCCCGTACCGAACCCGTCCAGAACCGTCCGGCGCTGCTCAACCAGGCGATCGACCTGTTCCGCGTGGCCAATGACGACCTCGCCCTGGGCCGGGCCCTGCTCGAACTCGGACACACCTTCGAGTCCCTCGGCGAGGTCAAGAAGGCCCAGCGGCTCAAGGAACGAGCCGACCGCCTCGTAGCGAAGGTCCGCTCCAACGCGGCACCGGTCGACCACCCGGGCCCCCACGAGCCCGTTCCCGCCGAATGTCTGACCAAGTCGGAGCGCAGGGTGGCCGAACTCGCGGCGCAGGGGCAGAGCAACCGAGAGATCTCCCGGAACCTGTTCATCACCATCAGCACCGTCGAGCAGCACCTCACGCAGGTCTACAGGAAGCTGAACGTGAAGAACCGGCTGGCCCTCCCCTCCGTGATCGCCGAGACCGCGCCCGTTCACACCTCCGCGGTGCCCAACCCGTCCATAGACCCAAGGCGGGTCCTGAATTCCTCGGCCGTCAACGCCGGGTGATCGGTCGGATAGAAATGCCCACCCGGCATGTGGACCAACTCGAAACCGGATTCCGTTAGATCACGCCAACCCAAGAGGTCGGCCTCCCTCACACGGCTGTCGTCGTCACCCACGAAGCCGACGACAGGACAGGTCAGCGGGGGGCCGGGAGTGTAGACGTAGGTTTCGGCCGCCTTGTAGTCCCCCCGGATCGCGGGCATCAAGGTGTCCAGGAGTTCCTTGTCATCCAGCAACGAGGTGTCGGTCCCGCTCAAACGACGCAGTTCGGCGATGATCCCTTCGTCGTCCAACAGATGGATGTCGTGGGTGCGATGATCACTCGGCGCGCACCTCGCCGACGCCCAGAGCGCGGCGGGACCGACGCCCGCCTGCTCCAACCGCCGTGCCACCTCGAAGGCCACGGTGGCCCCGAGACTGTGGCCGAAGAACACCGTGGGCTTCGAATCCCTCGGGTGGAGCTCTTCGACCAGCTCCTTGGCCAGGATCTCGACGTTCTCACGCACCGGTTCCCGGCGACGGTCCTGGCGCCCCGGGTACTGCACGACGAACACCTCCACTTCGGGGGCGAGCAGTCGGGACAACGTGAAGAAGTAACTGGCGGATCCCCCCGCGTGGGGGAAGATCACCATTCGGACGGGGGCCTCGGGGGCGGGGTGGAACCCCCGTAGCCACAAATCGGCTCTCATTCGCACTCCTTGCTGATCCAGTCGTCGATGGCGAGGGCGGTCTCCGCCGAGTACTCCTCCATGATCGAGAAGTGGGTTCCACGGACGTCGACCACGTCGTGGGGGTGCTCCCACGAGGAGTGCCAGTTCTCTCCGTGGTTCCTCTCCGCCTCCGGTGTGAGCGGTTCCGAGGCCCTGACGAGCAGCGTCGGACACTTCGTGGGTTCCGCTCCCCACGACCCGAACATCTTCAGGTACCAGCCCATGGCCGTGAGGCGGTCCTCGGAGAGGGAGACGAAGACCCCCTCCCGATCGTGCATTCCGTCCATGAGGGCCAAGCCGAACTTGGCGAGGATGTCGTTCTGCGGGGTGTAGGTGTCGACCAGGACGACACCCGCGACCCGGGACCCGGTCCGTTCCAGGTAGGCCGCCACGGAGTTCGCGAACCAGCCCCCCGCGGACGAGCCCAGGAGGATCGGCGCTCGACCCTTGGCGTCGCTTCGGACGGCTTCACCGAGCAGTTCGATCACCGCGGAGATCTCCTCGGGAAGGGACTCCCCGTCCTCGAAACCGGGGCAGGGGAACGCCATGAAGTCACGCGATCCACGAAGCCCCGCGGCGAACCTGGCGTAGCCCTGGATACCGGCCAGGGCCAGGCAGGAGGAGAATCCGTACACGGGGGCACGGTCACCCGGACCTTGAGCGAGCGGTACGGGCCGTGTCTCCGGACCGTCCTGGGCACCGGAGAACGAGTCGCGCAGGGCGGCGGCCGCGTGCAGGAACTCGAAGGCCTTCTCCCACTTGCCGACCTTGGTCGCCTCGGCGTAGAGCGATATGACGGTGGACGACCCGTCGTCACCGCCACTTCGACGGGGTCGACGTTCATCGGGTTCAGCGGTGACGCGCCCCAACAGGTCTTCGGACAGTTCCAGCGGTGTGCCGTGGTCGAAGACCAGTGTGGACGGAAGCCGGAGCCCCAACACCTGTTGGAGACGGTTGCGCAGGTCCACCGCGGACAACGAGTCGAAGCCGGCGTCCACCAGGGAGTACTCCGGTGAGACGTCCTCCGGCAGGTGTCCGAGCACCGCGGCCACCTGGGAACGGACCAGCGAGAGCAGCGCGGATCGTCGCGCTTCTTCGTCCATGGACGCCAACCGGGTCGGGAAGTCCGTTTCCCTTCCTTCGTCGACGCTGTTGTCGACCACCCGCATCGGCGGTCGCACCATGCCCCGCAGCAGCCGGGGAACCGACGGGGATTCGTGGTTCTCCCTCACCGAACGAAAATCCACGCGAAGCGGGACGGTCAGGGGACGAAGCGAGCGAAGAGCGGTGTCGAACAGCTTCAGGCCCTCCTCCACGGAGAGCGCGACCAGCCCGGTGCGCGAGGTCAGTTCGTCACCGTCCGCGTTCGTGTTCGCGGCCATACCGTCGCCCTCCCACGGGCCCCAGGCCAGGGAGAAGGCGGGTGTGCCCTCGGCTCGAATCCGCACGGCCAACGCGTCCAACGCGGAGTTGGCGGCCGCGTAGTTGGACTGGCCCGCACCCCCGAAGATCCCCGCCGCGGAGGAGAAACAGACGAACGCGTCCAGGTTCGAGTCGCGGGTGAGTTCCCACAGGTACAGGGCACCCAGTGCTTTGGGGCGCAGAACCCTTTCGAGCCGTTCGGGGGTCAGGGAGGTGATGATGCCGTCGTCCAGCATCCCGGCGAGGTGCACTACGGCACTGATCGGACGGTCCGGGTCGACCGTCGCGACCACCCGGGCGAGGTCCTCCCTGTCACCGACGTCGCAGGCCTCCAACCGCACGTCGACTCCGGCGTCGCCCAGCTCTTCGCGCAACTCCGTGGCTCCGGGCGCCTCAGGCCCCCTCCTGCTGAGCAGGAGGAGGTCGCGCACCCCGTAGGCGTCGGCCAGGTGACGGACCACCGCGCGTCCCAACGCTCCGGTGGCGCCCGTGACCAGGACGGTTCCACCGGCCCTCGGTTCGGGACCCGTGTCGGCGAGGTCGTCCGGGCCCTCCAGACGTTCCAGCACCGGACGCAGGGGGGTGCCCGAACGCAGGGCCACGGTGGGCTCCTCGCCCGATCCGACGGACGTGAGCATGTCGAGGGACCCTTCCGAACCGTCGATGTCCACGAGGGTGAAGGCCCCCGGGTGCTCACTCTGCGCCGAGCGGACCAGGCCGTGGAGCGCGGCTCCGGCGACATCGGTGAGCTCACCGTCACCGGTGTCGACGGCCCCCGAGGTGAGGACGATCAGTCGGGTGCCGAAAAGGTGACGAGCCGCCGTCCAGGAACGCACCAGGGAAAGACCCTCCGTGGTGGTCCCGACGACATCGTCGGGACCCCGACCGGCCAGGGAGCCCTGGGCGACCACGGCCAAGTCCGGTGCGGCACCGCCCGCCCGAAGCGAGTCGTCCAGGGAGTCCAGGTCGGCGTGGGCCTCGGTCCGCACTCCCAACCCGGAGAGCGTGTCGGACAGGCCGGACTCGTCCGGTCCGATGACGGCGACCCTGGACACGGTGTTCTCCGGTGTCTCGGTTCGTGTCCAGGACAAGCCGTACAACGGCCCACCACCCGACACCAACCCACCAGCCGGCCGCAACACCAACTCATCGACCGACAACACCACCCCACCCGAACCATCCACCAACTCCACCGAAACCGCACCACCACCCACCAACACCACACGCGCCAACACACTCGCCGCACCCGAAGCGAACACCCGCACACCCGACCAGGAAAACGGCAACAACCCCGACCGCAAACCCGGCAAATCCACAAACGACAACACATGCAAAACCGCATCCAACAACGCCGGATGCACCACATGATCACCAGCACGATCCCGCCACCCACGCGGCAACGCCACCTCAGCGATCACCTCACCCTCAGACACCCCACGCCACGCCCGCCGCAACCCACGAAACGCAGGACCATAACCAAAACCCCCCTCCGACAACCGCTCATACAACCCATCCACCGGCAACACCTCAGCACCCTCAGGCACCGAAACACCACCACCACCAACCCCACCGACAACCCCCAAAACCCCCACCGCATGAGCACTCCACCCAGCACCCTCATCACCCACCAACCGCGAATACACCGCCACCCGCGGCCCATCCGCCACACCCCGATCCACCACCACCTGCAACTCGACCTCACCCCGAGGCGGCAACACCAACGGCTGCTGCAACGTCAACTCGGCAACACCCGACAACCCCGACCGCAACGCCGCATGCAACGCCAAATCCAAAAACGCCGTCCCCGGCAACAACACCTGACCACCCACCGCGTGATCGGCCAACCACCCATGCGAGGACAACGACACCCGACCACTCCACACCGACACCCCACCCTCGGCCAGCTCCACCACATCCGAAAGCAGACCACCACCACCGGAGTCCAACCAGAACCGCTCACGCTGAAACGCATACGTCGGCAACCCCACCGGCACACGCTCCACACCCACCGAAGCGAAGAACCCGCCCCAATCCACATCCACCCCATGCACCCACAAATCCGCGGCCGCCCCCACCACGGACTCCTCCTCACCACGCCCCCGACGCAGCGCACCCACCAACACCACGTCATCCACAGCGACCCCCTCGGCCGCCACACACTCACCCACCACCGACACCAAACCCGCGTCCGGCCCCACCTCCACGAACCGCGACACACCCTCCCTCACCATCGACCGCACACCATCGGCGAAACGCACCGTCCCACGCACATGACGCACCCAGTACTCAGGCGAGGACAACTCCTCCCCCACCACCACACGCCCCGACACGTTCGACACCACCGAACACCGAGGAACCCCGAACGAAACCCCCTCCAACACCTCACGGAACTCCGCCAACATCGGCTCCATCAACGCCGAATGAAACGCATGACTGACCCGCAAACGCCGAACCCGACACCCCTGACCGGCCAGAACACCCACCACACGCTCC
>NZ_DYZD01000454.1 GCF_020741345.1 Nocardiopsis listeri
GATACCCCAGCCGAGCGTCTGGCTAAGCTACTCGAATCGAGCAACTGACCTCACGTGTTGCGACGATCCCTAGAATCCGCCTCCTCGGAACGGCCCCTTCGCTCAGCGGCGGTCGGCCCTGCGGGCCGCGAAGTTCGGGCCGGTCCGCTCATGCAGCACGATGCCGACCGACACCGACACGTTGAGGGATTCGGTGGAGGTGAGCATCGGGATGGAGACGGAGGCGGAGGCCGCCTCCTCGAACATCTCCGAAGCGCCGCCCTTCTCACCGCCGAACAACAGCGCGAGCCGGTCCGGGTTCTCCCCGAGCGACTTGAGCGGAACCTCGCCGTCGGCGTCGAGCACCACCATCGGGATGCCCTCCTTGCGGACGAAGGTGATGGCCTCCTCGCGAGTGGCCAGGACCACCGGCAGGGAGAAGATGTAGCCGCGGCTGGAACGGATCAGCCGTCGGTCGGCGACGCTGGTGAGGTCGCTGTCGACGAGCACGATCCCGGAGGCGCCCAAGGCCAGCGCCGAACGTGTGATGGCGCCGATGTTGCCGACGATCTTCACCCCGTCGAGAACGATGACGTCCCCGCCGCGCCTGACGAGGTCGCTGAACCGCGACGGCCGCGGCACCCGCGCGATACCGAAGGTCTTGGGCTTGCGCTCGCCCTTGAAGACCTGGTTGACGACCGAGGTGGCGAACAGTCGGACCGGGATGTTCCGCTCCCGGCACAGGTCCATCAGCTCCACGGGCGGCGGCTGGGTCTCGATCCCGTAGATCTCGGCGAACTCCACGCCGGCCCTGATGCACTGGACGAGGGGCTCGGGGTCCTCGATCAGGGTCGTCTTGATGTTGGCCCTGGAACTCTTGGTGACATCAAGGATCCTTCGGACCGCCGGATCGGAGGCGCTTTCGATGATTTCCAGGTTGTCCATGGGGCCGTTTCTCGTGTGCGGTGTCTAGGTCGGAGGGCAAAGGTCCAGTCTGCCACGGTTCCCGCAGAGGCCCCTCCGCCCCGGCTCATGGCGCCCCGCACCCTACAGATTCAACCGCTCTCGGGCGGTCGCGGTTCTCCCAGCCCCGCGCGTTCACGGCCCCGTCGACCGACCCCCTCCACCGCACGGAGCGCGTCCCGCACGTCTCGGTGGGAGGGTGTGAAGGGCAACCTGTGAATGGTCTCCTCAGGGGCCATGGCGGCCTCCACCACCCTGTCCAACACCGCGTCGTCGACGTCGCCCAGGCCCGCCTCGGTGAGTGTGGTGGGAAGCCCCACCCGCGCGGTGAACTCGGCGAACTCCTCCACCTCGGCGGTCGCGGCACCCTCCAACAGCAACTGGGTGAGCGAACCGATGTTCACCTTCTCCCCGTGCGCCAGGTGGTGGGTCTGGTCGACCGCGGTGAGGCCGTCGTGCACCGCGTGCGCGGCCGCGAGCCCTCCGGACTCGAATCCAAGACCGGAGAGAAGCGTGGTCGCCTCGACGGCCGCCTCGACGTCGGGGGTCACCAGGTTCCGGTCCACGGCGTCCAGCGCGGGGAGCGCGGACTCCCACAGGATGTCCCAGGACAACCGGGCCAGAGTGGTCCCGGCCCGGGTGGGTCGGCCCGCCACCATGTTGGCCGCGTCGGTCCCTCGGAGGGCGCGGGCCTCGATCCACGTGGCCAGCGCGTCCCCGACACCCGCCGCGAGGAACCTGGTGGGGGCATGGGCCACGAGTTGGGTGTCGACCACCACCAGGGCCGGGTTGCGGTCGTAGAACCGGTAGGACTCGAAGGCGCCCTCCTCGGTGTAGACCACGGACAGGGCCGAGGTGGGGGCGTCGGTGGAGGCCACCGTCGCCGCGCTCGCCCACGGGACCCCCGCGTTGTCGCCGGCGCCCTTGGCCGCGTCGATCGCGGTGCCGCCGCCCAGCCCGATGATGACGTCGTGTCCGCCCCTCTGGATGACCTCGGCGACCCGTTCCGACTCGGCCTTGGTGGGTATTCCGCCGAACCGTTCGAAGGTGAGCGGGACCTTCGCCCGTTCGAAGGAGCGTTCCAGGATCTCCCCGGTCAGATCGCGCACCACATCGTCGGTCAGGACCAACGGTCTCTTTCCCAGGGTGCCCACCAAGGAACCGAGTTCCTCCAGCGCGCCTCGCCCCTGGACGTAACGGCCCGGTGAGGCGAAGACGCGCAACGACGGTGTGTGCTCGGCCATGGGTTCTCCCTTCGAAGGCGGTACTCCCTCCCGGCCTGGCCGCGGCCCCGATGTCTCAAACGTGTCGTGGCCGAGGCCGCACCACTTCTTTGTCGATTCGAACCCCTGGGGGAATTGCCGATCGACCCCATGAGAAGAGCCATGGGGCTCCGCCCTGTGGACCCTCGGGCCGGCGGGCCCGTCGGACGGCGCCGCGTTCAGACCCGGCGTGCGGGTCGGGGCACGATGCGGCCCCGGCGGTGGGCCACGCGCAGCAGGTACACCGTGATCGCGCCGCAGAACAGCACCGCGAAGACACTGCCCTCGGGACCGAAGGCGCCTCCGCTGATCGCGGTGGGCCCGCTCGTCTCCCCGGTCAACAGCCCGGCGAACGCGTCCTCACTGCCGGATACCGCGGTGCCGAAGACCCCGGCCTGCGCCGTGTTCCAGCCGAAGTGCAGGCCGATCGGCAGCCACAGGGCGCGCGTGGCCGCGTAGGCGGCGCCGAGCATGAGACCGGCCTCCAAAGCGATGGCCAGCGCGCCCCACAGGGTCGCGTTCGGGTTCACCAGGTGCAGTCCGCCGAAGATCACGGAGCTGACGGCGAGCGCGCCCCAGGTTCCGGCGGCCTCTTCCACGATGCGAAAGAGCACTCCGCGGAACAGCAGCTCCTCCGCGACCGCGACCGCGCACATCAGCCCGCACACGGCGAGGAAGGCCTCGAAGGACCCCCAACCGGTGATCCGGTAGCCCCCGAGGACGGCGATGGCCGCGATGGTCGCGGTGAACAGGCCGAG
>NZ_DYZD01000455.1 GCF_020741345.1 Nocardiopsis listeri
TGCGGCCGTCCAACACGACGGTGACCTCGCTGGCGGGCCCCTCGACCTCGGGGTCCTCGTGTCGAGCCTGGGGCGGTGGTTCGGCGCCCTCGACGAAGAACAGCTCCTGGTGGACGCGTTCGCCGTCCACCCCATGCTCGGCGAGCACTCGTTGGGCGTCGGTGACCATCGTGTAGGGCCCGCACAGCCACCAGTGGTCGACGCCGTCCGCGGCGATGATGGTCGACAGCAACGCGTCGAGCTTGGCACCGTCCAGACGCCCGGTGAACAGCTCCGACTCCCTCGGCTCACGCGAGAGCACGTGCACCAGCTCAAGTCGTGGTCCGAAGGCGTCCTTGAGGTCGGCCAGCTCGTCGGCGAACATCACCGTGTCGCTGCGACGGTTGCCGTACAACAACGTGACGTGGGAGCCGGTGCGGCGCAGCAGCGAAGCGGCCATGGACAGCACCGGGGTGATGCCCGAGCCCGCGGCCACGAGCACATGGCGGGCGGTCTCGGTCAGGTCGGGGCTGAAGCGACCGGTGGGAGCACCCACCTCGATCTCGTCGCCCGCCCGCACCTCACGGACCAGCCAGGTGGAGAACAGGCCGTCGGCGACCAGACGCACGCCCACGCGGGGCGCCTCGCCCACCGGGGCGCAGATCGAGTAGCTGCGGCGCTCCTCCACCCCGTCGATCACGCGACGCAGGGTCAGCGACTGTCCGGGGGCGAACGCGAACACCTCGGCCAAGTGGTCGGGGACGTCGAAGGTGACGGCGACGGCGTCCTCGCACAGGCGCTCGACGGCGGCCACGCGCAGCCGGTGGAACGCCGCCCGGCCGCGTGCCGCGGCGGGGGCGGTCTCGGTGACGGGTGTGGTCACGGTCAGATCTCCTTGACGTGCTCGAACGGTTCGAGGCAGGACCGACAACGGTGCAGCGACTTACAGGAGGTCGCGCCGAAGCGGGACAGTTCCTCGGTCTCGGCCGAACCGCACAGCGGACAGCGCGGAACGGTTCGGGTGGGCAGCAGGGTGAGGGGGACGGGGCCGGCGGGCCGCTCGGGCGCCCCGCCGGGCGGCGAGATGCCGTGCTCGGAGAGCTTGCGTCGTCCCTCCGGGGTGATCCAGTCGGTGGTCCAGGGCGGGGCGAGCGTGGTGCGCACCCGCACCTGCTCGAACCCGGCCGCGCGCACGGCCGCGTCCACGTCCACGCGCATCTCGGCCAGGGCCGGGCAGCCCGAGTAGGTGGGGGTGATCCACACCTGGGCGACGCCGTCCTCGGTGATGTCGACCTCGCGCAGGATGCCCAGGTCGGCCAGGGTCAGCATGGGAAGTTCGGGGTCGGTGACCGCGGCCGCGGCGGCCCACACGTGCCGACGTGCCTCGGTCTGCGAAGTGGTGGCTACCATGTCGCCTCCGGGTGTTCGCGGGCCACCCGCTGGAGTTCGGTCAGCAGGGGCGCCAGTTCGTCGGTGTGCCGGCCCTCACGCCCGGCGACCTCGGCCGCGGGGAAGGGCGCGGGCGCGTCCAGCGTGGCCGCGGTCAATACCTGCGCCAGGACCTGGTGGACCTCCTCGCGCACCGTGGCCGGGTCCACGGCCACCCTTTGGTCGGCCAGGGCGGACTCCACCTGGTGGGTGGCGAAGAGTTCACCGGTCAGCGGCCACACGTCGGCGACCGCCGAGGCCATGCGCTCGTGCGAGTACTCGGTGCCGTCGCCCAGGCGCAGCGCCCAGGAGACCGCGTATTCGCGGTGGTAGGCGACCTCGTTGACGCCTTTGGCGGCGATGGCGGACAGCACCGGGTCCTTGCTGTCGGCCAGCCGGGTGAACAGGGCCAGTCGCCAGGTGGAGAGCACGAGCAGCGTGGCCACGCACCGGGCGAAGTCACCGCGCGGAGCCTCGGCCAGGTGCACGTTGCGGAACTCCTCGGGGTCCCGGTGGTAGGCGAAGGCGTCCTCGTCGCGCCCGGTCCCGTCGGCCTGGCCGGCGCGGGCCAGCAGCAGGCGGGCCTGGCCCAGCAGGTCCAGCGCGATGTTGGCCAGGGCCACCTCCTCCTCCAGTTCGGGGGCGTCGGTCACCCAGTGGACGAGCCGTTGCGCCTGGACCAGGGAGTCGTCGCCGAGCATCTGGCAGTACAGGGCCAGGTCGCGGCCGTCCACCCCCGCGGGAAGGGTGGTGTCCACACCCGCGAGCGCCTCGGTGAAACCGGTGCCGAAGGCCCAGCGGGCGTCGCCGTCGTGTTCCTCGGTCAGGCCGGTGAAGATGTTGTCGCCACTCATGTCGTTCCTTTGAAGCCTCGTTCGTCCCGTGTGTTCGCGCTAGATGTGCGGGACGTCCTCGGGGATCGGGTAGAAGGTCGGGTGGCGGTAGACCTTGTCACCGCTGGGCTCGAAGTAGGGGTCCTTCTCGTCCGGGCTGGAGGCGGTGATGTTCTGGGCGAGCACCACCCAGATGCTCACGCCCTCGTTGCGCCGGGTGTAGAGGTTGCGGGCGTTGTGCAGGGCCATCTCGTCGTCGGGGGCGTGCAGGGAGCCCACGTGGACGTGGTTGAGGCCGCGCTTGCCGCGTACGAAGACCTCGTACAGGGGCCATTCGGGTCGGGCCGGACCGTCGGTGTTGCTCATGCCGCGACCTCCCGGACGCTCTTGTGCTTGTCGGCGTAGGCGGTGGCGGCCTCGCGGACCCACGCGCCGTTGTCGTGGGCGGCGCGACGCCGGGCCACACGCTCGGCGTTCTTGGGGCCGTTGCCCGAGATGACCTGCTTGAACTCGTCCCAGTCCGGCTCGCCGAAGTCGTAGTGGCCGCGCTCTTCGTTCCAGGCCAGTTCGGGGTCGGGCAGGGTGACGCCCAGCTTGTCGGCCTGCGGGACGGTCATGTCGATGAACTTCTGACGCAGGTCGTCGTTGGTGTCGATCTTGATGCCCCACGCCAGTGACCGCTGGGTGTTGGGCGAGTCGGCGTCGGGCGGACCGAGCATCATCAGGGACGGCCACCACCAGCGGTCCACGGCCTCCTGGACCATCGCGCGCTGGCCCTCGGTGCCGGCCATCATGCGCATGAGCAGTTCGTAGCCCTGCCGTTGGTGGAAGGACTCCTCCTTGCAGATGCGCACCATGGCGCGGGCGTAGGGGCCGAAGGAGGTGCGGCACAGCGGGACCTGGTTGCAGATCGCGGCTCCGTCGACCAGCCAGCCGATCACGCCGACGTCGGCGTAGCTCAGCGCCGGGTAGTTGAAGATCGAGGAGTACTTCTGGCGTCCTTCGATCAGGCGCTCGGTGAGGTCGGCGCGGTCCACGCCGAGGGTCTCGGCCGCCGCGTACAGGTACAGGCCGTGACCGGCCTCGTCCTGGACCTTGGCCAGCAGGATGGCCTTGCGGCGCAGGCTGGGCGCGCTCGCGATCCAGTCACCCTCGGGCTGCATCCCGATGATCTCCGAGTGCGCGTGCTGGGAGACCTGACGGATGAGGGTCTTGCGGTAGGCCTCGGGCATCCAGTCACGCGGTTCGATGCGCTGGTTGGCCGCGATCCTGGCGTCGAATTCCGCCTGGAGAGCCTCGTCGGCGCCGGGGGGCGCTTCCTGGGCCGTGGTCGACATTGATCATTCCCCATTCATAACCGAACGTTCGGTCAGTAATTAGTATCGCCGGAGGTGGTGGTCCGATGCAAGGGGTGCGCGCCGTGAAGGTCGGCGCGCACCCCGCGGGGGCTACTTCCCGGTGAAGGTGGGCTTCTGCTTGGCCAGGAACGCGTTGACCGCGCCCACGTGGTCGGCGGTCTCCCCCAGCTGGTTCTGCAGGTCCGCCTCCTCCTCCAGCAGCTCCGCCACTTCGAGGCCGCCCTCGGCCGCCGAGCGCACCTCGCGCTTGGCCGCCACGAACGCGGCGGTGGGCCCCGAAGCCAGCTTCCGGGCCACCTCGCGGGCGCGCCTCTCCCAGTCCTGGTCGTCCACCACCTCGGTGACCAGGCCGAGCTCCAGCGCCCGGTCGGCGACCATCATGGTGCCCAGCAGCATCAGTTCCATCGCCCGGGCCTGGCCCAGACTGCGCACCAGACGCATCGCCAGCCCCGAGTCCGAGGCCAGACCGACTCCGGTGAAGGCGGTGCCGAACTTGGCGCGGCGGGCGGCCACCCGCACGTCACCGGCCAGGGCGAAGCCCATCCCGGCGCCCACGCAGGCCCCGCCGATGCCCACCACGAGTGGCACCTGGATGCGCTCCAGGCCCAGCACGATGGGGTTGTAGTGCTCGCGCACCGTGTCCAACGCACCCGGGCCGGAGGGGTCCTCCAGCAGACGCGCGTGCTCGGCCAGGTCCTGCCCGACGCAGAACGCCTTGTCCGACCCCAGGAACAGCACCGCGCGCGCGGTGGTGGACTCGGCCGCCCGGTTCACCGCCTCCAGCAGCTCTTCCTTGACCCTGCCGGTCAGCGCCGGGGTGTTCAGCCGGATCGTGGCCAGCCCGTCGGCCTCCTCGAACCACGCCGCCTTGTCTTCGCTCACGCCTTGTCTCCCTCGTCCCAGATGTGGAAGCCCTCGCCGCTCTTGCGGCCGAGCCTGCCCTCGGCGACCTTACGGCGCAACAGTTCCGGAGGGGTGAACCGGTCCCCCAGTTCGGCGGCCAGGTACTCGGCGATGGCCAACCGCACGTCCAGTCCGACCAGGTCGGTGAGCTTGAGCGGCCCCATGGGGTGGCGGTATCCCAGCTCCATGGCGGTGTCGATGTCGGCGGGCGAGGCCACGCCCTCCTCGACCATGCGGATCGCCTCCAGGCCCAACATGACGCCCAGACGGCTGGTGGCGAACCCGGGGGCGTCGCGCACCACGATCTCGGTCTTGCCCAGCGCGCCCGCCCAGCCGCGCACCGACTCCAGCACGGCCGGGTCGGTCTCGGGCCCGGTGACGATCTCCACCAGTTTGGAGGCCGGGACCGGGTTGAAGAAGTGCGTGCCCAGGAATCGGCTCGGACGTTTGAGCGCGGCGGCCAGTTCGGTCACCGACAACGAACTGGTGTTGGAGGCCAGCACGGTCTCCTCGCCCACGACGGCCTCGGCCGCGGCGAGCACCGCGATCTTCAGCTCGGGTCTCTCGGGTACGGCCTCGATGACGATACCGGCCTTCGCGGGGATGTCGGCGGTGTCGGCGACCGCGTCCATCCGGGCCAGGTAGGGGCCCGGTTCGAGGTCGATCTTGCCGCGCTCACGCGCCTTGTCCAGGCCGGCCGCGACCCGACCACGGCCCGCCTCGGCGGCCTCGACGGTGGCCTCGACCAGCACCACGCGTGCACCGGCCATGAGGAACTGCTGGACGATACCGGCACCCATGGTGCCGCCACCGATGACGGCCACGATCTCGGGCACGCCCCGTGGGGTGATCTCGGTCAACGCTTCTTCCTCTCCAGGAAACCGGTCATGCGCTCGTGCTTGTCGGCGCTCTCGAACAGCACCGCCTGGGTCAGGTCGTCGGCCAGCGGGTGCACCCCGTCGGCGTCCAGGACCATCTTGGTCATGCGCAGGGCCATCGGCGAGGAGGCCGCCATGCGGTCCAGCAGGGCGTGGGCGCTCTCCCGCAGCTCCTCGGAGGGCACGATCCGCGCGATGAGCCCGTGACGCAGCGCGGCCTCGGCGTCCAGTCGGAAACCGCCCAGCAGCACCTGTTTGGCCACGGAGGCGCCCACCAGTTCCTTGAGCCGCCAGCACGCGCCGGCGCCCGCGATGATGCCCAGGCCCGGCTCGGGTTGGGCGAACACGGCGGTGGGGGTGGCGATGCGGATGTCGCAGGCATAGGACAGTTCGGCGCCGCCGCCCAACGCCCAACCATCGACCGCCGCCACGGTGGGTGCGGGCAGACGGTGCAGCCGTTCGAACAGGCGGCTGTTGATCCCGGCCAGGGCCTCCTCACGGCCGCGCTCGCGCAGCTCGGAGATGTCGGCGCCACCGGCGAAGACCGTGCCGTGCCCGGTCAGCAGCAGCGGCCTGGGATCGGCCTCCAGTTCGGCGCACACCCGGTGCAGTTCGGCGATCATCCGCCCGTTGATGGCGTTGCGGGCCTCGGGGCGGTGCAGCTCGACCACCATGCGGTCCTCGCGCCGCTCCACCACAAGGGTCTCGAAGTCCTCGTCGTGGTCGCTCATACCCGCTCCACCAAAAGCGCCGCCCCCTGGCCCACGCCCACGCACAGGGTGGCCAGGCCGCGCCGCGCGTCCTCGCGTTCCATGCGGTTGAGCAGGGTGACCAGGATGCGCGCACCGGAGGAGCCCAGCGGGTGGCCCAACGCGATGGCGCCGCCGTCGACGTTGACGCGGTCCTCCTTCAGGCCCAGTCGACGCATCACGCCCAGCGACTGGGCGGCGAAGGCCTCGTTGAGCTCGATCGCGCCGACCTCGTCCAACTTCCAACCCGCACGGTCCAGGACCTTGTGGGTGGCCGGGACCGGGCCCAGCCCCATCACCTGGGGGGCGACGCCGGCCGAGGCCGAGGAGACCACACGAGCGCGAGGCGTGAGGCCGTACCGCTCCACCGCGTCCGCGCCGGCCAAAAGCAGGGCGGAGGCCCCATCTGACAGGGAGGAGGAGTTGCCGGCCGTGACGATGCCGCCCTGACGGAACACCGGACGCAACCCGCCCAGGCTCTCCATGCTCGAACCCGCGCGCGGACCCTCGTCGGCGGTGACCTCGTGGGTCGCGCCCTTGCGACCGTGCACGGTGACCGGGACGATCTCGCCGTCGAAGCGCCCGGCCTCGGCCGCGGCGATGGCGCGCTCGTGGCTGCGCAGCGCGAAGGCGTCGCACTCCTGGCGACTCAGCCCTTCCAGGGTGGCCACCTCCTCGGCGGTCTCACCCATGGACAGGGTGTAGCGCAACTCGTCGGGGGAGGCGTCGGCGGGTGCCTCGGCGTCGGCTTGGGCGAAGCGGGGGTTGGTGAAGCGCCAACCCAGGGAGGTGTCGGCGACCTCGCCCGGCTTGGCCCACGGGGTGCCGGGCTTGGCCATCACCCAGGGGGCTCGGGTCATCGACTCCACGCCACCGGCGACCACCACGTCGGCCTCGCCCGAGCGAATGGCCTGGGCCGCGGAGGAGACGGCGGTCAGGCCGCTGGCGCACAGCCGGTTGACGGTGTAGCCGGGCACGCTGGGGTCCAGGCCGGCGAGCAGGGTCGCCATGCGCGCCACGTTGCGGTTGTCCTCGCCCGCCTGGTTGGCGGCGCCGAGGATGACCTCGTCGACGACCTCACCGGGCACGCCGCTGCGACGGACGACTTCGGACACGACCCGGGCGGCGAGATCATCGGGGCGGACCGAGGCGAGGGCGCCCCCGTACCGGCCTTGAGGGGTGCGGACCCCGTCGACCACGTAGACGTCGCTCACGAACGGCCTCCCATGTTGTGCGCGGTGGCGTGCGCCACCGTCTGGTGTGAACTCATCGACACATCTCCTTGACACGGCAGGTCGGAGACTGGATAAATGCATTAGTAACCGACCGTTCGGTCAGTAAGCAAGTCGGTCCGCCCCGAGAAGGGGCCGACCCACACCCGTCACCGCGCGGCGGGCCGCCCACCCACCCAGGCTTCCGGCCTGCGCGGGCCACCGCGCACCGTACCCGGAGAGGCCCATGGCAAGCCAGGACACCACCACGCAGCCGGCCGGCACCGCGATCCCCCGACGACTCGGACAGGCTCCCGCGCCCGAGTCGCTCGACCCGGCCGAACGCATGAGCGTCGACGAGCTCCGCGCGTTGCAGCTCGACCGCCTGCGCTGGACCCTGGAGCACGCCTACACCAACGTGCCCCTGTACAAGCGCAAGTTCGACGAGGCGGGCGTCCACCCCGAGGACCTCAAGACGCTGGAGGACCTCGCTCTCTTCCCCCACACCACCAAGGCCGACCTGCGCGACAACTACCCCTTCGGCATGTTCGCCGTGCCCCAGGACCGGATCAGCCGCATCCACGCCTCCAGCGGCACCACCGGCCAACCCACCGTGGTCGGCTACACGCGCGAGGACATCGACACCTGGGCCGAGGTCGTGGCCCGCTCCATCCGCGCCGCCGGTGGGCGCCCCGAGCACAAGGTGCACGTCTCCTACGGCTATGGCCTGTTCACCGGCGGTCTGGGCGCCCACTACGGCGCCGAGAGACTCGGTTGCGCCGTCATCCCCGCCTCCGGCGGCCAGACCGCCAAGCAGGTCCAACTCATCCAGGACTTCCGCCCCGAGATCATCATGATCACCCCCAGCTACATGTTGACGCTGTTGGACGAGTTCGAGAATCAGGGAATCGACCCGCGTTCCACCTCGCTCGAGATCGGTGTCTTCGGGGCCGAACCCTGGACCGAGAAGATGCGTCGCGAGATCGAGGACCGTTTCGACATCAACGCCGTGGACATCTACGGCCTGTCCGAGGTCATGGGCCCGGGCGTGGCCAACGAGTGCGTGGAGACCAAGGACGGCCTGCACGTCTGGGAGGACCACTTCTACCCCGAGGTCCTGGACCCCATCACCCAGGACGTCCTGCCCGACGGCGAGAACGGCGAGTTGGTCTTCACCTCGCTGACCAAACAGGCCATGCCGATCATCCGCTACCGCACCCGTGACCTGACCACCCTGCGCCCGGGCACCGCCCGTCCCATGCGCCGCATGGACAAGGTCACCGGCCGCAGCGACGACATGATCATCCTGCGCGGGGTCAACGTCTTCCCCACCCAGATCGAGGAGATCGTGCTGGGACTGGACGGTCTGGCGCCGCACTTCCAGCTGGTGCTCACCAAGGAGGGCCGCCTGGACCGCATGGCCGTGCGCGTGGAGGCCGCGCCCGACTGCACCTCCGACCGTCGCATGGTCCTCAGCCGTGAGATCACCGCCACCATCAAGGACAAGGTCGGGGTCAGCGTCACCGTGGACGTGGTCGACCCCGAGCGGATCGAACGTTCGGTGGGCAAGTTCCGCCGCATCATCGACCAGCGCACCCAGGGCTGACACCCCGGCCCCTGGGTCCCCGACCGCACCGCCGGCCCTATCGGGTCAGGCCCTCTCCCTCCACCAGGGGCATCGCGCGCCCACCCGAGTGGGCGTACTCGTGCCCCGACTCCAGGGCGTAGAAGGTGACGGGGACCCAGGTGCGCTGCCCCTCGGGACGGAACAGGTAGGCGCCTTCCCGCAGCGGCGCCAACGAATGCTCCCTGGGCGGCTCGGGCTCGACCCCGACGAGTTTGCCCAGGTCGATCACGCGCAGCACGAGCCGTTCACCACGGCCCCGCACCTCCAAACGCTGCCCGGCGTTGCGGTAGGCCCCCAGCAGCGGCAGGTCCTCGGCATCGCTCACCGGGCCGGGTTCGGCCACGGGGGTGGGCGCCGGACGGATCCGCACCCGCGCCACCTCCTCGAACACCTCCCCGTACAGCTCCTGGTACAGGTCTTTGGCCTGACCGCCGTTGGTCAGCAACGTCACCGCCAGACCGGCCTCCGGGAACAGACGCAGGAACGCCGACTGTCCGATGGTGTTGCCGTCGTGACCCACCAACCGGTACCCGCCCCAGCCGTAGCGGATCCAACCAAGACCCCAGGAATCGCCCAGGGTGTCGGGGTCGGGCAGGTCCACCGAGTGCCGCCTCATGATCTCGGCGGACTCCGGCGCGAGCACCCGTTCGCCACCGGCGGTGCTGCCGCCTCTCAGGTGCATCGCGGCGAAGGCCAAGACGTCCCCGGCGTTGGCGTGGACCAGCCCCGCGGGCCCCATCGAACGGGTGATGCCCCACACCGGGACCGGCACCGCACCCGCCGGATCCGCGACGTGCCCCACCGCGGCCCCGTGCAGCACCGCCTCCTCCGGCAGCGTGCCGGCCCGGGTCAATCCCAACGGGGAGTACAGACGCTCCCGCATCGCCTGGTCCCACACCGACCCGGTGAGCTCCTCGATGATCCGGCCCAACAGTGGGAACCCGGCGTTGCAGTAGGAGAAGGTGGCGCCCAACGGGTGGATCGGCGCGGAGTCTCGCAACCCTTCCACGTACCGGTGCAGGACGTCGTCGCCTCGACCGGTGTCGGTGAACATGTCGCCGTCGATACCACTGGTGTGGTTCAGCAGGTGACGAACGGTGATCCGCGCCGCGTGCTCGGAGTCGGCCAGATCGAATTCGGGCAGCGTCTCGGCCACCGGGGTGTCCAGGGACAGTAGTCCCTCGTCGACCAGGCTCAAGACGACCGTGGCCGTCCACACCTTGGTGATCGACCCGATCTGGAACACCGAACCGGTGTCGACGGCGTGCCCCGTACCGACGTTGAGCACACCGTGCGCGATCTCGACCACCTCGTCGTCACCGTCGGCGCCCAGGCGCAGGATCCCGAGCTGGGCGCCGGGCACCCCGTGCCGTTCGGCCAGGGCCGCCAGCCGTTCCCGCCAGTGGTCGATGTCGATGGGTCGCTGCGTGTGCGTGCTCAAACCGCTCCTCTGTCACGTCGTCGAGTGCTTCGGTGGCCCGCCGCAAGGCTAGATAACCGCCACCGCGCCCTACAAGGGCCGGAGCCCTCACCACCGACCGGCACCCGGTTGTGCATCTGCCCATCCCGGGGGTCCGGATCCAGGGTGAATCGTCATTGAGCACAAGGTCACACACCCTGCAACCTGGAGGGAAGCCCGAACACACCCCATCTGGAGCCCTGCCCGCATGCTCGACCTCAAGCTCACCCACGCGCGTGTGCGCACCCTCGACGACACCCACCCCCACGCCACCACCGTGGGCATCGTCGGCGGCCGCGTCCTCGGCCTCGACGACGACGTCGCCGAGCTGCCCGCCCGCACCGAGGTCGACTGCCAGGGCGCCACCCTCGTCCCCGGTTTCTCCGACGCCCACAACCACATGGCCTGGTTCGGCCAGTCGCTGGGCGAACTCCCCCTGGAGAACGCCGCGACCCTGGACGAGCTCTACGACGCCGTCGCCGCCAAGGCCCCCACCCTGGGCGAGGACGAGTGGATCGTCGGCTCCGGCTACGACGACACCCTGCTCGGCGCCCACCCCGACCGCCACGCCCTGGACCGTGCCGCGCAGGGGCGTCCCGTCTGGCTCAAACACCGCTCCGGACACATGTGCGCGGTCAACAGCGCGGTCCTGCGTCTGGCCGGCGCCGAGAACGCGCCCGACCCCGAGGGCGGCGTCATCGTCCGCGACGCCCACGGCACCGCCACCGGACTGCTCCAGGAACGTGCGCAGGAGCTGGTCACCGCCCTGGTGATGCCCTACCCCGTCCACGAACTCACCGACGCCCTGGGACGGGCCTCCCGCGTCTACGCGGCCGAGGGCCTCACCCACGTCGTCGAGGCCGGTATCGGCCACGGACTCGTCGGTCGCTCCCCCGTGGAGGCCGCCGCCTACCAACGCGCCCGCGACCTGGGGCTCCTACTGCCCCGCGTGGAGCTCATGGTCGCCGCCGACAACCTCCACCCCCTGACCGCCCACCCCGAGGACGCCCTCACCACCGGTATCGACCTGGGCCTGCGCACCGGTTTCGGCGACGACCGGCTGCGCCTGGGACCCATGAAGATCTGGCTGGACGGCTCCCTCATCGGCCGCACCGCCGCCGTCACCGAACCCCTGTGCGGGCACGGTCACGGCGTGTACCAGAACCCGCCCGAACAGATGCGCGACCTGGTCGTGGCCGCCCACCTCTCCGGCTGGCGGGTGGCGGCCCACGCCATCGGCGACGACGCCATCGACCTGGCCCTGGACGCCTTCGAGGAGGCCCAACGCCGCCACCCGCGCCCCGACGTGCGTCACCGCGTCGAGCACGCCGGGATCGTACGCCCCGACCAGCTCCCCCGCATGGCCGCCCTGGGTGTCGTACCCGTGCCCCAACCCCGTTTCCTGCACACCGTCGGCGACGCCATGGCCACGTCCCTGGGCCCGGACCGCGTCCCCTGGCTCTACCGCCACCGCTCCTTCCTCGACCACGGCATCCGCGTCCCGGGCAGCTCCGACCGCCCCGTCGCCCCCGGCGCCCCGCTCCTGGGCATGGAATCGATGGTCGAACGCACCACCTCCGGGGGAGCCGTACTGGCCCCCGACGAACGTGTCACCCCCGAACAGGCCCTGCGCGCCTACACCCTGGACGCCGCCTGGGCGAGCCACGATGAACACCGTCGTGGCAGCCTCACCCCCGGCAGACTCGCCGACCTGGTCATGTTGGACCGCGACCCGGTCGAGACCGCGGACCAGGGCATCGGCTCGATCCGTGTCCTCGCGACCCTGGTCGACGGCCGGCCCGTCCACGGCACCGACATCCTCGGCCCGCCGGACCGTCACACCGCGAACCACGGCCTCTGACGGCCCCACGACACCGTACTTCGAACGACCGCGCCCCGACCCGCACGCGGACCTTCCGATTGGAGAGAACCCCACCCATGCGTGACCTCGATTCAGGGGACGCCCAGGAAAAGGAGCCGACCGGCTCGGCGGTGGTCAAGGAACGCGAAGCGGGCAAGATCGCCTTCGCCGCCTTCGTCGGCACCGCCCTGGAGTGGTACGACTACTTCCTCTTCGGCACCGCCGCCGCCCTGGTGTTCAACCGCCTGTACTTCACGACGTTGAACGCGACCGCGGCCACCCTGGCCGCCTTCGCCACCTTCGGCGTCGGCTTCGTCGCCCGCCCCCTGGGCGCGGTCCTGTTCGGCTGGATGGGCGACCGTATCGGCCGCAAACCCGCACTGTTGCTCACGGTCGTGTCCATCGGCGCGGCCACCGGACTCATCGGCGTCCTGCCCGACTACGCCTCCATCGGCATCGCCGCGCCCCTGTTGTTGGCCCTGCTCCGGCTGATCCAAGGTGTCGCGGTGGGCGGCGAATGGGGCGGCGCGGTCACCATCGCCGTCGAACACGCGCCGCCCGAGAAGCGCGGACGCTACGCCGCCCTGCCGCAGATCGGCTCCCCCGTGGGCACCCTGCTCTCCTCCGGGGCCTTCGCCCTGGTGCTGATGATGCCGCCCGAACAGTTCGACTCCTGGGGCTGGCGTCTGCCCTTCCTGGCCGCCTTCCCCCTGCTGCTGATCGCGGTCTACATCCGCCGCAAGGTGGAGGAGTCCCCCGTCTTCGAGGAGATGGAACAGCAGCAGGAGCGCTCCAAGGTCCCGGCCCTGGACGTGTTCCGCCAGGCCTGGGGCCGTCTGCTGATCGCCATCGCCTCGGCCATGCTCGGTGTGGGCGGCTTCTACGTGATGACCACGTTCGCGATCAGTTACGGCACCGACACGCTCGGGTTGCCGCGCCAGCTCATGGTCAACGCCACCCTGATCGCCGCCCTCGCCCAGATCGCCGTCATCCTCATCTTCGGTCGCCTGGCCGAACGGATGGGCCCGGGCCGCGTGACCATGTGGGGCGGCCTGGCCACCGCGATCATCGCCTTCCCGGTGTTCTGGCTGATCGACACCCGCTCCCCCGTCCTGGTCGTGCTGGCGGTGGCCACCGGAGTGGCCGTGTTGTCCATCGCCTACGCGGTCTCCGGAGCCCTGCTCACCGAACTGTTCCCCGCCCGACTGCGCTACAGCGGGGTGTCCCTGGCCTACAACCTCGCCGGGGCGCTCAGCGGCTTCCTGCCCTTCATCGCCACCGCACTGCTGAACAACGCGGACGGTGGTTCCTGGGTGGCGGCCCTGTTGTTGGCCGGCATCGCCCTGGTGACCGCGTTCGGCGGGTTGTACGGCGAACGCCTGCGCGTCCGCGACGAGGTCGTGGTGCGCTGACCCCGACCACACACGTGTGGGCCCCGACCGCAAACGCTCCGGCCGGGGCCCACGTGTTCTCAGTTCGACGCCGCGGGGTCGTAGATCCCCGTGGAGGTCAGCTCGCCCGCGCCCAGGCGACGCACCACCTCGGTCAGCATCGCCGTCCCGGCCACCAGGTCGGCGTCCTCGGTGTACTCGCCCTCGTTGTGGGAGACCCCCTCCACCGAGGGCACGAAGAGCATCACCGTGGGCACCCTCGTCTTCATGTTGACCGAGTCGTGTCCGGCCACCGTCCTGACCTCTCGGTGGCTCAGCCCCAGACCTCGCGCTCCGTCCCTGGCCAGCTCCACGCCCTCGGGTTGGTAGGGGTCGATGCCCCAGGCGTGGGACAACTCCAACTCCACCGACACCGA
>NZ_DYZD01000456.1 GCF_020741345.1 Nocardiopsis listeri
CGTAGTCCCTGGCCAAACGCCGGTGGGCGGCCAACCACGCCGGCGAGCGCTCCACCACCCACCGCCGTGGGATCACCGCGAACCCCACCTGGCCAGGAGCCTTGCGCACGATGTGCACCGTTGTGGCCACGAACCTCTCGGCCCGGGCCACCAGCCTTCCTGCGAACCCCGCGTCAGCGAACACGAACCGCACCGGTGTGCACAGGTACAGGCTCAACAAGGTGGTCCTGGCCCCGTCCCGGTCCTGGACGGATGCGGCCATCACGCACACCACCAGCAACAGCCCCAGGGTGTCGGTGACGATGAACCTCTTGCGGCCGTTGACCTTCTTGCCCGCGTCCTAGCCCCGGGTGCCCTGGCCGACGGTGTCGGCGCCCTTGGTGCTCTGGGAGTCGATGATTCCCGCCGAGGGCTCGCCACTGCGCCCCTGAGCGGTGCGCGGCCGGTGGCGCAAGGCGGCCATGACCTGCTCGGTCACCTTGGCTTCCTCCCAGCGGAGAAGTACCAGTACACGCCTCTGCCAGGGTGGGAAGTCCACGGGCAGATGCCGCCAGGAGCAACCAGTGCGCACCACGTACAGGATCGCGTCCACCACGTCACGGCGGGGGTGCTTCTCGGGTCGGCCTCCGGTGTTGGCCGGTGGGGGCAGGGGCTCGATCAGGGCCCACTGCTCATCGGTCAGGTCAGGGGGCAGGTCGGTCGTCGAGGCATGGTGGCCATGCTCGCGACCTGAAGGCAGCAGCGTGAGCGAAGTGCCCGGACCGTTACCCCTTCTCAAACACGCTCTGAGCTGGCCACTTCGGAGGGTGACTTCCCTGACCGAGTAGAGGAGGTCTTGTCGGCTCCACCGGATAACCAGGGAATCCTGGGACTTAACTGACACAGACGGCATGATCGGCCCACACGTGTCGATATGCCGGGCCGGGGGTTCCCATCGCTTCTCGGCCCCGCTGGATCCGACACCCCATGAGATGCTGCTTCGGCTTGTCAAGCAGCCGTTGTGAGGCCAGGGTTCGGTATAGCTGAGGCGTGGTGTAGCGCTTGATGCAACGTCGGATCTCCCTGCTGGTCTTGCCCTGACCCGTGCGCCGTTGGACATAGGCACGCGGGGGCGTGTGATAGGCCATCCGTACCAGTGCGATGGTGTTGATCGCCTGGTTGAGGTGGCGGTTCCCGCCCCGGTTGAGTCGATGACGCAGAGTTTTTCCTGGGGACGCTGGGATGGGGCACGTACCAGCCAGTGCCGCCATCGCCGCTTCTGAGCGCACGCGCCCGTGCTCGGAGTAAGCGCCCCAGAACGCGGCTGCGCTGACGGGCCCCACGTCCGGCAACGAGAGAGATGGGGTGCTTGCTCCTGGGTCAGGCGCTCGATTCGGGCGATCCCCAAGGACAGGGGTTCGTTGCGTGAGCGTCAACCGGCGATGGGCCGAGGGTCACCGGCCCCAGGTAGACCCTGCACGACACCCTGCCGGGCCTGGACCGCGAGACCGCCGTGTGCCTGGTGGTCTCCACCCTCGATCAGGAACGGGTCAAGGAAGAGGACATCGGAGGTATGAGTCACGCCATGTGGGGACGGCACGGGTACGTGAGCGTCCGCCGATGGTGGGAACCGGCCGACGAGCGGGGACAGAACTCCTGGAGACCCGGGTCATTTCGATCTGTTAGGCGAGGGCCTGTCGCCCGACGAACTCCAGCATCGCTGCACCGACCTTGCCGGCGGGACGGTGGTGGACCTCTGGTGGGAAGGGGCTCGACTCATCTGGGAGGAGGATGGGACCGGGCCACATGGCACCCAGCGTGTGTCGGCCAGGGACCGTGGTGAGCGGCAGGACGCCTTTCGGCGGTTGTACCCGGACGTGAGCATCGCCCGGTTCACCTGCGCGGACCTGCGGAGACCGGGGTACATCCTGGAGTCGGTGAAGGGGGAGGAGAGGGGAGACCTCACGGAGATGGAACAGTGAGTCATCGTCCCGGAGCCGGACAGACGTGGAAAGTGATCCCACGACGGGGCCCACGACGGAGCGGTGGAACATGGCCGAGGGGAGCGACCCGCCGACGCCACCTGCCCACCGAAAACCACAGGAACCCTGGCGGACACACTGCCGGGGACCAACGACCACATGAGAGAAGATTCCACCTTGACGAACGGGGACGAAAAACCGGCTGACGCGCACGATCCGAATCCGGTGAACCGGAACGTTGTTCTGGCCGTATTGGTATCCGGTGCGTTCGTCGTCATTCTCAACCAGACCCTGCTGAACACGGCACTGCCCGCGTTCATGCGGGATTTCGGTATCACCGCGAGTGCGGCACAATGGGTGACGACCAGTTTTATGCTGGTCAACGGGATCATGATCCCGATCACCGCATTCCTGATCCAGAACTTCACCACACGCTTCCTGTTCCTGGCCGCGATGGGGATCTTCATCGCCGGAACACTGATCTGCGCTCTGGCCCCTGTCTACCCTGTTCTGCTGCTCGGGCGGGTGGTCCAAGCCGCCAGCGGTGGAATGATCATGCCGTTGATGCAGACGATTCTCTTCGCGATCTTCCCTCGGAACAAACGGGGTACGGCGATGGGCACCTTCGGGCTCGTCATCTCCTTCGCCCCCGCCATCGGGCCGAGCCTGTCCGGGTGGATCGTCGATCACCTCCCCTGGCAGGTCCTGTTCTACATGATGCTGCCGATCGCCTTCATCGTTTTGATCGTCGCGTACTTCATCCTTCGAAACGTCACCGAACGAACCTTTCCGCGTCTGGACGTTCTGTCGATCATCCTCTCGTCCTTGGGATTCGGTGGCCTTCTCTACGGGTTCGGAACGGTCGGCGACGCGGGGTGGGCGACCCCCCAGGTCCTGGTGCCGTTGATCATCGGTGCGATCGGGCTGGTCCTCTTCATCCTGCGTCAGCTGAAACTGGATGAACCGATCCTCGAACTCCGAGTGCTCCGATACCCCATGTTCACCCTCAATACGGTACTGGGGATGCTCGTGTTCATCACCATGATCGGAGGCATGCTGATTCTTCCTCTGTACATGCAGAACATGAGTGACTTCACCGCGATGGAATCGGGTCTGGTCCTTTTGCCCGGGGCCGCCGTGATGGGGTTGATGTCGCCGGTCACCGGAAGAATCTTCGATGCCATCGGAGCGAAGTGGCTTTCCGTCATCGGATTCACCCTGCTCACCGTCACCACCTTCATGCTCACCGTGCTAACCGTGGACACGTCGTTCACATACCTCGCGTCGGTGAACACGGTGCGTATGCTCGGTGTTTCCATGGTCATGATGCCGGTGACCACGGCGGCGCTCAATCATCTTCCGCAGCGACTGATCCCCCACGGGACGGCGCTGAACAACACCATGCGTCAGGTCGCCTCCTCGATCGGAACGGCGGTTCTGGTCAGCGTCATGACCATGGCCACTCGTGATCCCGAAGTGTACGGAGCGCAGGGGCTGGTCCACGGCGCGAATGTTTCGTTCCTGGTGGCCGCGATCATCGGTGTGGTCGGTATCTTCGGTTCATTCTTCATCAAGCACTCGGATGGGCGTGGCTCACAGCCCACGAACTCCGAGTAGCGACCGGTCGGGTGTTTCATCGCGATCGAGCCCTGAACCTCACCTGGGGAGGTTCACGGCCGGTCGCCTCGGGCGCACTGAACGACCGGCGAGGCGGCACGGAGTCGGAACCCGTCCACGGGACAGGAATCCGTGGACCGATATCCACCTCTTGGTACGCGACCTTCTCGATCAGAGCTGAGACCACCCGGGGCCGGTCGCGTTGTCCAGGTGGGCGATGATCTGCTCGCGCAGGCGCTCGGCTCGGGGATCGGTGAATCCGTCCAGGGCCGCGAGGGCCTCGCGCCGGTGTTCGAGGGCGCTGTCCTGCTCCCCGGCGACCTCCAACACGCCGGCCAGGTGTTCTAGGCAGACCGTCAGGTTCCACCTGGCCCCGTGCCTTCGATAGCCGTTGGCCGCCTGCTGATAGAAGCGCACCGCTTCATCTGGGCGTTCGAGGGCTTGATAGACCTCGCCCACGCACTCGAAGGACTCGGCTTCACGGACGTGCTCGCCGATCACGCGGTGCAGGGCCGCCGCCTCGTGGAAGCGGGCCAAGGCCTCTTCATGATGGTGGAGCATCGCGCGCGCCCGGCCTAGTTCCAGGTGGGCGAACCCCTCATAGACGGTGAGGTCGAGGTCGTGAGCGATGTCCAAGGTCTTCTGGGTCAAGGCCAGAGCGAGGTCGGCCCGGCCCTCTTCCCTTCGGGCCGCGCTCACGGCGCTCAGACAGGCGAACTCGCTTGCCCGGTCCTTCGTCTCTCGGTGGATGCGCAAAGCCTGGTCGGACAGGGCGACCGCTTCCTCTCGCTGCCCCAGCTCAAGGAGACAGCGGACCAGGTTGCCCAAGGCGATCCCCTCCCACAATCGGTCACCGAGGTCTCGGGCGGCAACGAGGGAGCTTTCGAAGTCCTCGCGCGCCCGGTCGAGCTCGCGACCGCGTAGGCGGGCCAGGCCAAGGGCGTTCGAGGACATGAGGACCCCGCGTTCGTCCCCCAGCGACCGCCTCATTTCCAGCGCGCGGGTGTGGTGCTCGATGCCTTCGTCGGGCCGGTCGGCCTGAAGGTGGGCCATGCCCAGTCCTTCCCACAGATCGGACTCGGCCCGGGGGTGATGATCTCTCCGCAGCGCCGCCAGACCGTGGCCGAGCATCCTGATCCACGGCTTTCCGTGGACGGGAAAGTGCCTCAGCACGTGGGGGAACCGCCAGGTGATGCCGTCCAAGCCCTGGTCGGCGGTCACCTTCGCGACGGCCATCAGGTTCGCCTCCTCCAGCTCGAACCAGCGCAGTGCGTCGGAGTTGTC
>NZ_DYZD01000457.1 GCF_020741345.1 Nocardiopsis listeri
GAGGACATGAGCACCCTGGAGGCGCGCGCGGAGACCCTCACCGAGGAGTACAACGGTGAGCTCCGGGACATGGAGAACGTGATGGAGGAGGCCGACCGCGCCCAGTCGCGCGCCGATTCCACCCGCGAGGACGTGGAGGCCGCTCGCGGACAGGTCCGTTCCCTGGCGGTGGCCGCCTACACCAGCAGCGGCATCGACCCCTCCATGTCGCTGTTCGTCGAGGCCGAACCCGACGAGGTCATCGAGCGCGCGATCGTCATCGACTACCTGTCCACCAGCAACCAGGACAAGATCGACCAGTTGGACCAGGCCCTGTCCCGGGACGAGATCGCCCAGGAGAACGCCGAGGAGCGTCTGGCCGAGGCCGAGGCCGACATGGACGAGCTGGAGGAACGGCGCATGGACGTCCGCCGGCTCATCGCCGATCACCCGGAGCAGCCCATGCGACCGCCCGACAACATCACACCGCGCACCGAGCAGATGCGCGACCTGGGCATCGAGATCTTCGGGCGAGGGTCGAAGGTGGGCGGCGTCGGCTGCTATCGCGCGGTGGGCGGCTGGGTCGTGGGCGAGCACCCCAAGGGCCGGGCCTGCGACTTCATGGTGGACGGCAACGGTTCCATGCCCTCGGAGGAACAGATCGAGCGCGGTTGGGACATCGCGAACTGGGCCCGGGACAACGCCGACGACCTCGGGGTCATGTACGTGATCTACCGCCAGCAGATCTGGGATGTGCGCCGGGGCGACACCGACTGGCGCCCGATGTCGGACCGCGGCAGCATCACCGAGAACCACTTCGACCACGTGCACATCTCGATGTTCTGATCTCCGACGGATGCGGAACACGAATCCTCCGCACCCGCCTCTCGGGACCAAGGGCCGAAAAGGACGCTCTCCATTACCGGTGGAACGACTCGAAAGCCCGCACAGGATAATCACGATCACGTCACGCCAAGGGTGACGTGCGGCTCGAGCGGAACGAATCGATGACGATTCGCCCCGTTACCCCTGGCCCGCTCCACCTCTCCCCTTAAGGTCACGGTTAGGATGCTTGTCGTCCCGACCCCCGGTCGCCGCGGCCCGTCCCCTCGGCATCATCTCGGCGGTCGGAAAGAACCCCGCGCCACAGTCGGGGCATCCACTCACGACACGGGGAGTTCCCGCTCCTCGCCGTACCGCTCTCGCCCGCGGACCGGCGGTGGTCCCGGGCTCTCCTCCCCCACGGTCTCCCGTGCCGTCATCCATCCGGCCATCCGCCGGTGGTCGTCACGGGAAACTCGTGAGAACCCACCAATGGGCACACGCGTCCCAGAGAACACGGCCAATACTTCACCGGGCGAGGGGAGCCATGAGCGAAAACGGACCTTACAACCAGCCTCCGCAGAACCCCTACGGGGGCGGCACCGGCGGACAGCCAGGCTACGGCCAGGGCCCCTACCAGGGCGGTCCCGGCCAGGACCAGGGCATGTACGCGGGTGGCCAGCCGCCCTACGGCGGCCCCGGCGGTCCGGGTGGACCAGGCGGATACCCCCCGCCTCCGCCCCAGAGCGGTGGTGGCGGCGGCAAGGCCGGCCTTTGGGTGGTCATCGGCGGCGGCGCGATCATCGTGGTGCTCGTCATCGCCGTGATCGTCATGCTCGTGACGCGCGATAACGGCGGCGGGGAGATCGCGACCGGCCCCGACACCACCCAGGGCACCGAGGAGACCGACGAGCCGGTCGACGACGACACCGCGGAGCCCGATTCGGGCGGCGGTGACGGGCCCGCCGGGGAGCCGCCCTACGCGCTGCCCATCGAGCCCTGCGACGCCATCACCGAGCAGGTCTCCACGGACTTCATCCTGCGGGACAACCCCAGCAAGAGCGTCTCCGACAACCGCGCCAGCTGCACCGCCACGGGCGACGCTCCCGAGGGCAACCCGGAACGCGCCTACAGCAGCCTCTGGTTGGAGTACGCGACGCCCTACGCCGGCAGCGACTCCGTCGAGGGCGCCTCGTCGGACTACCAGGACTCCCTCAGCAGCTACACCGGTGGTAGCGACTACTACCCGGAGGAGAACCTGGAGGAGGAGAAGGAGATCGACGGTCTCGGCGATGAGGCCCACCTCATCATCACCGAGAACATCATCCTCGACGACCCCGCCCCCACTGCGATCATGCTGGTGCGCGCGGCCAACATGAACATCGAGATCACCTACCAGGTCTCGGACTTCGAGGGCTCCGACCTGACGATGGTCGACGACGTCGAGGCCCTGCTGACCAACTCCGCCGAAGAGGCGATCGCCCTGCTCGGCGCCGAGTAGGAGACCACCGGCTCCTCCCCGGAAGAGACGACGAGAGGGGGCCGCGGCTTCGTGCCGCGGCCCCCTTTTCGTGCGTTCGGGGTGGGATCAGAGGTCGGCGCGCACCCGGCGGGCCGCCTCCACCATGTTGCGCAGCGCCTGCTCGGTCTCGGCGTAGCCGCGCGTCTTCAGGCCACAGTCGGGGTTGGCCCACAGGTTCGCCGCGTCCACGTGCGAGACCGCCAGACGCAGCGAGGCCTCGATCTCCTCGACCGACGGCACCCGCGGCGAGTGGATGTCGTACACGCCCGGACCGATCGCGCGCTTGTAACCGCGCTCTCCCAGGGCCTCCACGAGCTCCATGCGCGACCGGGCCGCCTCGACGCTGGTGACGTCGGCGTCCAGCGCCTCGATCCCGTCGACGATCTGGTTGAACTCCGAGTAGCACATGTGCGTGTGGATGGTCGTGCTGGACGCGACCCCGGAGGTGGCCAGTCGGAACGAGTCGACCGCCCACTCCAGGTACGCCGCCCTCTGCTCCTCGCGCAGCGGAAGCAGCTCGCGCAGCGCCGCCTCGTCGACCTGGATGTGCCGGATACCGGCCCGCTCCAGGTCGGCGACCTCGTCGCGCAGCGCCAGACCCACCTGGCGGGCGGTCTCACCCAGCGGCTGGTCGATACGCACGAACGACCAGGCGAGCATGGTGACCGGGCCGGTCAGCATGCCCTTGACCGGCTTGTCGGTACGCGACTGGGCGTAGGTGATCCACTCGACCGTCATCGGCTCGGGACGCGAGACGTCGCCGAACAGGATCGGCGGGCGAACGCACCGTGAACCGTAGGACTGCACCCACCCGTTCTCGGTGGTGGCGTAGCCCTCCAGCTGTTCCGCGAAGTACTGGACCATGTCGTTGCGCTCGGGCTCGCCGTGCACCA
>NZ_DYZD01000458.1 GCF_020741345.1 Nocardiopsis listeri
GCCGGTGTGGTGGGCATGGAGGTCCTGGGCCACGTGTCCTTCCGGATCGGTGGGCCGGTCGAACCGGTCCTGGAGACCCTGGAGGAGCGGGAGGCGGTGACCTTCGCGGCGCAGACCGCGGGGCGCTTCCCCGCGGTGGCACAGGTACGCGTGGCCGACGACGCCGCGCTCACCAAGGAGATGGCCCACCTGCGCTCGCTGCCGGGTGTGGAGGGCGCGGAGGTATTCCGGGCCAACGCCGTGTACAAGGACGCCCACAGCAGTGTGCGCGAGCTCCACGACATCGAACTGGACGCGCTGGACTGGCGACTGGTCCGCAGGCTTCTCAAGGACGGCAGGGCCTCGTACGCGGACCTGGCGCGCCAGGTGGGACTGTCCCAGGCCGCGGCCCGCTCCCGGGTGGTGCGTCTGCTCGACTCCGGGGTGGTGCACGTGACCGCTCTGGTCGACCCCACGGCGGCGGGCTCCAACGAACAGCTCGGGTTCGGTCTGCACTGTCGGGGAGACGCCGACGCGCTGGGCAGTGCCCTGGCCAACATGGCCCGGGTCTCCTTCCTGGCCAGCGGCTTCGGACGCTATGACGTGGTCGGCAGGCTCACCGCCCCCGACCGTTGCCGTCTGGTGGAGGCGTTGGAGACCATCCGCTCCACCATGGGCGTCGGTCACGTGGAGACCTGGGAGCATCTGCGGGTGCGCAAGGAACGTCGCGGCGGTGAACGCCCGGAGGCCTGGATCCCGAGCTGAGGGGCTCGTCCCCGACCCTTCCGGCGCCGGTCCCGGTTGGCCACCGTGTTCGACCATGGACCAGGATGGGCCCATGGCGACAGGTGGTCCGGCGGTGCCGGAGGGAACAGGGACACTGCGACTGCGTTCACACACGTACGCGGGTAACCGGTACGCGGTGATGGGGGTGATCAACCGGACCCCCGACTCCTTCTACGACCGGGGCGCGACCTACGCCCTGGAGGCCGCGTTGGCCTCCGCCGACCACGCCGTGGCGGCGGGGGTGGACGTCATCGACGTGGGCGGGGTCAAGGCCGGTTACGGAGCTCCTGTGGACGAGGACGAGGAGATCCGTCGCACGGTCCCGTTCGTACGGGAGTTGCGCGAGCGCCACCCCGACGTGGTCATCTCCGTGGACACCTGGCGCGCGCGGGTGGGGCGTGCGTGCGCGGAGGCCGGCGCGGACATGATCAACGACACCTGGGCCGGCTCCGACCCCGACCTGGCACGGGTGGCCGCCGAGTACGGCACCGGGTTGGTGTGCAGCCACAGCGGTGGTCTGGCCCCGCGCACCGACCCGCACCGGGTCCACTACGACGACGTGGTCGCCGACGTGATCTCCGGGGTGTGCGCCCTGGCCGAACGCGCGGTCTCCCTGGGCGTACGGCCCGACGGGGTGATGATCGATCCCACGCACGACTTCGGTAAGAACACCTACCAGTCGCTGGAGCTCACCCGGAGGTTGGGCGAACTCGCCGCGACCGGCTGGCCGGTCCTGGTGGCGGTCTCCAACAAGGACTTCGTGGGGGAGACCCTGGGGGTCGGGTTGACCGATCGGGGAGAGGGCACGCTCGCCGCGCTGGCGGTCTCGGCGCGGGAGGGTGCGCGGGTGTTCCGGGTGCACGACGTGGCGGCGGCGCGGGTGGCCCTGGACGCGGTGGCCGCCGTCGGTGCGACACAGGCGGGGTGACGGGCGGTGCGACGGCCTGGGAGCGGGTGATCGTTCCGGCCATCCGTGTAACCGCCGGTAACGTTTTAC
This sequence comes from Nocardiopsis listeri, assembly GCF_020741345.1. Classification (GTDB taxonomy): domain Bacteria; phylum Actinomycetota; class Actinomycetes; order Streptosporangiales; family Streptosporangiaceae; genus Nocardiopsis; species Nocardiopsis listeri_A. The sequence goes on from NZ_DYZD01000458.1 coordinate 1,763, forward strand.
GTGTTTCCCGCCCGTATGGCTTGCGTCACGCTTAAGTTACCCGTGAGTATGGAAGAGGTCGGTTCGAGCCGGCCACACCGGGCGCGGGTGTAATGGAGGCTGACATGGCGCTTGCGAAGACGTTGACGGCTGTGGGAACGGTGGCACTGGCCCGGAGCGGGGGGCGACCGTTCGGTACCCACCTCTTCTCCGTCTGGCCGGGAGCCGCGTTCGCCGCGACCGCCTTCCCGGTCCGCTGCGCCCCGGGGGACAACCTCGCGCTGCACGTGGCCGTCGCCCAGGCCCCGCCCGGTTCCGCGCTCATCGTGGACGTCTCCGGTGAACCCGAGTACGGCTACGTGGACGAGATCCTCGCCGTGGCCGCCCGCACCAAGGGCATCGTCGGAATCGTCCTGGAGGGATGCGTGCGCGACGTCGCCGCCATCGCCCACTGCGAACTCCCCGTCTTCGGAACCGGGGTCTCGGTCCGCGAGGCCGGACACGACGCCGGTGGTTCGGTGGGCCGCCAGATCACCATGGAGGCCACCGGCCCCGTCCCGCTGTCGGTCCGCCGCGGCGACTGGATCGTCGCCGACGACGACGGGGTGGTCTGCCTGCCGCGTGGTCAGGTCAGCGCCATCATCGCCGACACCATGAGCAGCATCTCCCGCGAACGCGAGATCATCGACGCCGTGAGCGAGGGGGCGAGCACCTTGGACCTGCTCGGCCTCGACCCCTCGCGGGTCACCGGCTGGGAAGAGGCCCCCGAGAGGCCGACCGACCTCACCGCCCGCCGTGGCCGCCCTCGCGCGCTCAACCCGCGCCGGGACGCGCGCGGTGGCGAGCACCCGGCGGCGCGGTCGCGCCGCGGCTCCTGTTCCGCGGTCACCGACGTCTACGGTGGGGACCACTGAGAAGAACGTCGAAGGCGAAACGAGGGCCCCGGGACGACACGACTCGCGTGTTCGGCCCGGGGCCCTCGTGTGCGCCGAGTGGTGAGGCGTCAGTCCTGGGTGAGGGAGAGCAGCTCGTCGAGGTAACAGGTGGCCTCGCGGGCGGCCCGGATCGGGTCCGCGTCGCGGACGGCCTCGGTCAGCTTGCTGTGGTCTATCCCCTCGGTGGCGGAGGAGGGCTGCTCCGCGGCCTCGTCGCTCTGCTCGTAGGCGGTGTGCGCGATGCTCGCGTAGACCACCTGGGCGATGTCGTCGTACAGGTCGATGAGCAGGGTGTTGTGGGTGGCGTTGACCACCGCCCGGTGGAAGGTGAAGTCCGCCTCCACGAACGCGCCCATGTCACGGCCGAGCCAGGCCTCTTCGCGCAGGGCCATGGCGCGATCGATGTCGGCCATGTCCTCCTCGGTGTGGCGCAGTGCCGCCAGGCGCGCGGCCTCCACCTCCAGGGCGCGCCGGACCTCCAGGTTCTCCCGCAGTCGGGAGCGCTCCAGGCGCCTGCGCAGGGCACCGCCGAGCTCGCTGGAGGCGCGCACGAAGGTGCCGGCGCCCTGACGGATCTCCAACAGGCCCGCGTGGGCCAGGGCCCGGACCGCCTCGCGGACGGTGTTGCGACCGACCTCGAGCTGTTCGGACAGCTCCGATTCGGTGGGGATACGGTCGCCCACACCCCATTCACCGGAGTCGATCTGGGCTCGTAGCTGACTGATGACCTGGTCGACCAGACCGGTCCGGCGTGTAGAGGCGAGGGGCACGCGTAAACCTCCTAGGGGCGGGTCGCCGGATGACAGGGCCAGCGCACAGGTATGGAACGGTTAAGGACGGAGCCTAGACCAGATGGGCGTTGGAATAGGCCCTCATGGGCAATGCGTTATCCTCATGAAGTACATAGGGTCATCCTACGATTATGTGAGCCGCGTCCCATGAGCGCCACCCCTACGCGCATGACACCTCCCGAAAACACCGCCGCGGCCGGGACCGAAACCGCCTCCGCGCTTTCGCGCAAGGCCCTGCTCCTGGTCGCCGTAGCCATCGCACTGGCCGCACTCAACCTGCGCACCGCCATCACCAGCGTCGGACCCGTCCTGGACGAGGTCACGCATGGTCTGGGAATGAGCGCGGTGGGCGCCGGCCTGCTCACGACCCTGCCCGTATTGTGCTTCGCGCTCCTGGGCGGACTCACCCCCACACTCGCCCGCAGGCTCGGCTCCCACCACCTGCTCGTGTACGCGCTGAGCGCGCTCACCCTCGGCCTCGTCGCCCGCGCCCTGGCCCCCGAACCCTGGCTGTTCCTCGCCCTGAGCGTCGTCGCGCTGACCGGTGGCGCGATCGGCAACGTCATCCTCCCGGCCCTGGTGAAGCAGCACTTCCCGCACCGGGTCGGTCTGATGACCACCGTCTACACCACCGGCCTGGCCGTCGGCACCGCCGTCGCCGCGGCCGTCACCGTGCCCTTGGAGGAGGCCACCGGTGAGTGGCGTGTGGCCATCGGGGTCTACGCGCTCTTCGGTCTGGTCGCCGTGCTGCCCTGGCTGCTGGTCCTGCGCCACGAACCCGCCACGGGCGGAAACGACCGCGTGATCGGACCGCGTCGGGTCCTGTCCACCGCTCTGGGATGGCAGGGGGTGTTGTACTTCGGCACCCAGTCCTCCATCGCCTACATCATGTTCGGCTGGTTCGCCCAGATGCTCCGAGACCAGGGCATGGACGCCCAGTCGGCCGGAGTGATGCTGGCCTACCTGACCGCCCTGGGCATCCCCATGTCCCTGGTGATGCCCACGCTCATCGTGCGCGTGCGCGACCAACGCCCCTTCGTGGTGCTGTTCGTCGTCGCCTACCTGGTCGGGTTCGTCGGCCTGTGGGTCTCGCCGCTGTCGGGCACCTGGGTGTGGACCACCCTCATCGGTGTGGGCATGGGCAGCTTCGTCCTGGCCCTGACCATCTTCGCGGTGCGCACCCGCACCGCCGAGGGGACCGCGGCCATGTCCGCGTCCAGCCAGAGCCTCGGCTACCTGCTGGGCGGTGCCGGGCCCTTCCTCTTCGGAATGCTGCACGAGATCTCGGGCGGCTGGCACGCCCCGATGATCATGGTCATCGGCATGGTCGTCCTCAACCTCGCCGTGGGTCTGCTGGTGGGGCGCCCCCGCTACCTGGAGGACGTCATCGCCGAACGAGAAGCCCGCGCCTGACCCGAACGCGGCCACCGCTCGCGAGGGTCGACCACGGCCACGGACCCTCGCCCGCGGAGCCCCGGGGTCGTGATCCCACCGATGTCCGGGGAGCTTCCGGCTCCTCCGGCATCGCGGCGTCCGAGAACCCACCGGCGAGCTAGAGCCAGCCGTGCTCTCGGGCGTAGCGGGCGGCCTGATGCCGCGTCCGGGTCTGGGTCTTTCGCATCGCGCTCGACAGGTAGTTTCGCACCCTGCCCCGGGCCAGGTGCAGCCGCCCGGCGATCTCCGCGACCGAATAACCATCGCCGGTCACCCGCAGCACGTCGACCTCCCGCTCGGTCAACGGGTTGTCGTCGATGACCGCCAGGGCCGACACGTCCGGGTCGATCCACCGGCGCCCCTCGTGCAGGCTCCGCACGACCGAGGCGATGTGCGCCGGATCCGCCGACTTGCTGACGAACCCCTGAACGCCCAGCTTCAGAGCGCGGCGCAGTACCCCGGGCCGGGCGTGCCGGGTGAGCATGAGGATCACCTGCTCCGGTAGTTCGCGGCGAACCCGCGCCACCGCGTCGAGCCCGTCGACCCCCGGCATCTCCAGGTCGATGACGAGCACGTCGGGACGGTGCCGCAGGGTCGCCTCCACCGCCGATCCGCCCTCCTCGGCCTCCGCGAGCACGGTGATCTCGTCCTGCCATGGGCAGCAACGCCGCCAGTGCCGAACGCAACAGGGCCTCGTCGTCGGCCAGGACCACGGTGGTCATCGAGCGTCCTTCCAAGATCGGGTGGTGGTGTCCGAAACGGTGTCCGAATCCTCGGTGAGAACGGCACCCGGGGCGGGGAAGGTCGCCGAACTCACGCGTGCGCTGCCGTCCCTCATCCGCTTCTCGGTGTCCGACACCGCGCCGCGACCGCCACTGTCGGCGGCCCGACGACCGGACGGGACGTTCATGGCCCAGACCCTCGACCTTCAAGGGGACATGTACGCCCTGCTCGGTTGGGCACGGGAGCACGCCGTGGAACTACGCGGGCTGGAGGCCGGCCCGACCCGGCTGGACGACGTCTTTCGAGCCCTGGACACCGCCGACGCCTGAACCCGCGCCTGCGCCCGCGATCACATCCGAAGCACCCACGTTCAAAGCACCCGCACCCGCGCACCCACACCCGCAAAGGATCCACGCCATGCTCACCATCGCCCAGGGCGAGCTGATCCAGATCTTCCGGAACCGGGTTGGTCCTGGTCACCATGCTCGTGCCGCCCACGGCCTTCAGCGCCTTCTACGTCTATCCGCACGACCTCATCCCCGCCCTGGACCTGGGGGCGACCGCCGCGGTCGTGGTGTTCCTCGTGGTGGCACTGGGTCTGTACAGCACTTCGGTCACCACGCTCGCCTCCCGCAGACAGAACCTCTTCCTCAAACGGCTGCGCTCCACCGCCGCCGGTGACGGCGAGATCCTGGCCGGGTCGCTGTTGCCCGTCACCGCCATCACCGTGCTCCAGGTGACCGTGGTCCTGGTCGCGCTGACCGTGTTCGCCGGGGGACCGGCCGACCCGCTGCTGCTGTCCGTGGCGGTGTTGTCCACGGTCGTCATGATGCTCGGCCTGGGTCTGGCAACGGCCGGGGTGACCGACTCCCCGGACCACGCCCAGGTCACCACGTTGCCCCTGCTGGTGGGTACACTCGCGGTGTCCGGCTGGGTGGGGTTCACCGGCACCGAGGAACTCACCCTGCTCAAGCGGCTGCTGCCCGGCGGTTCGGCCAGTGAACTGATCGTCAACGCCTGGAACGGCGGCGTACCGCTCGGCGACTCCCTGTGGCTCCTGGCGCCCACCCTGGCCTGGGTCGTGGTCGCCCTCTTGACGGCCACCCGACTCTTTCGCTGGGAACCGCGCCGCTGACCACCGTCCCCCGACACGGCACACCGCCTCGCGCCACCGAGCATCCCGGGGCGTCGAGAGCGGGGGGGGACGTTCGACTCCCCGGCCGGCGCCGTCGCCTGGCCCTCACACCACGCAGAACTCGTTGCCCTCGGGGTCCTGGAGCACCACCGCGTAGTACTCCATGTCCGGATGGTCCAGGACCCTGAGCACGGTGCCGCCCGCGGCGGTCGACCGTTCGACCACGACCGTGACCCGTCGGACGCGTTCGGACAACGGCACTCGGCGCCCACCACCGACCTTCACGTCCAGGTGCACCCGGTTCTTGACCACCTTGGGTTCGGCCACCCGTTGGAACCACACCCGTGGCCCCCGACCGGCCGGGTCGACGATCGACTCCGGGATCTCCCCGGCGCCTCCGGGCAACTCCTCCTCCGGTACACCCATCGCCGCCCAGTGGTCCCGCCAGGTGGCGTGCCCCTCGGGCGGTGGCTCGGGCACGTAGCCCAGGGCCCGGCACCAGAAGTCCACGAGCCTTCGAGGGTCGGCGCAGTCGATGGTCACCTGCAAGGTCACGTCCATGCGTGGAGCCTGCCACGCCACAGCGACATTCCCACCAGTGACATGGCGTCATGGGTGCGCCCTCACGGAAGTCACGGGGTCGGGCTCATCATGGTCCCGCTGTTCCCGGGCCGCGCCGACCGGACCCTGCGCGTGTGGGTGGTGTTCCTGTCGGCCCTGGGGCCCTGGCCACGGTCGTCTCGACCATCTTCGGGCTGCTCGTGGACCCCCCCGGGCCCGTGACCGTCGGGCCCGAGAGTCGCTTTCCGGTCCGCGCACTGGTCGCCCCGGACCGCCGTTCGCTCAGCGGCTACCTCGCCCGGTCATTGGTGTTCGCCCCGTTCCCTGCGGCGTGGGGTCCGGGCCTGGGCGTGCACCTGTCGAGCTGGTCGGTGGCGCTGGTGGCGGCGTACCGGATGGACCGCGCCGGGGTACGCGGCCCCGCCGAGACCCTGCTGCGCCGACTCACCTACCGGAGCGCCCCGAGCTGATACCCGGAGTCGGGGCGGATCACATCGGCAGCCAGTCGAATCGCCCGATCAGGTACACGGCGCCCACGAAGGCCACGATGTCGATCACCGTGTGCGCCACCACCAGTGGCATCACCCGTCCGTAGCGCAGATAGAACCAGCCGAACACCAGCCCCATCACCAGGTTCCCGAAGAACATGCCCACGCCCTGGTACAGGTGGTAGAACGCCCGTAGCACCGAGCTCGCCAGCACCGCCCTCCACGGCGACCAACCCAGCTGACCGAGCCGGTGCAGCAGGTACCCGACCACGATCACCTCCTCCAGGACCCCGTTCTTCAGGGCCTGCAGGATCAGCACCGGCGTCTCCCACCAGTGGCCCTCCAGGGTGCTGGGCACGATGGTGCGGGTCAGCCCCAGCTGCCACGACACCAGGTACACCAGCAGGCCGCCGGCGCCGATCGCCGCCGCGAGCAGCACCCCGCTCCAGGCGTCGAACCAGGGTCGGTGCCGGTCGAAGCCCACGGTGCGCGCCGACTCCCCGGTCCGGTGCAGCAGGTAGACCACCAACGCGACCGGTGCCAGGGCGAAGACCACCGCGTACAGCTGAAGCGACAGGTCCAGCCAGGGCCGATTCTGCGCGCGCGAGCGGATCAGGTTCGCGGTCTGATCGGCCATCGACTCGGGCGCGGTGAGCACACCGAGGAAGGTGATGGTCGCCGAGACCGCGGCGGCGCCCAGGGACAGGGCGAGCACGCACAGGATCTCCCAACGAAGCAGGGAGCGATCGGGCAGCAGGTTCGGGACCCTCATCTCGGCGGTCGCGTCCGGGGGAGTGCCGGGGGACTTCGAAGGTGTCTCGGAGACGGCCGGAGAGGGCGCGGGTTCGCTCGGGTCCTGGTGGGTTCTGTCGGTCACGAGTCGAATGTACCCGCGTGGCCGATCGTGCCCGTGGGAACGAGGTCGGGGCGAGGACACCACTCCTCGCCCCGAAGATCACATCGGCGGGAAGGGATCAGTCATCGTCGCCGTCATCGTCGTCGCGGTCCCCATCGTCACCGTCGTCGTCGCGGTCGTCACCGTCCTCGATTTCGACGCCCGGGTCGTCTCCATCGGAGTCCTCGCACGCGGCGACGCCGAAGACGGCGACACCCGCGATCGCTCCGGCCGCCAGGACACGGCGGCCGGTGGTGAGCAGACCCTCGCAAAGAACCTCGAACTTCACGGTGACTCCAAACGGTCTGGACGGATACGGCCGGTTCACGCATCCTTCCCGATCGGCGGGAGCGGGGCCCACACGTTCGGGATGAACTTCCACTGAACTCGACGGTCCGCACACGGAAAAAGCCGTCGGCCATACGCGTGTGACACGGAGCGCGTATGGCCGACGGCTAGGGGGAGAGGTCGCCCCGCCCCGCCCCAGCCACGAAAGCGGGGTGGGACGACCTCTGAGGAAACGAAGACCGGACTCAGTGAGCCTCTGAGAACTGGTCTTCCTCGGTGGAACCGGTGAGAGCCGTGGTGCTGGCCTCGGGGGAGATGGTCGTGCTGATGGCGTCGAAGTAGCCGGTGCCGACCTCGCGCTGGTGGCGGGTCGCGGTGTAGCCCTGGGCCTCCGCCGCGAACTCGGCCTCCTGCAGCTCGACGTACGACGTCATCCCGTTCTGGGCGTAGCCCTTGGCCAGGTTGAACATCGAGTAGTTGAGCGAGTGGAAGCCCGCCAGGGTGATGAACTGGAACTTGTAGCCCATGTGGCCCAGCTCGCGCTGGAACTTCGCGATGGTCGCGTCGTCCAGGTGACGCTTCCAGTTGAAGGACGGCGAGCAGTTGTAGGCCAGCATCTGGTCCGGGTACTCGGCCTTGATGCGCTCGGCGAAGTCGCGGGCGACCTCCAGGTCCGGGGTCGCGGTCTCCATCCACAGCAGGTCGGAGTGCGGCGCGTAGGCCAGACCACGGGCGACGCAGGCGTCGACGCCGTTGCGGAAGCGGTAGAAGCCCTCGGCGGTGCGCTCACCGGTGATGTAGGGCTGGTCGCGCTCGTCGATGTCGCTGGTGATCAGGGTCGCGGCCTGGGCGTCGGTCCGCGCGATGACCAGGGACGGGACGTCGGCGACGTCCGCGGCGAGACGGGCCGCGTTCAGGGTCTTGACGTGCTGGCCGGTCGGGATGAGGACCTTGCCGCCCAGGTGACCGCACTTCTTCTCGGAGGCCAGCTGGTCCTCCCAGTGGACGCCGGAGGCGCCGGCGGCGATCATGCCCTTCATCAGCTCGTAGGCGTTGAGGGTGCCACCGAAACCGGCCTCGGCGTCGGCGACGATCGGGGCGAGCCACTCGGGAGCGCTGTCGTCACCCTCGGACCAGGTGATCTGGTCGGCGCGCAGGAGCGCGTTGTTGATGCGACGGACCACGGACGGGACCGAGTTGGCCGGGTAGAGGCTCTGGTCGGGGTAGGTGTGGCCGCCGAGGTTGGCGTCGGCCGCGACCTGCCAACCGGAGAGGTAGATGGCCTTCAGGCCGGCGCGGACCTGCTGGACGGCCTGGTTGCCGGTCAGAGCGCCGAGGCTGTTGACGTAGTCCTCGGTGTGGAGCAGGTCCCACAGGCGCTCGGCGCCGCGGCGGGCCAGGGTGTGCTCCTCGGTGACCGAACCGCGCAGCTTGACCACGTCGTCGGCGGAGTAGGTCCGCTCGATGCCCGCCCAACGGGCGTTGGTCTCCCAGTCGCGCTGGAGCGCGGCGCTGGCTTCCTGACGACGAGCGCTGGTGCTCATGTTCGTTCCCGCCTTCGTGTAGTCCCCAAGGTGTTCTTACCGGTCGAGGGAGGTCCTTCCAGGGCCAGGGGCTGAGCCCTGGGCGGTAAGTTCCCCGCCGGTAACTATGATTCTTAGGGAAGATCCAAGACTTTTCCACTCGAAATCGGGTGAAGATCGTTGATTCTTTCCGTAAGATGAAGCCATGGCGTACTTTGGTGCTGAAGAAATACCGTCTTTGACAGGTGACCTAGATCTCGTCACCTTTGGCCAGCGGCTCCGTCATCTCCGCCGCGCACGCGGGATGACCCTCTCCGACCTGGGAGAACGCGTGGGGCGCGCCCCCTCGCAGCTCTCGCTGCTGGAGAACGGAAAACGTGAACCCAAGCTCTCTCTCCTCACATCCCTGGCCGCGGCCCTCGGGGTGTCCATCGAAGAACTTCTCTCCAAGCAGCCCCCGAGCCGTCGGGCGCAGCTGGAGATCTCCGTCGAGGAGGCCCAGCGCGACTCCCTCTACCAAGGCCTCAACCTCCCGCACCTGAAGGTCGGCAAGAGGGTCCCCAACGACGTCCTCGAACACATCGTCGGTCTCTACGACGAGCTCAAGCGACGCAACGCCAAGCCCACCGCCACCCCGGAGGAGGCGCGACGGGCCAACGCCGACCTGCGTCGGCAGATGCGCGAGCGCGGCAACTACTTCGAGAACATCGAGCGCGCCGCCGCCGAGACCCTCGACGCCGTCAACTACACCGCGGGGCCCATCTCCCAGGGGCAGATCCTCGCGATCGCTACCCACCACGGCTTCTCCCTGAAGTACGTGCAGGACCTGCCGCGCTCGGTGCGTTCCCTCACCGACCACGTCAACCGGCGCATCTACCTCAAGCGCGAGACCAGCCTGGGCATGCACAGCCCGCGCACGATCCTCCTGCAGACCCTCGGCCACGTGATCCTCGGGCACGACCAGCCCCGCGACTTCGGCGACTTCCTGCGTCAACGGGTGGAGGCCAACTACTTCGCCGCGGCCGTGCTCATCCCCGAATCCACAGCCGTCACCTACCTCCAGGAGGCCAAACAGGCCCGCGACCTGTCCGTGGAGGACCTGCGCGACGTCTACTCCGTCTCCTACGAGATGGCCGCGCACCGGTTCACCAACCTGGCCCACCGCCACCTGGACCTGGTCTGCCACTTCATCCGCAACGACGAGACCGGCATCATCTACAAGGCCTACGAGAACGACGGGCTCGTCTTCCCCACCGACGACTCGGGAGCCATCGAAGGTCAGCGCATGTGCCGCCAGTGGTCGGGACGGCAGGTCTTCCAGTCACCCGACCGGTACTCGATCTACTACCAGTACACCGACAAGCCCAACGGCACCCACTGGTGCGTGGCGCACGTCGACCCCAGCCGTGAGCGCAACTTCGCCATCACCCTGGGCGTGCCCTACAAGGAGTCGCGCTGGTTCCGTGGGCGTGAGACCACCAACCGCACCAAGTCCAACTGCCCCGGCGGCGAGTGCTGTGTGCGTCCGCCCGCGGAGCTGGCCGGAAAGTGGGAGGGAAACGTGTGGCCCTCGGCCCGTGCCCACTCCCACGTGTTGTCCGCGCTGCCCGCGGGCACCTTCCCCGGCGTGGACGAACACGACGTCTACACGTTCCTGGAAAAGCACAGCGTCGAGTGATCGATGGCCTTCGGTACCTGGATGACGCCAGGGGCCGGCGCCCACGCGCCGGCCCTTCGTCATGTCCGGTGCGAAGTCAGCGCAGATCCTTGAGCGCCGACGGGTTCAGGTCCGCGAGCGACCCGTAGCCGTCCACCGCCATGAGCAGATCGGCCTCGGCCAGTATCGACCGCAGGACGTGGACCACCCCGTCCACTCCGCCCAACGCCAGCCCGTACACGTACGGGCGGCCCACCGCGACCGTCGTCGCGCCCAGGGCCAGGGCCTTGACCACGTCCGAACCCGACCGCACCCCCGAGTCGAAGATGATCGGCAGGTCGGTGGCGGCGGCCACGTCCGGCAGGCATTCCAGCGCCGGAATACCACCGTTGGCCTGCCTGCCCCCGTGGTTCGACACGTAGATGGCGTCCACGCCCCCGTCCGCCGCGCGCCGCGCGTCGTCCGGGTGGCAGATCCCCTTGACGATCAGCGGTAGGTCCGTCAACGAACGCAGCCACTCCAGATCGTCCCAGGTCAGCGGGTTGCCGAAGATGCCGGCCCAGTGCGCGACCACCGCGTCCGACGCCGCGTCCTCGCCCACACGCTCCCGGAAGACCGGGTCGCGGGTGTAGTTGGCCAGGCAGTGGCCCCGCAGTTGCGGGAAGTTCGAGGTGGACAGGTCGCGCGGGCGCCACCCGGTGACCCAGGTGTCCAGGGTGACCACGATGCCCTTGAAACCGGCCCTCTCCGCCCGCCGGACCAGGCTCTGGGCCAGCTCTCGGTCCGTCGGCGTGTAGAGCTGGAAGAACCCGGGGGTGTCCCCGAACCGGGCCGCGACCTCCTCCAACGGGTCCTGCGACAGGGTGGAGGCGATCATCGGAACACCCGTCCTGGCCGCCGCCTCCGCCGTGGCCAGGTCACCGTGCCCGTCCTGCGCGCACAGACCCACCACGCCCACCGGGGCCATCATCACGGGAGAGGGCAGCTCGATCCCGCACAGGTTCACCGAGGTGTCCCGATCGGTGGCGCCAACGAACATGCGCGGGTACAGGCCCCAGCGTTCGAAGGCGGTGGCGTTGGCGTCCTGGGTGCGCTCGTCGCCGGCGCCGCCCGCGACGTAGGACCAGATCGACGGCGGCAACGCCTCCTTCGCCCTGCGCTCCAGTTCAGCGGCGGTCATGGGGTACTTCGGTAGGACTCCGGTCAGTCCGTTGAGGTAGATCTCCAGCTGGTAGTCGCCGTAACGCGGTGCCATGGACGCCTCCGAGGGGATGGGTGTGATCGGCACCATCCAAGTTGACACACGTGCATATCAAGAAGGTCTTCACTCCTGCGACACGTGGTTCCCCAGGACACCAGGGTGGTTCTGTCGGTGGACTCCAAGAGGATGCCTGGGACGGAAAGGATCGAACATGAGCGGTGACGAGTTCCGGGCCGGGCCAGAGGACGGGCGCCCGGTGCTGTTGTTGCACCCCTGGTGGGGTGTGACCCCGGCGGTGCGCGAATGGGCGGGCCTTCTCGCGGGTGTGGGTCGCCGGGTGGTGGTGCCGGACCTTTACGAGGGGAGGGTCGCCTCGACCGTCGAGGAGGCGGAGGTCCTCGCCGAAGGGTTGGATCACGGTGCGGTCCTTGACCGCCTGGACGCGCTCACCTCGGAGTTCACCGGCACTTGGGCGGCGATGGGTTTCTCCCTGGGCGCCTCCTTCGCCTCTCGACTGCTCGGGAGGGCGGCCGATGGGCCGGACCGGCTGGTGCTGTTCTACGGTGGTCGGCCGCCCGGGGAAGAGGTGGGGCGTCTTCGTCGGGTCGACCTGCACGTCGTGCCTGAGGACCCGTACCTCACCGCCGAGGAGCTGGGGGAGGTGGCCGAGAGCTTCCGTGCGGTGGGGGTCGCACCGAGAGTGCACACCTACGAGGGTTCGGGCCACTGGTTCGCCGAGCGGGGGTCACCCGGGTTCCATGAGGAGGCGTTCGACCTGGCCCGCTCCCGCGTCCTGGATCACCTGGGTTCCTAGAGAGGTGTCCCTTGCCCGGAGCGCCTGGTTGTGTGAGTCTTCCTCTCAGCCACTACGGGAAAGTCGATGTCGGTTATGTCTGTTTCTCGACAAGTTGCAGATTCGACCCGATCGGCGGGGTGAACCCGCAGGTCAGCGAGACTGCTCCCCGCGCACGCGGGGATGGACCCGACGAAGACCTTGTCGCCCGCTACCGCGCCAGCTGCTCCCCGCGCACGCGGGGATGGACCCCCGAGGCCCCACGGGTCCTCATACACCTCGCCGCTGCTCCCCGCGCACGCGGGGATGGACCCCTGCCACCCGAGGTCATGCCCATCATCCGGGCCTGCTCCCCGCGCACGCGGGGATGGACCCGT
>NZ_DYZD01000459.1 GCF_020741345.1 Nocardiopsis listeri
CTAGCCGGTGTGAGCGTTCCACGAAGGAAAAGCAGACCCCAGAGCATGGATCGTCTCAGTGATGGTTCCTAGGGTCGAGAGCACGACCCGAAAAGGAGACACCATGCCGACCGCCGAAGAACTCTCCCGCACGCCGCTACCCGAGGACCACTCCTGGCGCGAGCTGGTGGTCCTGCCAGGCATCCCGCTCATCGAACCGGCCACCGTCACCGTCGAGGGCGACCCGGTCGGGGCGCCTGATCCGGACCGTCTGGCCGTGCCCGATGGGCCGCCCCTGGTCCTGCGCACCACCGAACGCCACGGCACCCGTGTGGTGGTGGACCTGGGACAGCTCGCGATGGGTCACCTGGAGGTGCGGGTCGAACGGATCTCCGGGGCGCCGCTACGGGTGGCGCACGCCCAGTTCCGCGATCAGCTCGCCCCCGAGGGCGACGGCATCGAGGCCTTCTTCGGCACCGACGCCGCGCCCTGGTCCAGGGTCGACCTGTTCGATCCTCGCGAGGGCCCCGCCACCCTGGTGAGCGAGGGCAAACGCGAGACGCGCTACCTGCTGCTGACCCTGGACGGTCCCGGTGAGGCCGTCATCGGCCACGTCCGGCTGCGCTCCACCGTCTACCCGGTGACCCGCGACGGTCACTTCCTGTCCAGCGATCCACTGCTCAACCGAGCCTGGCACCTGAGCGCCCACACCGGTGACCTGGCCTCCGTCAGTGAGGACAGCGACCTGCCGGGCGCTCCCGAGGGGCCCAGTCCGTGGATGCTCACCACCCCGTTCGACCGAGTGATCTTCATGGGCGACATGCACATGCAGGCCCTGGCCGGGTACCAGCAGAGCAGCGACTATCGGTGGCTGGTGCGCAATTCGCTGATGCGGTTCGGCTGGGTGCAAAACCCCGACGGTTCGTTTCCCATGGCCGCCTCCCACCTGGTCCACGGCGATCCCGAACACCCGAACGAGCCGGGGCCGCCCAACGGCTGGCGGGTACCGGAGAACGGTCCCGACCCCGACCAGGCCCTGGGGTTCGTGGGCGAGGACATCTCGCTGTTCCACGACGCCACCATCCACAGCTTCACGGCCTTCTGGGTCGCCGCCCTGGCCGACCACCACCTCTACACCGGTGACACCGGGTTCGTGCGCCCGTTGCTGCCGGTCGCGCGCCGGGCCGTCGCCTTCCTGGAGAGCCGCACCGACGCCGACGGTCTCTTCCGGGAGGAGCAGGACCGCCGCACCGACCCGGACGCGTCCTTGGCCCTGGTCGCCAACTGGTCACCGCTGGACCTGGCCGCCGGGGTCGACTCCCTCACCAACGCCGTACTGTACGACGCCCTGAAGGGGCTGGCCGCGCTGGAGCGGGACATCGCGGGCGATCCCGACACCGCTCGGCGGTTGGAAGGGCGGGCCGAACACCTGCGCGAGGCGCTCCTGGCCCGACTCTGGGACGAGCAGGCCGGCGCGATGGTCCTCAACACCGACGACCCCACCGGTGACCACAGCGGGGACGCCAACGCCGGGAACCTGGTGTTCGGCACCCTGGACCCCGAGCGGGCCCGCCGGGCGATGGACTTCCTGGGCACGAAGTTGGCGACGCCGTACGGCACCCGTTCCAGCGAGTTCGAGGACAACGCCTACCGGGCCTCCGACATCCAGGGCTACATCCAGGCGTTGGAGGCCCTGGGCCGTGTGCGCAACGGCGACACCCGGGGTTCCCTCGACCTGATCCGGCGCTGGTGGGGCCACATGCTCGACGAGGGGCCGGGGACCGGGTGGTTCGCCTGGGAGAACGACGGGAGCCGCCCGCGCGGCGCCTTCGCCGGTACCCCGTGGACCACCGCCGTGCCCGCCTTGGGCGAGGGGGTTCTGGGTGTGCGGCCCACCGCTCCCGGGTTCGGGAACTGGCGGGTCGCGCCGCAGGTCGCCGACCTGGAGTGGGCCCAGGGGCGGGTGCCGACCCCGGGCGGGGGGCTGGCCGTGCGCTGGTCCAAAGACGCGGACTCCGACACCTTCGTCCTCACGGTGGAGCCCTCCGAAGGCGTGGGCGAGGTGGTGGTTCCGCTGCTGGGCCGCTCGCGCCGGGTCTCGGTGGACGGGGTGCTCCGCTGGGACGGCGAACGTTCGGTGAACGGCGTCGGCGCGGGTCTTGGGGAACCGCGTCTCGAGGGCGATGGTCTGGTGTTCCCCCGGATCGATGGCGCCCACACTTTCGCCTGGTCGGGGGACGGCCGCGGCCAGTAAGCGCTTTCCGGATTTCGATCGGGTCGCGGTCGGGGGTCGCGGTCCGACCGCGTGGGCGCACTCGTCGACGCTCGGGGGCGCGCGCCCATCGTGCACCTTGCTGAAAGCGGCTTCCACCTGGTGTTCAGGCCAATCCAGGGGGTGGGTTCCGTCGATTCTTCGGGTGGTCTCCTCGTGAGGGGGAGCCATTGACACCCGTGAAACACGATGTTAAAAATGTCGGAATCCACCCCTTGGATAGCGCTTACCAACAAGGGGGGAACGCTTTCTTCACGCAACTTCACACGCGGTGGTGGGCCGAGCCCGCCCTCGCACTCGAAGGGAAGTCCACGGCATGCGCCAACCCCCCGGCCGATTCCGAACCCGCCCCGGACCGACGGCCGGCACGGCCGCCGCGGTCACCGCACTGGTCCTGGTGGTCTCCGCCTGTGGGGGATCGGGTGAGGCGGGCACCGTCCAGCTGCGTTTCTCCTGGTGGGGCTCGGACGAACGCCAGTCCACCATGAACGAGGTCATCGCGAACTTCGAGGCGGACAACCCCGGCATCACGGTCACAGGGGAGAGCACCGACTGGGGTTCCTACTGGGACCGCCTGGCCACCAACACCGCGGCCGACGACGCCCCCGACATCGCCATGCAGGAGGAGCGCTACCTACGCGAGTACGCCGAGCGAGGCGCCCTCCTGGACCTCAACGAACCGGAGGGCCTGGACCTGTCCGGTCTGGACCCGCTCATCGCAGAGAGCGGCGACCTGGACGGCAGCACCTTCGGGGTGGCCACCGGGGTCAACGCCTACGCCATCCTCGCCGACCCCGAGGCCTTCGAGGCGGCGGGCGTGGACATGCCCGACGACCAGACCTGGACGTGGGAGGACTACGTCGAGATCTCCGCCGAGATCACCGAGGCCACCGACGGCGAGTACGTCGGCACCCAGAGCATGGCCTACAACGAGGCGGGCTTCCAGGTCTTCGCCCGCCAACATGGGGAGAACCTCTACGCCGACGACGGCTCGCTGGGCTTTTCGCAGGACACCCTCGCCGCCTGGTTCCAGATCACCCAGGACCTGGTCGACAACGGGGGCCAGCCCGGCGCCTCGGAGAGCGTGGAGATCCAGGCGGGCGGCATCGACCAGTCGGTGGTCTCCACCAACCGCGGCGCGATGGCGCACTTTTGGACCAACCAGCTGGTCGGCGTGAGCGAGACCTCCGGGCGGGACATCCAACTCCTGCGCTACCCGGGGGAGACCGAGTCCGACCGCACCGGCCTGTTCCTCAAGCCCGCCATGTACTACACGGTCTCGGCGGGCACCGACCACCCCGAGGAGGCCGCGCTCTTCCTCGACCACATGCTCAACGACCCGGCCGCCTCCGAACTGCTCCTGGCCGACCTGGGGTTGCCCGCCAACCTGGAGGTGCGCGAGGCGATCCTGGGGGAGTTGTCCGAGGCCGACAGCCAGACCGCCGAGTTCATGGCGGAGGTCGAGGGCACCATCTTGGACGGCAACCCGCCCCCGCCCATCGGCGCCGGCGAGGTCGTGGAGATCAGCAGCCGGGTCACCGACAACCTGCTCTTCGGCGACATCACCTCCCAGGAGGCCGCCGAGCAGTTCATCACCGAGGTCGAGTCGGCCACCGGCGGCGGCTGACCGGGCCGCCGAGAGCCCACCCCGAAACCCCCGCGCGGGAGGGCGGGCCCACCACCCGCCCTCCCGCGACCCCGGACCACAGAACGGACAGTGGATGTCGACCACCACGCCCGGAACAGCCACCCAGGACCGCATCACCCGGGTCCGGATCTCCTCGGTGACCCTGCCCCTGGACACCCCCATCAGTGACGCCAAGGTCCTCACCGGACGCCAGCGCCCCATGACCGAGGTGGCGATGCTCTTCGCCGAGGTCGGGACCGAGGCCGGCCACGAGGGCATCGGGTTCGGTTACTCCAAGAGGGCCGGCGGCCCGGGCCAGTTCGCGCACGCCCGCGAGGTGGCACCCGCGCTGTTGGGGGAGGACCCCAACGACATCGAACGGATCTGGGACAAGCTCGTCTGGGCGGGCGCCTCGGTGGGCCGTGGGGGACTGTCCACCCAGGCCATCGCGCCCTTCGACATCGCCCTGTGGGACCTCAAGGCCAAGCGGGCCGGGCTCCCGCTGGCCAAGCTCCTGGGCGCCCACCGCGACTCGGTGCGCTGTTACAACACCTCGGGCGGGTTCCTGCACGCCTCCACCGAGGAGGTCCTGGCCAACGCCACCGAGTCCTTGGAACGCGGCATCGGCGGGATCAAGATCAAGGTCGGGCACCCCGACCACGCTCGTGACCTGGCCCGGGTGGAGGCGGTACGCGAACACCTGGGGGATGACTTCCCGCTCATGGTCGACGCCAATCAGCAGTGGTCACGGGCCCAGGCGCGACGGATGTGCCGGAACCTGGAACCCTTCGACCTGGTGTGGATCGAGGAACCCCTCGACGCCCACGACTTCGCCGGGCACGGACGGTTGGCCGAGGTCTTCGACACCCCCATCGCCACCGGCGAGATGCTGACCAGCGTGGCCGAGCACGCCGAGCTGATCCGGCACGGGGGAGCCGACATCGTCCAACCGGACGCGCCCCGCATCGGCGGCATCACCCGGTTCCTCAAGGTGCTGGCGATGGCCGACCGGAACCACCTCCACCTGGCGCCGCACTTCGCGATGGAGATCCACGTCCACCTGGCCGCCGCCTACCAGCACGAGCCGTGGGTGGAGCACTTCGAGTGGCTGGACCCGCTCTTCGAGGAGCACCTGGAGATCGCGGACGGTCGCATGCACCTGTCCGGCCGCCCGGGGCTGGGGATCACCCCGAGCGAGCGGATGCGCGAGTGGACCGTGGAAACCCACGAGGAAGCCCTCTGAACCACGAGCAGTGGACCGCGACCCGGCACGGGTTCAGACGCGCCCGTGCCGGGTGCGAAAGTCCCGAGCGCCCGGGGCCAGCGCCGCCAGGGCCGGGACCACCACGCACAGCGCGGCACAGCCCAGTAGCACCGCCTCGGCACCGAACGCCTGTGCCGCCGGGGCGATCAGCGCCAACCCCACGGGCGCGAACCCGTAGGCGAACAGGAAGTCCAGGGACGACACCCGCGCGAGCTTGTCGGGGGCGACCTCGCGCTGGGCGGCGGTGAACCACGGGACGTTGAACAGCTCCACGCCCAGCCCCACCACCGCGTAGGCGGCGAACACCGCCACCGCGCCGACCGGGAACGCCAGACTCAGCGGGGCCAGGGCGTAGAGCCCCAGCCCGAACAGCGCCCACCAGCCCTGGGCGCGGGGCTTCCAACGCGACACCAGGATCGCGCCGACCAGAGCGCCCGCGGTGTAGGCGGTCAGGGCACCGGCGAGCACGGCCTCGGTGCCGTAGTGGTCGCGGCTGGCCAGCGGCAGCAGCACGTTGGTGGCCGAGTAGCCGAGGGCGATGACGGTGGTCAGGGCGGCCAGGCCGGACAGGAACCAGGGGTGACGGCGGGCCTCGGTGAGCCCTTCGACGAACTCCACGTGGAAGGGGGCGCGCTCGCGCGGTGCGCCGGGCACGGTGTCGGCGCCCCGGGGCAGCAGGGCGGCGGCCAGCCACAGCCCGGCGGTGACCAGGAGCAGAACCGCCGGACCGGTGACGGTGGCGGCCAGCGCGGTCAGGCCGGGGGCGAGCAGGGTGACCACGCGCACCGAGAAGGTCAGGGCGGCGTTGGCCTGTTGGCGGTCCTCGACGGCGACGACCTCGGCGGTCAGGGCCTGGAAGGCCGGTCGGCAGGCGCCCTGGCCCACGCCCACGACGACGGCGGCCACTGCCATGAGCGCGGTGGAGGTGCCCAGACCGGCGGCGAGGGCGGGGGTGGCCCCGGCGGCGGCGAGCCCGGACCACAGCACCACGGCGCGACGTGAGTGACGGTCGGCGAGCAGCCCGCCCAGGGGTACGG
>NZ_DYZD01000460.1 GCF_020741345.1 Nocardiopsis listeri
TCCGCACGCCCTTGTACCTGTGGCCACTACCGACGTCGGTAGTGGCCACAGGTACAAGGGCGTGCGGACCCTGTCAGGGGGTGGGGTCCGTGGCGAGGTCGGCGGCTTCGATCTCCTCGCGGGTGATGCCCAGGATGAAGGCGATGGTGTCCAGGTAGGGCACGTTGACCGAGGTGTCGGCCTGGCGGCGGACGACGGGCTTGGCGTTGAAGGCGACACCCAGGCCGGCGGTCTGGAGCATGTCGAGGTCGTTGGCACCGTCACCGATGGCCACGGTCTGGTTGAGGGGGACTCCGGCCTCCTCCGCGAACTGCTGGAGGGTGGTGGCCTTGCCCTTGCGGTCGATGATCGGACCGACGAGGCGGCCGGTGATCTTGCCGTCGACGACCTCCAGGGTGTTGGCGGCTGAGTAGTCGAGGTCGAGGCGTTCCACGAGGACGTCGGTGATCTGGGTGAAGCCCCCGCTGACGATGCCGCACTCGTAGCCCAGGCGTTTGAGGGTGCGGATCAGGGTGCGGGCACCGGGGGTCAGTTGGATCTCGCCACAGACCTTCTCGATGGCGGAGGCGTCCAGGCCTTCGAGGAGGGCGACACGGCGGCGGAGGGACTCCTCGAAGTCCAGTTCGCCGCGCATGGCCTCCTCGGTCACCTTCGCGACCTCTTCCTCACAGCCCGCGTGGGCCGCGAGGAGTTCGATGACCTCGCCCTGGATGAGGGTCGAGTCCACGTCCATGATGACCAGGTGCTTGCCTCGTCGGTGCAGGCCACCGGCCTGTACGGCGACGTCCACCCCCTGGGTGGCGGACTCCATGGCCAGTTCGGCGCGGAGGTGGTCGGCGTTGCCCCCGGAGATCTCCATCTCCACGGAGGTCACCGGGTAGGCGGACAGCCGTTCGATACGGTCGATGTTCGCGCCGGAGCGGGCCACACACGAGGTGATGGCGCTCAGGGCACCGGGACGTAGGGGGGAGGCCAGCACGGTGACGTGCAGATGCTCGTCGCCGTTGGCGTTGACCCGCCCGTTCCCGTCGGCGTACTCGACGTCCATGTCGAGGTCGATCGCGGTCTTGTCGAGTGCGGAGCGGACCTCTTCGTAGACGCGCTGATGGCTCACCCCCGGGGCGACCTTCTCATCCACCTCGAGCACGGTCCCCAGTACCAGGCGCCCACCGAGAACGACCTGCTCCAGGTCGACGATGGTCACCGGGAAGACGGAAAGGGTGCTCAGCAGACGCGCGCTGATCCCGGGACGGTCGTGCCCGGTCATCGTTACCAACAACGTGGATTCATCACTCATGGCGTAGTCCACGGTACTCGGCCGTGGGACGCCCGTGGCGGTCAGGGGATGAGGTTTGCGCAGCTCGTTCACTATGTGGACAGGTGACCGAGTGTCCAGGGCCCCGATGGTGCGAGGCAGATCACTCGCCGCGCTTGCCCTTGCGCTTCTTCTTGACCTTCTTCGCCTTGACGTCCACCCCGCCCAACATGCAGGTTCCGGTCAGGTGTACGACCGGGGCGTTGGGGTCGGTGACCTGATCGGTGCCGTGGAGGTCGGTGCCGCCCAGGATCGCCGAGGTGTTGTTGATCACTCGTACGCCGTGCGGCACGGTGATGTCCACCCCTCCGAGGATCACGGCGAGCTGGATGGTGACCTCGTGACGGCTCAGTACCGCCTCGCGCAGGTCCAATTCGACCCCGCCGCAGAGGACCGACACGTTGGTGCGCGGCTCGACGAGCCAGCGTCCACGGCGTTCCGCGGCGCCGAAGACCGCCACCAGGTTCTCCGAGCCCTTGCTCTGGCCGGCGAGGTCGCGGGCGTCGCTGCCGAGTATCTCCATGCCATCGGTTGTGTCGCCGCGCTCCGTGCCGCCGAGGCCCGGTAGCCCGGGGACCCCGGACCGGGGAAGGTCGGACACGATGGGGCCGAGTTCGCCGATGGTCTTGGCCTTGTAGAGGGTGTCCAGACGTTCCTCGTGTTCGACGGGGCTGAGGCGACCTTCGGCCAGCGCCTCCCGGAGCCGTTCGGCAACCTGGTCCCTGTCCGCGTCGGAAGCTCGGATGTGATCGGGTTGCATGATGACGGCTCTCCTCCTCGGTGGGTCGGCCCGGAAACGGCCGCACACTCAAGTATCGGTGTGTTGGACGAGATTCCGGATCAGGTGTCGTCCCTGGTTCGTCCCGGAGTCTCCCCACCCTCGACACCAGGGTCCCACTCGTGTCCTCTCCGGGCCATACCCCTGTCCGGGCGGGCTCCGCGCTCTCAGGGCAGTTCTATCGCCGCGTGCGCGGCGATCAGGGCGCGACGCACGACGCCGTCCAGTTCCCGCAGGGCTTGGGCCCTCAGATCGATCTGGTGGGCGTGCATGCCGCGTCCGGAGCCGGGTTCGGCGAGAGCCACCACCTTGGCGAGCCTTTCCGCCTGGGCCGCGACCCGGTGGGCGCGTGGTGGGTACCCGTGGGCGAGGAGCGGGGTGCCCGAGTCGCCGAGGTCCCCCAGCGCGCGGTGGACGGAGGGCGAGAAGGAGGCCACGTCGTCCACCCCCTGAAGCTGTTCGGCGACCCGCACCAGGGTGAGTTTGAGTCGTCGTTCGGCGTCGGAAAGGTCCGGAACCTGAGGTATGCCGTCATTCGCCGGATACGGGGCCCATGAGACGCCCACATAGGATGAACCACGTCGGTCGGGGGAGGGCACCAACCCCACCTGCCGTTCGGCGAGCTGCACCAACACCCCCTCCTGTGCCTCGATCGCCGCTCGGTTGAGCTCGGCGGGGCCGATCAGTCCGCAGGGATCGCCCCAGGTGGGCAGCGCCAAACGGAACGCGGACAGGCCCAGGCCACGAAGACGTACCAGGGCGGCACGCAGCGGTACGCCGCTGTCGAAGGGCAGGTCGCCGGGCGGTACTGTCCCGATCAGGTTGGGGCCGCCCCGACGTTCGACGGCGTCGACGGCGTCGTCCAACCCGACGTGGCCCGAAAGCCAGGCGTTGCCCCAGGCGACGAGTGGTGCGGACGTCAAATGCATTGCTACAGGGTAGGGCGGCCCGTGCACCGGCGTGGGACGTGAGAGAAGGAGGATGATGGACGGGCGTGTTCTGGGCCTGAACGGGGTCACGGTACGACGAGGCGGGGCGAACCTGCTGGATGGCGTGGACTGGTCGGTGCTCGAGGGGGAGCGCTGGGTCATCCTCGGTCCCAACGGAGCGGGCAAGACGACCCTGCTGAACGTGGCCTCCAGCCAGCTGTATCCCACCGCGGGCAAGGTGGAGGTCCTCGGGGAGCACCTCGGGGGCGTGGACGTGTTCGAGCTGCGGCCGCTGATCGGTTACGCGGGCGCCTCCGTGTCCGGTCGGATCGAGGAGGACACCCCGGTTCTCGACCTGGTGCTCAGCGCCGCCTACGGCTATCTGGGTCGGTTCCGGGAGGAGTACGGGGTTCCGGACTACGGGCGTGCCCGTGCGTTGCTGGGCCACTGGGGAGTGGGCGAGCTCGCGGACCGCTTCTTCCACACCCTGTCCGAGGGTGAACGCAAACGGGTGCTGATCGCGCGTGCGCTGATGTCGAACCCGGAACTGCTGCTCCTGGACGAACCCGCGGCCGGGCTGGACCTGGGCGGGCGAGAGGACCTGCTGCGTCGGCTGGGCAAGCTCGCGCACAACGAGGCCGCGCCGGCGCTGGTCGTGGTCTCCCACCATGTGGAGGAGATCCCGCCGGGATTCACCCACGCCCTGCTGATCCGTGAGGGTCGGGTGGTGCAGGCCGGTCCCTTGGACGAGGTGATGACCGCGGAGCACCTGAGCGAGACCTTCGGGCTGGGGTTGAAGGTCGAACGCGACGGTGGTCGTTGGTCGGCCCGCGCCGTCTGAGGTCCATCGCGCTTCGAGCGGAACCGGATCCCCGCTGCCTTCTCTGAACGCCCCGGTGGCCTTGTCGGCACCGGGGCCCTTCTGTGAAGGGAGTGATTGGGGATGTGTTTATGGAAGAAATCCTAGGGTCCGTAATTCCTATTTCCGTCCGGATGTGGTCGTCCCGGATGGGTATGGGGTAGCGTCGTCGAACAGTGGGCGGATCGCTCTATTTCGGCGCGCTTTATGACGGGCGGCCTAGGGCGCGGTCCGCTCCCGTGCTGCCTGTCACCCCCGTCAGCAGATCCGGAGCCGCCCCAGATGTCGTCACTGAACACCGTCACCCGGACCGACTCGGTGGGGGGACGGTAACCGTGCCCACGATCATCATCGTCGCACTCTTCGTCGCCGTCCTGTTGATCATTTTCTGGCGAAGCGTGCGCATCGTTCCGCACTCCATGGAAGACGTGGTCGAGCGTTTCGGTAAGTTCCACCGCACGCTCAGCTCGGGCTTCAACATCGTCATTCCCGGCGTCGACCAGGTGCGAGAACGTATCGACCGCCGTGTACAGGTCGTCAGCTTCCCGCCGCAGTCCGCGATCACCGAGGACAACCTCGCGGTCGAGGTCGACTCCGCGGTGTACATCCGGGTGGTCGACGCCTACCGGGCCACCTACGAGGTCGCCAACTTCATCCAGGCGGTCGAACAGCTCACCCTGGCGACCCTGCGAAACGTGATCGGTGGCATGAACCTGGAGGGCACGCTCACCTCCCGTGACCAGATCAACCGCGAGCTCAAGTCCGTCCTGGACGAGGCGACGCGGGACTGGGGCATCGAGATCAGCCGGATCGAGCTCAAGGGCATCGAGCCGCCGTCCTCCGTGCAGGAGGCGATGGAGATGCAGATGCGCGCCGACCGGGAGAAGCGGGCCCAGCTGCTCAGCGCGGAGGGTGAGAAGCAGTCCGCCGTGCTGCGCGCCGAGGGTGAGCGCTCCTCGTCCGTGCTGCGCGCCAAGGGTGACGCCGAGGCCCAGATGCTGACCGCCAAGGCCGACGCCGATGCCCAGACCATGCGGGCCCGCGGTGAGGCGGACGCCATCCACATGGTCTTCAAGGCCCTGCACACCAGTCGGGTCGACCCCGACGTGCTGGCCTACCAGTACCTGCAGAAGCTCCCGGAGATCGCCAAGGGCGACGCCAACAAGGTGTGGATCGTTCCGGCGGAGATGGGTCAGGCCCTGCAGGGTGTGAGCAGCGCCTTCGAACGCATCCAGAACGAGGTCGTCAAGATCCCGACCTGAGTCGGGTCGTCCGCCGACCGCTTCCGTGCTCCGGCCCCGTCCGTCCATCGGGCGGGGCCTTCGCGTGTCGGGGCGCGGGTGAACCGGGGCGCGCGGGTCAGGCCGTACCCGGCCTGATCATCGGATGACCGGGTCTCGTAGTCTGTTCGGGCCCTCGACGGTCGGGGAGCCGCGGAGCGGAAGGCGGGGCGATGGAACTCTGGGAGGCCGTTGCCATCCTCCTCGCGGGGATGGCCGCCGGCGGCATCAACGCGATCGCGGGATCCGGGACCCTGTTCACCTTCCCGGTGCTGCTGGCCCTGGGCTATCCACCGATCACCGCGACCATCTCGAACAGCGTCGGCCTGGCACCCGGAACACTCAGCGGAACCATCGCCTACCGGCGTGAACTGGCCGGGCAGCGGACGCGGCTGATCAGGTTCGGCGTCATGTCCTTCTTCGGGGCGCTGACCGGTGCGACGCTGCTGGTCTATCTGCCGCCCGGGGTCTTCGAGTCCGTGGTGCCGTTCATGATCGGTGGCGCCTGCCTGCTGATCGTCTTCCAACCCAGGATCACCAAGTGGGCCAGGGCGCGTAGGCCGGCCCACGAGAACGGTGGGGTCTTGATGCCCGTCGGCGCCTACGGAGCGGGTACCTACGGCGGCTACTTCGCGGCGGCGCAGGGCATCATCCTCATGAGCCTGTTGGGCTCCACCTTGGACGACGACATCCAGCGGCTCAACGCCCTGAAGAACGCCCTCGCCACCATCGCCAACAGCACGGCGGCCGTGTTCTACATCGTGCTCGCCTCACCGGCGTGGCCGGTGGTCGGGCTTCTCGCGGCCGGGACGATCGTCGGTGGCTACCTGGGCGCGAACTTCGGCCGCAGGCTCAGTCCGACGGCGTTGCGCGTCGTCCTGGTGATCGTCGGCCTGTCCGCCGCCGCGCAGATCATCATGGGCCGGGTCTGACATCCCCGGCGCCGTTGCAAGACCGGTGGATCAGGCCCGGAAGTAGCCGCGGCGGTCGGCGTCGTCGATGAGCGCGGTCGCGTACGATCCCAGCGCCTCGGAGCCCTCCACGATCAGCTTCACGTTGGCCATGACCTGGGATCGGGTGATCCCGAACCGTACCCAGGTACCGCCCTCGTTGTGCCAGTTGGCGAGCATGGGGGACAGTCGGTCGATGGCCCGGGCGAAACGCGCCTCCGCCGTCTGTCGGGCCTCGAACTCCTCCCACAGCTCACGGGCCGACGCGGCCTGGTCCGCGGGCAGCAGGGGGAAGATGCGGTCGGCGGCGGCACGCTCGCGCTCGGCCTGGGACTCGACGTCGCCGGGCTGGAAGACGAAGGTGTCGCCGGCGTCGATCTCGACGATGTCGTGGATGGAGAGCATCTCGATGACACGGTCGATGTCGGTGCCCTCGGGCGCGTACTCGGCGAAGGTCCGCGCGCACAGGGTGAGGTGCCAGGAGTGTTCGGCGGAGTTCTCTCGGCGAGAGCCGTCCACCAGCAGGTTCCTGCGTAGTACGCGCTTGAGCTTGTCCACTTCCAGAATGAAGCGCAGCTGAGCGTTCAGCCGTTCGTTGTCGACCCCGCTGGCAAAGACCGGTGCCGGTTCCGTCACGTGGTTCGCCCTCCTGATGGATGAACGGATCAGGTGGGACCGCTGGCGCGGTCGCCACTGGATGATCCCATGGAACGCGTGCCGCCTGTCGCCCCGACGACGGGGAGGCGGCTTGGGGGGGGAAGGAGGGGGCATGCCCCCGGTGAACGTCGGGGATCGGCCGTGTTCTCGCTGTGGCCGGCCCCGAGGTTTCTTCTATCAGTGTGCCTGATCCGTCCGCACCTGCGGGGGAACGGGTAGGTGCCGGTGGAACCATTCGGTCAGTGCTCGGTCGGCCAGAACCCCGGCCGGGGTGAGCGGTCCGGGCTCCAGGCCGGGCTCCGGGCCGATGGAGTGTGCCAGGTCGGGCACCACCATGTGACGGAGCGCATGTTCGTGGCCGGGGGCGTCCGGGGTCCCACCGAGCCCTCGCACCAGGTCGCCGTGGAAGGCCCGCCCGTGGTCGGGTGGGGAGACCTCGTCCGCGCCTCCGCCGACGATGAGCAACGGGGTGCGGTTCCGGGTGATCTCCGGGGCTCGCGCGTTCATGTCCAGCCAACCGCGGGTGCGTTGGGCCCGGGTGTTCCAGCGGTAGGGGGTGCCCGTGCGGCGTTCGCGGGCCGACATCAGCAGGGTGGGGTCGACGATCGGGTTGATCACCGCGGCGGCCCCGATCGGGAGGCGGTCCTCGGCGAGGGCCAGGAGCACCGCGGTGGCTCCGGCGCCGACGCCGACCAGGCCGGTCGGGGTGTCGGCGACGGGCAGGAACGACCGGAGTTCCGCGTCGACCTTGCGCAGTTCGGCGGCGGCCTCTTCGACCACGGGGCCGAAGAGCTCGACCAGGTAGTCGCGTTCTCCGCGCCGGTTGATCTCGGCGACGCCGCCCTCGGGCAGCCGGGCGCCGAACAGGGGCAGCCCGAGGTAGACCCGCCATGCCGGGAGCGCCGACATGGGGATGGTCCCGGCGAGGGCGGATTCACTGCGGGGTGGTTCGAAGGCGTGCAGGCCGATGACGAGTGGGGCGGGTGCGGGGGCCGCCACCGCCGGGGGCAGGGCGAGGAAGGGCACGCCCGCGGCGGTCCCGGTTGTCGGTACTTCGATGGCCGGCGCGTCGACTACCACGGATGGTCGCCTCCGTTGCGTTCGGAGAAGTGGGACAGGTAGCTGCTGACGAGGCGTTTGGCCTCGTACACCAGTGCGACATCGCCTTCGGGGTTGTCACGGAAGGCGAGCTTGAGGACGGCGTCCGCCGCTTCCACGGACACGTGGACGGCTCTGTCGAGTTCGTCGTTGTCGGGGAGTCCGGTGACCGAAACGATGATCTTGCGCAGGCGCACCGAGATCACCCGGTTGTTGTCACTGCCACCACTGAGGAGGCGGGGGTCGACGATGTCGCCGAAGTGGAGGCTGCGAAAGCCCGGCACGTTGCGATGCATGTCGATGTACTCGTCGATGATGGTATCGACGGCCCCGGTCCAATGGCTGAAGGACGCGTCGGCGAGTCGTTCGGTGACCCTGGCGCTGAACTGGTCGAGGAAGCGCAGCCCGAGCGCCTGGGTGATCGCCTTCTTGTCCGGGAAGAACTGGTAGACGGAGCCGATGGCCACGCCCGCCCGTTCGGCGATCCGTGTGGTGGACAGGTTGTCGTAGCCGACCTCGTCGAGGAGGTCGGCGCAGCAGTCGAGCATGCGCTGGACTCGGACCATGCTGCGTTGTTGGGCGGGGAGCCGGCGTAGCGGTGCCTGCGCGAACGCGAGTTCGTCGTTGGCGACTCTGGCAGGTCCACGGCTCTCACGCTGGGGGGCGGCCCCGTCGGTCGGCTCCGGGGAGCGTCGCGCGCGCGGGGGTGTTGAGCTTCGGGAATTGGTCGTCACGTCTCCTATGATGCCTTTTCGGATTCACCTGGTTCCGGGGAAATTCCAGTTTCGTTCCGAAGTTCCGCGTGGGCACTTGTCCGCTTCGGGTGATTCATTCGTCCTTCCTGGTCGGGCGGGTCGATGGAAGTGGTTGAAACTTGTCCTATTCGGCCGCCGTTATCATTCGATGTCGCTGTCGGTAGTCGGATTGTCGCTTCACGGGTTCGAGTGGGCGGATCGTCCATCCGTGTGCGGACGCCGGGACGCGACCCCACTGCAACCGTTTGCAGTCGACGCATGGCATGGTGGGTCCGGGCCCGCACATCCATCCCTCCAGGAGGTTCAGGCATGACCACGGCCATCCCCGACACCACGGCGGAGGAACTCGACGCCGTCATGGAGCGCGCGGTCGCCGCCGCTCC
>NZ_DYZD01000461.1 GCF_020741345.1 Nocardiopsis listeri
AACAGGTCGGTCTCGGTCTCCTCGGTGAAGGTGGTCTTGATGACGCCGGCCTTGGTGCCGCCGATGCCCTTGGCCCAGGACAGGGCCAGGTCCCAGGCCTGTCCGCTGGCGTCCTTCTCGACCGCGATCAGGCAGGGCACGCCGCGCCCGGCCTCGTACTGGCGACGGACCAGGTGGCCGGGGCCCTTCGGGGCGACCATGGCGACGTCGACGCCCTCGGGGGCCTGGATGAGGCCGTAGCGGATGCTGAAGCCGTGCGCGAAGAACAGCGCGTTGCCGGCTTCCAGGTTGGGGGCGATCTCCTCGGTGTAGAGGTCACGCTGGATGTGGTCGGGGACCAGGATCATGATGACGTCGGCCTCGCGGGTGGCCTCCGCGGGGGTGAGGACGCGCAGGCCCTCCTCCTCGACCTTGGCGCGGCTCTTGGAGCCCTCCGCCAGGCCGATGCGGACGTCCACGCCCGAGTCCCGCAGCGACAGCGCGTGCGCGTGACCCTGGCTGCCGTAACCGATCACGGCGACCTTCTTGCTCTGGATGAGCGCGAGGTCCGCGGCGTCGTCGTAGTACATCTCTGCTGCCACTTGGGATTACTCCTTGTTTCTGCGTTCTCGGGGGCTCAGGCGCTGCGTTCGATCGCTCGCAGGGAGCGGTCGGTGATGGAACGCGGTCCCCGGCCCAGGGCGACCAGCCCTGACTTGACCAGTTCCCTGATTCCGAAGGGTTCCAGATTCTTGACCAGGGCATCGAGCTTCTCGGGGTCGCCGGTGGCCTCGATGACAACGACGTCCGGGCTGACGTCCACGACATGCGCGCGGAAGAGCTCGGCCGTCTGAAGCACATGGGTGCGGCTGTTCGCGTCGGCCTTGACCTTGACCAAGAGCAGCTCGCGCTGCACCGACGCGGTGGCGTCCATCTCCACGATCTTGACGACGTTGACCAGCTTGTTGAGCTGTTTGGTCACCTGCTCCAAGGGGTGGAGGTCGCAGTTGACCGCGATCGTCATCCTGGACAGACCGGGGTACTCAGTGGTGCTGACACTGAGTGAGTCGATGTTGAACCCACGACGGGAGAAGAGAGCGGAGGCTCGGGCGAGGATGCCCGGGGTGTCCTCCACCAGAACGGAAAGCGTGTGACTGCTCATGCTTGTTCGGCCTTCTCCTAGTCCTGGTGTTCCCAGTTCGGCGCCATGTCCCGCGCGTACTGGATGTTGTCGTTGCTGACGCCCGGGCCGACCATCGGCCAGACCATGGCGTCGTGGTTGACGGTGAAGTCGACGACCACGGGGACGTCGTTGATCGACATCGCCTTCTCGATGGTGGCGTCGATGTCCTCGGGGCGCTCGCAACGCAGTCCGACACAACCGTAGGCCTCGGACAGGCGCACGAAGTCCGGGATCCGGACCTTCGTGTCCCGCGGTGAGGTCTGCAGATCGGTGTTGGAGTAGCGACCCTCGTAGAACAGGGTCTGCCACTGGCGGACCATGCCCAGGTTGCCGTTGTTGACGATGGCGACCTTGATCGGGATGCCCTCGACGGCACAGGTGGCGAGTTCCTGGTTGGTCATCTGGAAGCAGCCGTCGCCGTCGACCGCCCAGACCACGCGGTCGGGGTCGCCGGCCTTGGCGCCCAGGGCGGCCGGGACGGAGAAGCCCATGGTGCCCAGGCCACCGGAGTTGACGAAGGATCCGGGGCGCTCGTACTCGATGAACTGCGCGGCCCACATCTGGTGCTGGCCGACGCCGGCCACGTAGGTGGCCTCGGGACCCACGACCTGGCCCAGGCGCTCGATGACGGCCTGCGGCGACAGGGAGTCGTCGTCGGGGACCTCGTAGCCCTTGGGGTAGGTGGTGCGCAGCTGGTTCAGCCGGTTCCACCAGGCCTCGTAGTCGCCTTGGCGGCCCTTCTCCTGGTCGGCGCGCACGGCCACGACCAGGTCGGCGAGGACCTCACGGGCGTCGCCGACGATGGGAACGTCCGCGTGCCGGTTCTTGGAGATCTCGGCGGGGTCGATGTCGGCGTGGACGACCTTGGCGTCGGGGGCGAAGCTGTCCAGTCGGCCGGTGACACGGTCGTCGAAGCGGGCGCCCAGGGCGATGATGAGGTCGGTCTGCTGCAGCGCACCGACGGCGGCGACGTCGCCGTGCATGCCCGGCATGCCCACGTACTGCGGGTGCGAGTCGGGGAAGACACCGCGGGCCATCAGGGTGGTGACCACGGGGACGCCGGTGAGTTCGGCCAGGACCCGCAGTTCGGCGGCGGCCTTGGCCCGCAGGACCCCTCCACCCACGTACAGGACGGGGCGCTTGGCCTCGGCGATCATCCGGGCGGCCTCGCGAACCTGCTTGCCGTGCGGTTTGGTGACCGGGCGGTAGCCGGGCAGGTCCAGGCGCTCCGGCCAGACGAACTCGGCGGCGGCCTGCAGGGCGTCCTTGGCGATGTCGACCAGCACCGGGCCGGGGCGACCGCTGGAGGCGATGTGGAAGGCCTCGGCGATGGTGCGCGGGATGTCGCGCACGTCCTTGACCAGGAAGTTGTGCTTGGTGATCGGCATCGTGATGCCGCAGATGTCGGCTTCCTGGAATGCGTCGGTACCGATCATCGGTGCGGCGACCTGGCCGGTGATGGCGACCATCGGGACCGAGTCCATGTGGGCGTCGGCCAGTGGCGTGACCAGGTTGGTGGCGCCGGGGCCGCTGGTGGCCATACAGACCCCGGGGCGTCCCGTGGCGTAGGCGTAGCCCTCGGCCGCGTGCCCCGCCCCCTGCTCGTGGCGCATCAGGATGTGGCGCACCTTGGCCGAATCGTAGAGGGGGTCGTACGCGGGGAGGATGGCGCCGCCGGGAATCCCGAAGACAGTGTCAACGCCGACGTGCTCCAGCGACCTGATCAGCGATTGGGCGCCGGTCATCTGCTCGGTCATCTCAAGATCCTTCAGCGATGTCCCAGAGCGGCGGTGGGGCTCTGGAAGTGGTGGTTTCCGGTCTCGTGGCCTGGTGCGGCAATAAAAAAACCCCCACCGCCCTGTGGCGGTCGAGGGGTGGCGCGCAGCAGAAGAAACTCAGTGGGCTGCGCGCCGACCAAGTACGAGAATCAGGAGGTTGTTCTGCACGCTGTCAACACTGGCCGAAAGAGCCCGTGCGCGTCAACCGGATCTTAATATTGTCTCACCATGCGAGACGCAGATTTCAGCATACGGCGAACCCCGAACCACCGAGAAGCACCCTGACCTGCGCAAACACCGGAATGGCCCCGGCCACGTGTAACACAGAACACGTATCAGGGGCCGGACACAACCATCCTGAGCCGGACTTAACAGTTCATCTCGGACTACTCCTCGAAGGGACCACCGGACATTCCGGACGCGGTCAGAGGTTGACGCCGGCTTCGCCGCCGACGAGGGACTCCACGCCGCTCGCGGGCATGGGTCGGGCCACCAGGAAGCCCTGGCCGTGGTCGCAGCCCATCACCCGCAGCTGCTCCAGCTGCTCGGGGCGCTCGATGCCCTCGGCGACCACCTGGACGCCAAGGTCCCGGCCCAGTTGGACGATCGTGTGGGTGAGCAGCGTGACCGTGTCGTCGCGGCCCAGGTCGGCGATGAACGAAGGGTCGATCTTGATGGCGTCCACGCTCAGCTCGCGCAGGTGCGCCAGGGACGCGTACCCCATGCCGTAGTCGTCGATGGCCAGCCGAACACCCAGGCCGCGGAGCTCACCGAGGCGCTCCACCGCGTCGCCCTGGTCGTCGAGGAGGACCTCCTCGTCCACCTCCAGGGTCAGCACCTCCGAGGACAGGCCCGTCTCGTCGAGGACTCCCTCGACGGTGCGCACGAAGCGGGGCGACAGTACCTGCTTGACCGAGAGGTTCACCGACAGGCCGATGTCCCAGTCCGACACCCGCCACACGGCGACCTTCTCGCAGGCCTCCCGCAGGATCCACTCTCCCAGCGGCACGATCAGTCCCGACTCCTCGGCCGCGCCGATGAACGCGTCCGGGCCGACGACCTCACCGTCCCGGTCCCAGCGCACCAACGCCTCCACCGCGGTGACCTGGGACGTCCCCAGGTCCACGATCGGCTGGTACTCCAGGAAGAACTCACCGTTGCTGAGCGCCTGGCGCAACCGGATCTGCAGCTCCAGCCGGGACACGACCATGTCGTGCATGTGGGCCGCGTACACCTCGACGTTGCCCGCGCCGCGCTCCTTGGCGCGGGTCATCGCCACGTCGGCGTTGCGCAGCAGCTCACCACTGTCCGTGGCGGGTTCGGCGAAGGCCACCCCGATGCTCGCGGTCAGCAGGATGTCGCGGTCGGCCACCTGGAAGGGTTCGGAGGCGATCACCCGGCCCAGACGTTCGGCCAGGTCCACCACGCGTTGCGCCTTGGGCACATCCTCGACCAGGACCGCGAACTCGTCACCGCCCCAGCGCGCCAGGGTGGCGTTGGAGCCCAGCTCACCGCGCAGCCGGCGCGCGGCCTGCCCCAGCATGTGGTCGCCCCGCACGTGTCCGGCGGAGTCGTTGACCGCCGTGAACCCGTCCAGGTCCAGGAAGATCACCGCGACGTCGCCCGTGTGCTCGTCGTTGATGGCCCGGTGCGCCAGCACGTCGCTGGCCCGCTCCTCCAGATAGGCCCGGTTGGGCAGGCCCGTCACGCCATCGTGGAAGGTCAGGTGCTCCACCTGGTCCTGCAGGGCCACCTGCGCGCTGATGTCGCGGGTGGTCACCAGCAGCCGGTCGGGTTCGCCGGGCTGTTCGTACAGCGAGACGGTGGACTCGGTGTGCCGCCAGGTCCCGTCCGCGGCCCGTACGCGCAGCCGCAGGTGCACGCCCTGGCCGCTGCGCCGAGCGAACAGGTCCAGGACGGCGTTGGTGCGCGACAGGTCCTCGGGGTGGATGAGCGTGGTCACCGGCGCGGCGAGCACGTCGTCCAACCGATAGCCGAACGCCTCCGCCGTGCCCGGGCTGACGTAGAACACCCCGCCGTCGCGGTCCAGCACCAGGATGACGTCGCCGCTGTTGCGGGCCAGTTCGTTGAAGTGCCCCTCGCGGTTGCGGACCATACGGGCGAGGGTGGCGTTCTCCTCCAGCATTCCCAGCACACGCACGACGAGCACGATCACGGCGGTGCCCGCGGCGATCGGCAGGACCGCGGCGACCTCCGACATCCGCAACGACCCGGCGGTGAGCACGACCGTGGCGACCAGTACCGCGGCCAGGGCGGCGAACTCGGGGGCGAAGCGGTAGAGCCCGCGTCCGGTGATCCGGCGCGGATCGGCGCCCGGCCGGTGCTCCACCAGCCACGGAAGCGCGCCCAGCAGCGCGAAGCCCAGGAACCGCACCGGCTGTTCGATCCCCCCGGCCACCGGCGGTCCGGTGAGACGGGTGACCGCGCCGATCATGTCGGAGGCGGCGATGGCGATGAGCGCCCCGATCGCCACCAGCACCGCGCGCCGGGTGCTGTGCGGCGACATGAACACCAGTGGGATGAGCAGACACAACACCACGATGTCGGCCACCGGGTACACCAGCGCGAACCCGAGCAGTCCGGCCCCTTGGCCCAGTTCCTCGTACAACGGAGAGAACAGCAGGACCCACACCACGGAGAACACCGCGGCGCCGCACACGTAGCTGTCGGTGATGTGCCGGGTCGCCGTGCGCAGCCCGCCCGGCCAGGGCGCGAACCTCGTGAAGCCGATCACGAAGAGCGGCAACGCGACCAAGGCGAAAAGGTCACCCAGAGTGAGGGAGAAGACCGAACCGGCGCTGAACGTCCGGGTGATGGCGTGGGTCAACGCACCCGCGCACCAGGCCAGGGCCGCGAAGCCGAGGAACCGTAGCGCGGCCGGACCGTCCGCCCCGTCGACGTGCGCCTCCCGGTCGGCCCCGGTTCGAGCCCACCTCTTGGCGGCGAACAGCAAGGACGCGCCCGCGGCACCCGCCACCACGGCCCCGGGCCACTGCCCGAGAGCGTCCGCCACCGTGCTCTCCCCCGCCGGGATCAACGTCCCGAGCAGGTAGAGGAGAAAGAGCGCGGCCAAACCGAACACCGCAAGCCGGCGTGCCTTGAGACCCATCAGGGGCCTCCCCAGCGCCTGGCTCTCTCCTCGGACATGGAGCACCCACCTCGTGTATTTCTCGACTCAGGACGCGGTGGAACGCACGCACCCCCATGCACGGACACCCTACGCAACCAAGGTCACACGGCGATTGAGGACCGGCTGAGAGATGGCGACGGAACGACTACTCTCGGTCATCTTGGTTTCAGGTTTCTCCCGCCCCTGAAAAAGGGATCGGCGCCGCGGGGCCTCCTCCTGCCCCACGACGCCGTACGAAGCCTGGAAGGCTCCGCGTAAGCCACGGACCAGCACCACTGTGGGCGCCGGATCCAAGGCTCGAACCTCGGCTCAGCCGGAGAGCTTCTCCAGGATGAGTTCGCGGGCCCGCCCGGCGTCGGCCTGTCCACGGGTGGCCTTCATGACCGCGCCGACCAGGGCACCGGCCGCGGCGACCTTGCCACCGCGCACCTTGTCCGCGGCGTCGGGGTTGGCCGCGATCGCCTCGTCGACGGCCGCGCCGAGCGCACCGTCGTCGCTGACGACCTTGAGGCCACGCGCCTCCACCACGGCGTCGGGCTCGCCCTCGCCGGCCAGAACACCCTCGACCACCTGACGGGCGAGCTTGTTGGTGAGCGTACCCTCGGCGACCAGTGCGATGATCCGGGCCACCTGAGCGGGGGTGATGGGCAGCGCGCCCAGCTCCACCTCCTGCTCGGTCGCGCGACGCGAGAGCTCGTTCAGCCACAGCTTGCGGGCCTCGGCCGACGGGGCGCCCTCGGCGACGGTGGCCTCCACCAGGCCGATGGCGTCGGCGTTGACCAGGTCGCGCAGCTCGGTGTCGCTGAGCTTCCACTCGGTCTTGATCCGGGCGCGCTGGGCGGCGGGCAGCTCGGGCAGGGTGGCGCGCAGCTGCTCGATCCACTCCTGCGACGGAGCGACCGGGACCAGGTCGGGGTCCGGGAAGTAGCGGTAGTCCTGGGCCTCCTCCTTGGAGCGGCCCGAGGTGCTACGACCCAGGTGCTCCTGGAAGTGACGGGTCTCCTGGACCACGCGCTCCCCGGCTTCGAGCACGCCGGCCTGGCGCTCGATCTCCGAAGTCACGGCGCGTTCCACCGAACGCAGGGAGTTGACGTTCTTGGTCTCGCTACGGGTGCCCCACTCCGAGGCGCCGATCTCGTTGATGGACACGTTCACGTCGCAGCGCATGGACCCCTCCTCCATGCGCACGTCGGAGATGCCCAGGGAACGGACCAGGTCGCGCAGTTCGGCCGCGTAGGCACGGGCCACCAGCGGGGCGAGCTCACCGGTGCCGGTGATGGGCTTGGTGACGATCTCCAACAGCGGGATGCCGGCGCGGTTGTAGTCCACGTTGGAGTGGCTGGCACCGTGGATCCGCCCGGTGGAACCACCCACGTGGGAGGACTTGCCGGTGTCCTCCTCCATGTGCACGCGCTCGATCTCGACGCGGAACTCGCGCGGGCCGTCGGGGGTGTCGACCGTGACGTCCAGGTGCCCGTCGACGCAGATCGGCTCGTCGTACTGGGAGATCTGGTAGTTCTTCGGCATGTCCGGGTAGAAGTAGTTCTTCCGCGCGAACCGACCCCACGGGGCGATGGAGCAGTCGAGCGCCAACCCCAGACGGATCGCGCCCTCCACCGCCTTCTCGTTGACCACCGGCAAGGAGCCGGGGAAGGCCAGACAAACCGGGCACACCTGGGTGTTGGGCTCGGCACCGAACGCGGTCGGGCACGAGCAGAACATCTTGGAGGCGGTGCCCAATTCGATGTGGGTCTCCAGGCCGAGCACAGGTTCGTACCTGGTCAGCGCCTGCTCGAAGCTAGGAGTTACCGCGTGGGCCATCGCCGCAAACCCGTTTCAGTAGAGGACATACCTTCCAGGTCAGCCTACCGAGGTCGAGGGGCCCTCTGTGCCCGTTCCCGCCCCTCGGGGGACAAACGGATGTCACGGCGAGCACACGATTGGGCCGCTAAGGAGGAGATCTACCGTCACCCAGGGTGCCGGACCGTTAGTCTTGATTGCCAGGAAACACGAATTCGCCGGTCGGGGCAGGGTCGCCCCAACCGCCTTCCGCACGGGAGCGCCTGAGCATGTCCGGCATCCTGCGTCGGTGCGCCGCGTTGCTTTGCGCGAGCACTCTGATCGGCGCCCTCTCCACTTCACCCGCCCACGCGGACGGTTTCTCGCGCGTGGACCGCGACCCGATGGCGGGTGCCCCGGTCCTGCTCGAAGACGGCCAAGAGCTGGAAACGGCCCTGTTCAGCCTCCGTGTGGCCGACGAGGACTCCGTACGCGCCTACGCGATGATGGTGGACGAGGAGGTGCGCCCGCGCACCGCCTACGTCGAATCGGCCTGGGCCGACCGCCCTGAATGGACGGACACGGTCCGGGACACCGACCCGGCCGACCGCGCGAACTGGATCGTGCGTCACTCCTACCCCAACCTGCCGCTGGCGTCGTTGGCCTTTGAGATCGGGTCGCCGGTCCTTGAGGAGCACACGGCGATCGCCGCCACCCAGGCCGCGTTGTGGCACGTGTTGGACGACGTGGACCCCAGCCCCGAGGGCAACTCCGAGGAGGTCCTGCGCCTTTTCGAGTACCTGGTCGAGGGCAGCTCCGCGGCCGAGGGAGGCACGACCGCCCGCTCCTTGGAGCTCTCCCCCACCCAGGTGGAGGCGATCGTGCCGGGTGAGCCCCTGGGCCCGTTGACGGTGTCCAGCTCGGGCGAGGGCGAGGTGCAGGTGTCCGTACGCGGCGCGCCCGCGTCCTGGCTCGTGGACTCCGAGGGTCGGGAGGTCTCTCAGGTCTCCGACGGTGACGAGGTCTACCTCGACGTCGACCCGTCGGTGCCGGCCGGGGTGGCCACCCTGCACGCGCGCGGGCCGGGCGTCCCCCTCCCGGAGGGGCGTCTGTTCACCGGCCGCGAGGGGGTGCGCACCCAGCCGCTCATCACCGCGGAACCGGGTACCGCCACCAGTTCCACCACCGCCACGATCACCTGGCACGCCGAGGAACCCCCCGAGGCAGGCACCGAGGGTGAACCGGTGACCCCCGAACCTGAGCCGGAGACCACGCCGACCGAGCCCCCCACCGACGAACCCGAAGTCGTGACAGAGGTCCCGAAAAACGAAGACCGAAACCAGGGGGACGGCCTGGCCCTGACCGGCACTTGGCTGTCGGGACTCCTGGTCATCGCGGGTGCACTGGTGGTATCCGGCCTGCTCATCCTGGTTCTGGGCCGTAAGCGCCGAGATTAGGCGTCCGAAACAGCCCCACCGCGCCGACCTCGATCTATAACATCTCGCCGCAATCTGGATTTGTCCTGCCCAGATTTGAACCAGCCCGTAATGGGCCACATTTTTCACGAAGCGGGTTGGAAAGCACGAACCGTCTCGCTAGTATCGGCCGGGCGATCGGCGACCCAGGGCTCACGCGGCCCGCTCCCGCGTCTGACGGCCCCCTCGGAGAGATCGCTCCCCCTGCAATGGCTCCGCGCCCCCTGACCCCGACCGTGGCGTCCATTCACTTCCGCACCGGCGGATCATCCGGTTCACCCCTAATACGACACCGGGAAACAACTTGAGTAAATTCTCCCTCCCCCGCATCGCCGGCCGCACCGGCTTGGCGGCCTCCGCGGCCGCCTTCCTGGCCTTCGGTCTGGCCGCCCCCGCGGCCGCCGACGAGGTCGAGACCTACGAAGGTTCTGCCGAGGGCACCTACGTCGGCAACGCCGAGAGCGGTCCCAAGATCAAGATGGACGGTGCCAGTGTCGGCACCAGCCTGTTCAACCTTGAGCTGACCGACGGCAGCGTCCTGAAGATGTACTGCATCGACTTCAAGACCAACATCGTCGGCGGTGCCGAGTACAAGGAAGACGCCTGGGCCAACTACCCGGGTCAGGGCAGCTTCGCCGAGCCCGGCAAGGTCCTGTGGCTCCTGCAGAACGCCTACCCGAACACCGACGCCGCCGCCCTCGGTGAGGCCGCCGGGGTCGAGGGGCTGAGCAACGAGGACGCCCTCGGCGCCACCCAGGCCGCCATCTGGCACTTCAGCAACGACATGGACCTCTCCGGCGGCAACAGCGACAACGTCGTGGCGGTCTACGAGTACCTGACCGCCAACGCCGAGAGCGTCGAGGAGGAGCCCGGCGCCGCGCTGAGCATCACCCCCGACGTGGCCGAGGGCACCGCCGGCTCGATCATCGGCGAGTTCGAGATCTCCACCAACTCTTCGGAGATCCCGGTCACCCTGGACGCCCCCGAGGGCGTCGAGCTGGTCGACGTCGAGACCGGCGAGGCCGTCACCACCGTCGACAACGGCGACAAGGTCGGCTTCGCCGTCCCCGAGGGCACCGAGCCGGGCGAGGCCTCCTTCTCCCTTGAGGCGTCCTCCTCCGTGGAGACCGGCCGCCTGTTCCAGGGCAAGTCCGCCACCAAGCCCACTCAGACGCTGATCACCGTCGACGGCGACGAGACCACGGTCTCCGCTTCGGCCTCCGCCGGCTGGACCCCGAGCGAGACCCCGACCGAGCCGGAGCCGACCCCGACCGAGGAGCCCGAGGAGCCCGGCGAGCCGGAGCCGACCCCGTCGGAGGAGCCCGGCGAGCCCGGCGACGACAAGCCCACTCCCCCGGCCGAGAACGATGAGCCCAAGCTGCCCGTGACCGGTGGAGCGCTGGCCGGTCTGGTCGCCGCGGGCGTCGCCGCCCTCGGTGCCGGTGGTGGCGCCATCTACCTGAGCC
>NZ_DYZD01000462.1 GCF_020741345.1 Nocardiopsis listeri
CACACGGGAGGCGACCCCGTCGAGCAGCAGGGCGGTCGTGCCGAGCAGCAGCCCCGTGGCGCCCGACAACCACCACGGTCCGTGGCCCTCGCCCGGGAAGGCGACGGCGGCGGTGGCCGCCAGTGAGACGCCCCCGATCACCGACGCCACGGCCCACACGATCACCGTCAGCCCGTAGACCGCCGCGGCGGCGTCGCCCCCGGAGGACGGGCGTCGCGCCGACAGCGCCGAGACCAGTGTGACCGCGGCGAGCAGGACCAGCGCGGACAGCATCGTGTGCCGTTCCACCGACGACCACGCCAGCCCCGACAGCACGGTCACCAGACCGCTCACCCCGAGCAGCCGGACGGACAGGGTCCCGCGCATCCGGCCCGCGCACAGCAACAACGCGGCACCGACCAACAGGGTCCACACCACCGCCACCGCGAACGGGGCGTCGAGCAGAACCGGCAGCGGAACCAGCGTGGGCGGCGCGATGAGCGCCACACCCACCGAGGCCCAACGCCGTTCGATGAACACGACCAGGGCCAAGGCCGAAACCCCCACCGCCACGACGCCCAAGGCCGCCGACACCCCGGTGAACGTGTCGGCCTGTGCGGACAGCCCCAGCACGGCGGACGCGGGTTCGCGCACCACCCCGGGCGACGCCGACCAGACCGTGTGTTCGGACGAGAACAGTCTCAGGGCGGGACTCTGGGACGGCAGCGCCGACAACGGCGCGGCCGGCAGGACGAGCAGGCCCACCACGGAGAACATCCCGCGCAGATCGGCGCGTTGGTCCGTCCGGTTCGGCGCGGTCGGGGCCGGCGACGATGAGGGCGTGGGCACCCGGCTCAGCAGCAGCGCCGTCGCCCCCGTCAGGACCACCGTGGCGGTCAGCAACCACCACTGGGCCTGTTCGGTTCCGGGGGCGCCCCGGTTGACGACCACGAAGACCGAACCGGTCAGGAGCACCAGGGCCCACGGCAGCACCGCGCCCATGTACAGTCCGGCGACCCGACCACCCGGTTCCGGTCGCGAACCCGGCTCGGCGAACCGACGGGCCCCGGCGGCGGCGATCAGGGCGGTGACCACGAGCAGTAGCAGCGCGGCCAAGGTCGTGTACCGCTCCGGCAGCGCCCACACCAGACCGGTGAACAGGGTGGCGGATCCGACCAGTACCGGTGTCGTGCTCAGCCCGTGCGGTGCCACACCGGCGCTCAGGACCAGCGCGGCGCCCACCAGCAGCGCCCACACCACGGTGATCGTCCAGGACATCCCGAGCAGGGGTGGCACGACCAGGAGCGTGGCAGGGGTCAGGAGCACCGCGATGACGAACAGCGAACGGCGGCGCAGCAGCCACACCGCGCCCAACGCCAGGAGCGCGGCCACCGCGACCCCGGCCAGGTAGGGGGCCGCGTGGTCGGGTGGCGCCGAAGCCGCGGCGGCCATCTCCGACGGGGACACGCTCCACGGCGGGACGGTCGTCCTGGGGAGCGCCGGAAGGGTCGAGGGTCCCGCCGCCAGGGGGAGCAGGGCCAGGGCCGACAGGCCGCCCACGGAGTACGCCGATGGTGCGTCGGCGTTGCGGCCGGGACCGCGCGCCGACAGCAGCCCGGTCACCCCGCCGAGGAACAGCGTCGCGGCCAGAGCCCACCGGTTCGACGGGTCGTCGTCGGAGCCGGTCAGGAAGGTGCCCACCAGCACCGCGGACAGGGCGGAGAGCACCCACAGGGTGACCGCGGCCCCGCGCAGGGTCCGGATCGGAACCCCCGGGCGCGGTGTACCGAGGATGTGCACGGCGATGGCGTCGGCCAGCGCGGTGGCGCCCAGCGCGGTGAACCACCAGGCCGGGTGCGCGTCCGGTTGGGCGGCCACCAGCAGGACCGGTACGGGCTGGGCGAGCAACGCCGTGAGGACCCGGGGTGAGCGCAGCGGTACCAGGGCCGGGTAGAGCGCCAGGAGCGCGGCGATCACCGCCAGGGCGGCCGCCGTGTACCCCGGGCCGTTGGTGAGCCCGTCGGACAGGAACCACAGGGCCAGTGCGTCCACGCACATCAGGAGCGCGGCCACCACCCCGAAGGCTTCGGCGGTGGAGCGCAGACCGCGCCGATACAGGGGCACGGTCACGATGGTGAAGGTCAGGGTGGTCAGACCCAGAACGGTGGCCCGGGCACCGGTGCCCAGGTCGCTCCAGGTCCACACGGCGAAGACGAGCGCCGCGATTCCGATGAGGAGGGCGCCCAGGCCGAGGATGACGTTCTGTGCCGAACGCCGGCTCACCTCACGGGTGGGCGCGGCGGGCCGGGGAGCCGGGGCCACGGGGGCCGGAACCGGTGCGGTGGGCGCCGAGGGGGTGGCGACCCGTTCGGCCGCGTGGGTCTCCTCGCGCAGTCGGGCCAGCACCCCGGGCCGCTCCTCCAGCAGCGTGTGCCGGCGCAGGTCCAGTGAGGCCAGTTCGGCGTCGATCCACCACAGACGTTGCGCGGTGGGCCCGACCAGCCCGAGTCCGCACTTCGGGCAGGCCCGGGCCGAGACGGCGAGCACGGTCCGGCAACCGGGACAGCGGTGCGGCGCCCCTGGCCGCCGGGGGATTCCTTGGGCGTTCATACCCCCCATGCTGCGCCTTCGCGGATGCGGACGCATCGGTACGGGTACTCAGAACCGTAC
This sequence comes from Nocardiopsis listeri, assembly GCF_020741345.1. Lineage (GTDB taxonomy): Bacteria > Actinomycetota > Actinomycetes > Streptosporangiales > Streptosporangiaceae > Nocardiopsis > Nocardiopsis listeri_A. Next base: position 2,650 of record NZ_DYZD01000462.1, read on the forward strand.
TTGGGAGACGAGTGACACAAACCTGTCCGTACTTGATCACCCATTGACTCTTCGTGTCCAAGCGCAGGTCAGAGTCCTGCGAAACAGGCACATTCCGTGATGTGAGCCAGGACACGGCAAAACCGGCGTTACTTTACCGTGACGATGATGCAGGCTGAATGCGCTGCACCGAGCAACCCCCTCCCGTGTGGGAGCCCCTGCCCGTGGTCGGTCGAACGGCGATTCCGTCCCCTCCACGCAGGTCACCAGGGCCACGCGGTCCTGCGGCGGCACCCCGCACCACGCGAAGACTCCGAACGGGGCACGCGTGCGTCAACGTGAAAGGGCGACCTTGCTAATCCACCGCATCTCTCTGCGCCAGATGAGCGCGGTCGGCGCCGCGGCGCTGGTCGCGGGCGGTATGTTCACCGTCTCCGCCTTCGCGGGCACCGGAAACCTCGACCCGGAGCAGGCCACTTCCGCGGCCACGCTCCCCGAAGCCGAGGAGACCCCCACCGAGGTCGAGACGGCGGACGACTTCTTCGCCGGTTCTTCCCCCGAGGACGAGCAGGAGCGCGAGGACCGGCGCGAGGAGGCCCGTGAGCGGGCCGGAGCGGCCGTCGCCGACTCGTCGCGTTCCGGTTCCGGTTCCGGCAGTGAGATCCAAGAACCCGAACCGGAACCCGAACCGGAATCCGAGAGCACCCCCGAGGACTCCTCCGGCTCCGCGAGCTCCTCAGGTTCCTCCGGTGGGTCGGTCCCCTCCGGCTCGGCCAAGGAGATCGCCCTGCAGATGGTCCTCGACCAGGGTTGGGGCGCCGAGGAGTTCAACGGCTGCCTGGAGCCGCTCTGGGAGAAGGAGAGCAACTGGAACCACACCGCCCAGAACGCCAGTTCTGGTGCGTACGGGATTCCGCAGTCGCTTCCCGGCAGCAAGATGGCCTCTCACGGTGACGACTGGCAGACCAACCCCGCCACTCAGATCGCCTGGGGCATCGACTACATCAAGGGCCGCTACGGCACTCCGTGCGGGGCCTGGTCCCACTCACAGGCGAACAACTGGTATTAATAGGTTTTTCCCTGCCCTAAACCCCCTTTTGGGAAAGGCAATCGTGCTACTCAACCGAATGTCGCTGCGTAGTACCGCGGCGGTCGGTGCGGCGACCCTGGTCGCCGGTGCGACGTTCGCCGTCTCCGCGTTCGCGGACGACGGTCTGGACCCGAACCTGGCGGCGAGTGCCGCGGTTCCCGGGTCCGAAGAACCCGCGGCCGACACAGAATCCGAAGCCGACACCGGCTCCGAGGAGAACGAGGACTTCTTCTCCTCCGAGCAGCTGTCCGAGGAGGAACTACAGAACCGGCGTGAGCAGGCCCAGGAACAGCGCGAGAGCGCACGGGGCAACAGCGTCGTCAGCACCTCGGCCACCGGCTCCGCCGTTCAGGAGGAAGAGGAAGAAGAGGAAGAGGAGGTCCCGCCGGAGTTCGAAGGGGACCCCAAGGGCATCGCCCTGCAGATGGTCCTCGACCAGGGTTGGGGCGCCGAGGAGTTCAACGGCTGCCTGGAGCCGCTCTGGGAGAAGGAGAGCAACTGGAACCACACCGCCCAGAACGCCAGTTCTGGTGCGTA
>NZ_DYZD01000463.1 GCF_020741345.1 Nocardiopsis listeri
TGGAGAACACTACCCGCACTCCGCACACCGAGCAAACCGGAGCCCCTGTGTCGCCGGTCACCCGATCCCACGTCGACGATCCGCTTCGACCCACACGCGCCGTTCGTCCCCCAGGGCCCGAATCCGACACCCCCCTCGCGCGCGCACGCGCGTTCCTCTTTCGGCCCCATCACCCACGACACCCGAACCACTCACCGAACTGATGAATGTCACCCCCACCGACGCTCACTTAAGGACAAATAGAAGACCCTTCCCCCATTCCTTCGATCAGACCTGGATCACCTTGATTCCCACCAGCAGTTTTCCGAGATCTTGGCAGGTCAGAGGCTCATAATATCCATACGAACGCCAACCAAGATCATTTTCTTCCGACAACATCGACCGCCGATCAATTCTCCGAACCGGTCTTGTAATTCTGCGAAGGCCGGCACATGATCGGCTCAGACCAGGTCGCGTGCCGAAGGTTCGGGGGAACGGCAGGGCGCAGCGCGGCCATGCACCGTTGGAAGGACATGCATGGAACCCACATCCCCCGAGGACTCTCCGGCCCCCGGGAGTCACACCAGCCGGCGGAGGTTCGCCCTCTTCTCCATCCCCGCGGGCGCCGCGATCGGCGGCATCCTGGTGGCCATGGCCGGTGGCGCGCTCGCGGCCACGTTCAGCATCTCCAGCCAGGAGTTCAAGATCTCCGCCGACGAGATGACCGGTACCGGGTTCGCCCAGTTCGGCTGGGTCAACGCGACGGTTCGCGGCGAGCCCTCCCCCTCGGCGGTGGCCGGTATCCGCGAGGCCGAGATCGTGGGCCTGTGCCAGTCGGTCCTGACCTCCGAGTTCCCGCTGATCGGGAACGTCTCGTTGATGTTGACCGCCGGTGACGATGGCACCCCGGTCCAGGCCTCCGACCTGATCATCGACATGGACCAGATGGACGGCAACGCCGAGTTCGACGACATCGAGATCGGTCGGGACGCCTCCACCCTGGACAAGGGCCCCGAGGGCCTTGGCCGCGGCCAGGGACACCCCTCCCTGTTCGGGATGCAGTCCGACAGCATCGTCATCGAGGACCTGGAGCAGACCGCACGGGCCGCATCGGCCGGCACCTTCCGCCTCCACAACCTGAGCCTCGGTGTCTCCCTGGGGGACGACGAGTGCTTTTGACCCCCGTCCGGCGCCTGTGGACCGCCTGGTCGCGCTGGCGCAAACGGCGCCCCTTCGCGGCCGGGCTGTTGATGATCCTCGCGGCGGTGGAGATGGTCCTGGTCGCCCGGTTGCCGGTGGAGTTGATGCTCCATCTCGGCATCGGGGCGGTCTCCACCCTGATCTTCAGCGGCATGTTGGCGGTCCTCGGGCTGGTCACCTGGTTCACCCCGAACCAGCATGTGATCACCGGCGGTTTCGCCGGGTTCATCGCCTTGGGCGCGCTCGTCCTGTCCAACCTCGGCGGTCTGGTCGTCGGCACCCTGTTGGCCCTGGTCGGAGGTGGGCTCGCCTTCGCCTGGCGGCCCGTCGCACGACCACCACGGCGTGAACGCGGACGTCGCCGCAGGAAGAAGCAGGCGGCGGCGTCCCTGGAACCGTCCCGGAACGACTGACCCCCACAGAACTCCGGGAACGCTCGGTCCGCCCGCCACGCGGCTCCGTCCCCGGTCGTCCACCGGAAAGCCCCTCTACCTACGTCGGCGCGAACTTCCCGAACTGCCGCCGGACGTCCTCCGAGCATGCCGTCCGGCCGTCACTCAGCAAGGAGTACTCATGTCGGTTCCGCAACCGAGATCCCGCAGCTCCATCGCTCTCGCCGCCTGCTCCGCCGGGGTTCTCGCCCTGGCCTGGGGCGCACCCGCCTTCGCCGCACAACAGGGCCCGACCACGGTGGAGCCCGCCGGCGCCGCCTTCGAGGCGGCCCTGACCGGTTCCGCCACCTTCGACGCGGGCGGGACGGTCATCACCTGTTCGGTCTCCGTCTCCTCCCCCGAGGAGGGCACCAACCTGGTCCCCGAGGCGCCGGACAACACCGACCCCGACGGTCCGGTCTCCGGAACCATCTCCGCGCCCGGTTTCGAGGACTGCGAGACGAACATGCCGCTCGTCGACGCCGAGGTCACCGTCGCCGACCCGACGTGGGAGATGGCGATGCAGTTCGGGGAGCCCTCGACCGGGACGATGCTGGTCCCGGCGGGCGGCATCGTGGTGACCACGAGCGGTCTGGCCTCGTGCACCGCCACGGTGAGCCCGGACGCCGACGTCGCGATCGGTGGCACCTGGACCAACGGCGACCCCGTGTCCACGTTGGACTTCGACACCACGGCCCCTGTCGTGGTGGAGGGGGACGCCGTCTGCCCCGGCGGTGACGAGGCCGTGTTCACCGCCACCTACGAGGTGACCAACGTCGACGAACCGGCGACGCCCATCACCGTGAACGGCTGATGATCGCGGCCCCGGGGTCCTTCCGCGAAGGCCCCGGGGCTCACCCGGTGACAACCACGCGTCGGTAGTCACTCACTCCGCGACGAAGAAACCCGTGGTCATCTCGCCTACCTTCGCAGTACCCCGTGGAGTCAAGAGGCGAAGGCTCCGCGGAGGGCGCGGACCGCTTCGCCCGTCCCCGTACTCCCCCGGAGACCGAATGCCGTCCTCAGCCGGTGGCCCGGCCACCCAGTCCAAACTGAACCGCACCTTCAAGGTGGTGTCCGTACTCGTCAGGGCCGGGGTCTTCTCCGCCGGCCGCCCGGACAGGATCGTCCGCCAGCTACGTCAACTCAGGACCTGGGGGGCGACCATCGCCGGCGGTTACGCGGCCGCGGGCGAGCGTGTCCCGGACCAGGTCTCCGTGATCGACGACTCCGGGGTGACGACCTTCGGTCGGATGAACCGGTTGGCCAGGCAGCTCGTCCACGAGCTGAAGCGCCTGGGGGTGCGCCCCGGGTCCCGGGTGGGGATCCTGTGCCGCAACCACGCCGGGATGGTGCAGGCGGCCGTGGCCTGTGGACGTCTGGGCGCGGACGCCGTCCTGTTGAACACCGGGTTGGCCGCCGGCCCGTTGATGGACGTGATCGAACGCAACGAGGTGTCGTTGCTCATCGCGGATTCGGACTTCGAGGAGTTGTACAAGGGGCTGCCCCCGGAGATCCCGCGTGTGACGTCGTGGGGGGAGACCACCGTGCCGGGTCCGCGGATCCCGACCGAGGTCGAGGAGCCCGCCGATCCCGACCCCGCCCCGCCCGAGAAGCCGGGCCGGTTGATCGTGTTGACCTCGGGGACCACGGGGGCCCCGAAGGGCGCGCGGCGCCCGACCCCGAAGGGACCGCAGGACGCGGCCTCGGTGCTGTCGCGGATCCCGCTGAACTCCAAGGACCGGATCCTGGTGTCGGCTCCGATCTTCCACACCTGGGGGCTGGCCGGTGTCCAGCTGGGCATGTCGATGCGGTCGACCTTGGTGATGCGCCGGTTGTTCGAACCGGAGGACGTGCTGCGGACCGTTCAGGAGCAGCGGTGCACGGCTTTGTTCGCGGTCCCGGTGATGCTTCGGCGGATCATGGACCTGCCCCGGTCGACACGCGAGAAGTACGACACCTCGTCGCTGCGGATCGTGGCCTGCAGTGGTTCGGCGATGAGCCCGCAACTGATCAGCGACTTCATGGACGCTTTCGGAGACGTCATCTACAACCTGTACGGGTCCACCGAGGTGTCGTGGGCGACCATCGCGACCCCTGAGGACCTGCGGTTGTCTCCGACCACCGCGGGGCGGCCGCCGCTCGGTACGCGGATCGCGATCCTTGACGAACGGGGGCAGGAGGTCCCCCAGGGGTCGAAGGGCGCGATCTTCGTCGGCAACGACATGCTCTTCGACGGGTACACGAACGGGAAGCACAAGCGGGTGGCCGACGGTCTGATGGAGACCGGTGACCGGGGCTACGTGGACGGGCACGGCCTGTTGCACGTGGCCGGGCGTGACGACGACATGATCGTCTCGGGTGGTGAGAACGTCTTTCCCCGGCCCGTGGAGGAGGCGATCGTGACACTGCCCTCGGTGCGCGAGGTCGTGGTGACCGGGGTTCCGGACGAGGAGTTCGGGCAGCGGTTCGCGGCGTACGTGGTGCCCTACGAGGGTCGGTCTGTGGATCCGAACGGGATCCGCATGCACGTTCGGGAGCTGGTGGGGCGTTTCTCCGTCCCGCGTGACGTGATCGTGCTGGAGGAACTGCCGCGCAACGCCACCGGGAAGGTGCTCAAGCGACGGCTTCCGACCGGTACTCGTCCGCCCGAGGACACCTGACCGCTCCTGCGGGCGGGGGGCCGGTTCGCGAACGCGTTCCGGCCCCCTTGACCCGTTTACCTTTCACACAAGGTAATTGTGGGCTTTGACATCGGGTGCGTGGTTACTACGATGTTGAGCGATGCCCGACCGATCCCCCGCCCCCCTGGGCGACTTCGAACTCCCGCCAGTCGACGAGCAAATGTGCTTCGCGCTGTACGCGGCGTCCCGTGCTGTCACCAACCTGTACCGCCCGTTGCTCGATCCGCTCGGTCTGACCTACCCGCAGTACCTCGTAATGATGCTGTTGTGGGAACGGGGAGGGTGCTCGGTCAAGGAGATCGGCGCGGTGCTCCAACTCGACTACGGAACCCTCACCCCCCTGCTCAAGCGTCTGGAGACCAACGGTCTGCTCCGTCGGGACCGTGACCCCGGCGACGAGCGTTCGGTGCGGGCCACTCTCACCGAAGAGGGCCGCGCCCTGCGTGCCCGCACCCGAGGCATCCCCGAGGCGATCGGGCGGGTCATCGATCTCCCGGACGAGGAGTTCGAGGCGACCAGGCTCGCGCTGCGCAGGCTGACCGCCAACGTGCTCGCGGGTGAGGCCCGCGTCGCCGAGGAGACCTGAGGGGGAGGAGCGGAAGACGGGCACCACGGGGGTCGTGCCCGTTCTCCTACCGCCGGGAGGGGAATGGAGCGGGGCGGGTGGGCCGATCGGCCCGCCCGCCCCGCGTCTTTCGGTCAGCACCCGTCGACGGTGTGCTCCCAATGCCCCGGCGAGGTCTCGGTGAGGGAGGTCGTGACCGCCGGGTTCCACAGACCGAGCGGGTCGTCGGAGCCGACCGCGTAGGCCATGCCGGAACGGTGCACCGCGCGCCCGTCGGTGACGTGGGCGTAGTTGCTCGCGGTGACGCACTCACCCGAGGGCGGGTCGGTCGGCTCCTCCGTGGGCGGGTCGGTGGGTCCGGCCCCGCCGTCGATCCCCCAGAACTGCGCCGTGTATCCGCTGGAGCAGACCGAGTCGAGGAAGTAGGCGCCGATGGTGCCGCAACCCGATCCGGGGTCGACCGGTGTTCCGTGGCCCATGCCGGACACGGAGTAGTGGGCGACCGCCGCGTCGTCGGGTCCGCCGCCGTAATACGAGGCCGTGGTGGATCCGGGCAGTTGCTCGGTGGTGTCCGGCTCGGTGGGCACACCGCCCGCGTTCGACCACTGGACCACCGAGGCGTCCCCGTTGGCGGGGGCGACGGTGGTGTCGGAGGTACCGTGCCAGACCGCTACCCGGGGCAGGTCGGCCCCGTCCGGGAGCTTGGCGCGGATCTCGTCGCCCCACTGTTCGGGCGTGCGGTCCTTACCCGGGTTCATACAGGTGAAGGCGTCGACCATGCCGGTGGCGCAGCCGACGGGGACGCCCGCGACGATGCTTCCGCCGGCGAACACGTCCGGGTAGGCGGCGAGGAGTTCGGCCGCCATGGCACCGCCCGCGGACAGCCCGGAGACGTACACGCGATCCGCGTCCAGTGCGTGCGCGTCGACGGCGTGCTCCACCATCGAGCGGATGGACCGGGCCTCACCGGAGTCGCGGGCCACGTCGCCGGGTTCGAACCAGTTGAAACAGCTCGTGGCGTTGTTGGCGCTGTTCTGTTCGGCGTAGACGAGGGCGAACCCGGAGGCGTCGGCCTGTTCCGCCCATCCGGAGTGCTGGTGATAGGCGGTGGCGTCCTGGGCGCACCCGTGCAGGAGCACGACCGCGGGCGCCCCGGCGGGGAGGTCGTCGGGGACGTACTCGTACATGGCGAGGGCGCCGGGGTCGCTGCCGAAGGAGGGCACCGGGTCCAGGGTCGCGGCGGAGGCCCGTGGGGCCAGGGTGATGATCGTCGCGGCGACCAGCAGGAAGGCCGCGGCCAGGGCGGCGATCGGCGGCAGGTGCCGGGTGGGGGCTGACGGAGGTGGACTGCTCTGGGGGTGCATGTGCGGCTCCGGGGGTCGATCGGCGGGGATGGTTCGGCCGAACTCGGCTCGAAGCCTAGGAGGCCTGTGACCCGTGCAACATGTGCGCGAGACCCCGATCACCTAGGCTGTTCGGGTGGGAACTCCACAGGACGCCCCTCACCCATGGCGGATCACCACATGTCCCATCCCGGGGGTGTGTCCATCAGAGCTATCCCCCGTGGTCCCACCCCGCCCTAGTTTGCTGACATGACGACAGAGGTTTCCCCCCACACCGCCCAGGTCGACCTCACCGGCAGGACCGCGCTGGTGACCGGCGCCGCCGGTGGTATCGGCCTGGCCTGCGCCCGCAGACTGTCCGTCGCCGGAGCCTCCGTACGCCTGGTCGACGTCGACGGTCCCGCGCTCGCCGCTCTGGAAGAAGAGGGCGTGGGCGAGGCCGTCGAACTGGACCTGACCGACCTGGAATCCGCGGAGGAGGCGGCGCGCGGCGCGGACATCGTGGTCAACAACGCCGGAGTGCAGACGGTCGCACCCGTGCAGGACTTCCCCCCGGATCGCTTCTCGCTGATCCTGCGTCTGATGCTGGAGGCCCCGTTCCGTGTGGTGCGGGGCTCGCTTCCCCACATGTACCAACACGGTTGGGGCCGGGTCGTCAACGTCTCCTCCGTGCACGGGCTGCGCGCCTCCGCCTACAAGTCGGCCTACGTCGCCGCCAAGCACGGCTTGGAGGGGCTCTCCAAGGTGATCGCCCTGGAGGGCGCCGAGCAGGGGGTGACGTCGAACTGCGTCAACCCCGGTTACGTGCGAACCACCCTGGTGGAGAAGCAGATCACCGATCAGGCCGCGGCGCACGGCATCCCCGAGGAGCGTGTGGTGTCCGAGGTGCTGTTGGCCCGGACTCCCGTGAAACGCCTGATCGAACCCGCGGAGGTGGCCGAACTGGTCGCCTACCTGTGCAGTGACGACGCCTCGTTCATCAACGGAGCGTCGCTCCCCGTCGACGGAGCTTGGAGCGCGAGCTGAACACCACCCCGGAACCCCCTCGCGGGAATGGCTCGGCGGACGCCGGGTATCAGGCGTTCTTCCTGGATCTACTGTTGCGCGACGCACCGGCCGTGGAGTACGAGCGGCCGGTGCTTCGCGCGCGTTCGGGTGGCGCGGACGCGGACACGGTCGCGGCGTTGGAGGAGGCCAAGTTCGCGGCACTGCGGGTGCGGTCGGTCCTGCGCGACCGGCAACGCCGTGAGTCCGAACTGAGCGCGTTGTTCGAGACCGCCAACGACCTGGCGGGGATGCGGAGCCTGGACCAGGTGCTGCAGGCCATCGTGGAGCGGGCCCGACACCTGCTGAGCACGGATGTGGCCTACCTGACCCTGAGCGACGCGGAGGCGGGGGACACCTACATGCGGGTGACCTCGGGTTCGGTGTCGGCCGTCTTCCAGCAGGTGCGGTTGGCTCCGGGCAAGGGGCTGGGTGGTCTGGTCGCCACCACCGGCCTGCCGTACGTGACCGCGAACTACTTCACCGACCCCCGGTTCGAGCACGCGGAGAACATCGACCACGCGGTGCGCGAGGAGGGCCTGGTGGCGATCCTGGGCGTGCCGTTGAAGATGAACGGGCGTGGTGTGGGGGTACTGCTCGCCGCGAATCGGCGGGAGCGGCCCTTCGCGCACTCCGAGGTGGCGTTGCTGTCGTCACTGGCCACCCACGCTGCGATCGCGATCGACAACGCGAACCTGATCGACGACACCCGGCGGGCCCTGGACGAGCTGCACACGGTCAACGAGAGGTTGCAGCGGCACACCGCGTCGGTGGAACGCTCGGCCGCGGCGCACGACAGGTTCACCGACCTGGTGCTGGGCGGTGGCGGGGTGCGCGAGGTCGCGGCCGCGGTCGCCGAGGTGCTGGGCGGTTCGGTGCGCATCCACGACCGGACCTCGGAGGTGTCGGTGACCGCCTCGCCCTCGGGTGAGGTGAACGACCCCTCCCCGGGCGGCGACCCCTTGGTGGAGGGGGACGCCGAGGTGGCCGAGGCGGTGCGTTCCTCCTTGGCGAGCGGCCGCGCGGTGGCCGTGGACGACACGTGGGTGGCGGCCGCGGCCGCGGGAGGCGAACCTCTGGGCACGCTCGTGCTGCGCGGCGTGGAGTTGGACGGCACGGATCAGCGGGTGCTGGAGCGGGCCGCCATGGTGACGGCCCTGCTGCTGCTCATCCGACGTTCGGTGAGCGAGACCGAGCACCGGGTCCGCGGCGACCTGCTCAACGAGCTGTTGGAGGTGCCGGCACGCGATCCGGTGTCGCTGCGTCAGCGGGCGGCGTTGTTGCAGGCCGACCTGGACGCGCCGCACGTGCTGGTGGTGGCCGAGGCCGTGGGGGCCGATCCGCATCGACTGCGATCGGCTGCGTCGTTCGTGGCCGAGACCACGGGTGGGCTGGCGACGAGCCGGGGTGGTCGGCTGGTGTTGGCGCTTGCCGGGTCGGATCCGTCCGAGGTGGGTCGGCGGGTGTGCGCGGAGTTGTCCGCCGCCGCCAACGGTCCGGTGACGGCCGGTCTGGCCGGGCCCACCGACGGGCTAGGGACGTTCCTGGACACGTTCACCGAGGCGGTCCGTTGCCTGCAGACACTGCGGGCGTTGGGCCGGGAGGGTGACTCCGCGACCATCGAGGACCTGGGGTTCTCCGGTCTGTTGCTCAGCCAGAACCGGGACGTGTCCGGGTTCGTCTCCGCGACCCTGGGGCCACTGCTGGAGTACGACGAGCGGCGGAGCACACTGCTCGTGGAGACCCTGGGGGCCTATTTCGCGGCCGGGGGCAACCTGTCCCGCGCCAAGGACGACCTGCACATCCACGTGAACACCGTGGCTCAGCGCCTGGAACGGATCGGGCAGCTGATCGGAACGGACTGGCAGCGTCCCGACCGCGCTTTGGAGCTACAGCTCGCCCTGCACCTGCACGGTCTCCTCGACAAGGGCGTGGACCTGCTCGGCGACCAGGGTGGCGCTTGAGGAGAACAGCGGACTGTAGTGGTTGTCCTCGGGCAGTTCCGTGGTGCGCACGGATTCGGGGAGCCCGGCGAGCCGTTCGGACGTGTACAGGCCGGGGCTCTGGTCCATGAGGCCGCGCGCGGTCCACAGCAGGTGGGCCGGGCAGGTCAGGCGATGGATCGCGCCGAGTACCTCCTCATCGGAAACGACCTGGGCTCCGTCGATCCGCACGGCCTGCTCATCGCAGGCCGACCGCTGTCTCGGTGGTTCGCCGACGAGGTCGCGCAGGACGTAGTCGTCCACCCAGGTGTTCCAGCGCCCGGCGAAGGCCGGGTGCTTCTTCCAGAAGTCCCGGTAGGCGTCGGGTGATTCGAAGGTCATACGCAGGCGGCCCATCGCCGGGCCGATGACGGCCTCGATGTCGGTACCGGGAGGCACGGGCAGGCCGAAACCGCCGTCCACCAGGAGCAGACCGGACACCCGCTCGGGGTGACGTACGGCCAGCAGGGCGGCGACGAACGCGCCCATGGAGTGGCCGACGACCACGGTGCGCCGTACCCCGCGGCTGTCGAGTACGGCGAGGAGGTCGTCGACGTGGGCCGCCAGTCCGTGCGGTCCGGGAAGATGCCCGCCGGCGCCCCGACCTCGCAGGTCCGGGGCGATGAGCGGGGGTCCCCCGAGCTCCGCCAGTTCGGCCGCGGTACGGGCGAACGAGTAACCGTTGGCGGTGATTCCGTGGACGGCCAGGACCGGGACCCCGGGGCCGGAGCCCCAGGTCGTCACGGTCAGGTCGCCCCCGATGACGGGGACGGTGCGTTCGTCCCCGTCGACACGGGAGGGTGTGGTCACGCGTGGTCCGCCTTTCGTGTGCGTTCGGTACGTCGGTCACGGACGGCGGCCCTGATCCGTCCCGGGAGGGCGACGAGGCCACCGGGGAAGAAGAACACCATCAGGACGAAGAGGGTGCCGAGGATGAACAGTGGTTGGGAGAGCGGGGCGCCGATCCAGGCCGGCAGGGCGTCGAAGGCCCCTCCCGACTGCAAGAGCCGATGTTCGGCGTAGGTGTACAGGGCCGCTCCGAGCAGGGGTCCCCATCGGGTGCCCGCGCCGCCCAGGGCGACCATCACCAAGAGGGTGAGGGTGAACTCGGCGGTGGTGATGCCGGGGGTGACCCCACCGTTGACCAGGAGGTAGGCCACGCCGCCGAGGGAGGCCAGGCCACCTCCGACGGTGAAGGCCACCAGCTTGTAGGGGTAGGGGTTGATGCCCAGGACCGCGACGCGCTGTTCGTTCGCGCGGATGCCCTGCCAGACACGGCCCACCGGCGAGGCGCACAGCCACCACACCACGCCCAGGACGACGACCAGGTAGCCGACGGCCACCCAGTACAGGTTGACGGTGTTGACCACGCCCACGAACGCGTCGGGGACCGCCTCCGTGTTGAGGGAGCGCCCCTCCTCACCGCCGGTCCAACGACCGGGGTCACGCGAGATGAGGATGGACCCGGCCTCCGCGAAGGCGAGGGTGACCATGGCCAACGCGATGCCGTTGACCCGCAGTGACACCGCGCCGAGCAGTAGGGCCAGGAGGGTACCGCCGGTCACCGAGATCACGGCCGCCCACAGCAGTGGCAGCTCCAGGATCGACATGAGCAGCGCGGCGACGTAGGCGCCACAGGCGAAGTAGAGGGCGTGTCCGAAGGACAGCAGCCCCACCCGCCCGTAGAGCAGGTCGTAACTGGTGGCCAGACCACCGAAGACCAGGCACAGAGCGAGCAGGTGCAGGGTGGACGGGCTGTTGAGGGCGCCTTCGAACAACCCGGGGACGTGAAGGGTGGAGAAGGGCAGGGACAGCGCCACCACGAGGACCACGGCGGGCACCGCCCACCAGGGCAGGGAACGGCGTCGCCGCGCGTCGGAGGTCTCGGGCCCCTTCGGGGAGCCGGTGGTCTCACGGACGGCCATGTCGGTGTCGGTCATCATGCCACCCTCTCCGCGGACTTCTTCGCGGTCAGACCGCCCTGTCTGGTGAGCAGGACCGCGGCCAGCACGGCGACCACGGCGATGTCACCGAGGCCGGCGACGGTGTAGTAGTTGGCGAACTGTTGGATGAGGCCGACGGTCACCGAGGCGATCGCGCAGCCGGTCAGCGAGGTGGTGCCGCCGATCACGACCACGATGAACGCGAAGATCAGCAGCGACATCCCCTGGGTGGGTGTGACCACGCCGAAGTAGAGGCCGCCAAGGGATCCGGCCAGCGCGGCGGCGGCCCCACCGATCGCGAACACCAGGGTGAAGGACTTGCGCACGTCGATGCCGAGGGCGGTGACCATGGCCCGGTCCTGCACACCCGCGCGGACGATGAGCCCATAGCGAGTGCGGGAGTTGAACAGCCACAGGGCGACGAACACCACGATCGCGGCCAGGATCAGCAGGTAGCGATCCTTGGGCACGTTGACGCCCAGCAACGAGAGCGTGCCCGACACCAGTTCCGGTTTGGGGAAGGTGCGCGGGTCGGCGCCCCAGATCGCCTGGATGAGCGCGGGAACGGCCAGACTCAGACCGACGGTGGCGAGGATCTGTTCGCGGTGTCTGCCGTACAGCGGCCGGATCACGCACAGTTCGACCATGACGGCGGCGAGAGTTCCGGCCGCCACGCCGAAGACCATGGCCAGCAGGAAGCCCACCCCGTCCGGACCGGCGCCGGGCAGGTACTGGGCGGCCCACCAGGTGCCGTACGCGCCGATCGCCAGGAACGCGCCGTGGGCGAAGTTGAGGACGTCCATCAGGCCGAAGATCAGGGACAGGCCCGAGGCGATGAGGAAGTACAGGGCACCGAGTCCGAGCCCGGTGACGATGAGGAGTACGACGGTGCTCATGTGGTGTCCACCCGCCTGTCCGTGGGGTCGTCGGTGGCGGTCCGTGCCACGCCGAGGAGGGAGCGGACGCGTTCGGCGTCGTCGAGGAGCTCCGGTGCGGGGCCGGTGTGGATGACGCTTCCGGCGTCGATCACCACGGCCTGGTCGGCGACACGGCGGACCAGGGAGAGGTTCTGTTCCACGAGCAGCACGGGAACGCTCTCGGCGGCGGTGGCGACGGCGTCGGCGACCTCGCGGACGATCCGGGGCGCCAGGCCCTTGGTCGGTTCGTCGACGATGAGCAACCGGTTGTCGTTGAGCAGGGCACGCCCGATGGCGAGCATCTGCTGTTGGCCTCCGGAGAGGGTGCCCGCCGGCTGGTTCGCCCTCTTGCGCAGTTCCGGGAAGAGGTCGTGGACGAGGTCGTAGCGCGGTTCGCCCGGGCGTCGTTCGGCCAGGCGGAGGTTCTCGGCGACGGTGAGGGCGGCGAAGATCCCGCGTTCCTCGGGGACGTAGCCGATGCCCTTGGTGACGATCGCGTGGGTGGGTCGTTCGGTGATGTCGGCGCCGTCGAAGACGACCCTGCCGGTGCGCGGCACCAGGCCCAGGAGCGCCTTGACCGTGGTGGTCTTGCCGACCCCGTTGCGGCCCAGGACCGAGGTGACGCCGTGTTCGGGCACGGAGAAGGACACCCCCTGGAGGATGTGCGATCCTTCGATCCACACGTGCAGGTCGTCCGCTTCCAGGAGCGGCGCGGGCGCGCTCACGCGCCGTCCCCGAGGTAGGCGGCCTGGACGTCGGGGTCGGCCATGGCGGTCTCGGGCTCGGCGTAGGTGAGAAGGGCGCCGTGGTGCATGACGGCCAGGCGGTCGGCCATGTCGAGGAGCACCTCCATGTGGTGTTCGACCATGAGGACCGTGCATCCCTGTTCGCGGTGCACGTCCTGGATGACGTCGGTGAGTTCGCCGATCTCTCCGGCGCTGACCCCGGCCATGGGTTCGTCGAGGAGGATGAGCCGAGGCCCGCGGGCCAGGAGGAGAGCCAGTTCGAGTTTGCGCTTGTCGCCGTGGGAGAGGTCTCCGGCGAGGTGGTCGACGCGGTGGGAGAGTCGGACCAGGTCCAGGGCGCGGGCGGCCTCCTCCCCGCCGGCGGGGGTGGCCAGGCGCCAGAAGCGGCGGGACTCCCCCGTGCGGGCCTGGACGGCCAGGCCGACGTTGGCGCCGACGGTGAGGTCGGTGAAGACACTGGAGGTCTGGAAGGTACGGCCCATGCCCAGGCGTGCCCGGCGATGGGGCGCGTGACGGGTGATGTCCTCGCCCGCCAGCCGGATCGTTCCGGCCGTGGGCTTGGTGAGGCCGCTGACCAGGTTGAACAGAGAGGTCTTTCCCGCCCCGTTGGGGCCGATGAGGGCGACGAACCCGCCTTCCTCGACGGACATGGTGATGTCGTCGACGATGACGGCGCCGCCCACGGACCAGCTCAGGGTCCGCAGCTCCAGGACGGGCGTGAAGGTGTCGGGCACGGTGGTCGCGCCCGACAGTGGGGTGTGGGTGCTCATGGCTACTCCGCGATCGCGGGTTCGACGTCGGCGGCGGGGATCTCCGCGACGAGTTCGGGGTGGGCGTCGTCTCCTTCGCCGACCAGCTCGACCTGGTACATCGGCTGGATGAGGGCGTGGTCCTCGGACCGGATGTGGATTTCGCCCTTGACGCCGTCGAAGGTCCAACCGGACAGGGCGTCGACGCGGTCGGCGGTCTCGTCGCCGGCGGTGGCCGCCTGTACGACCATCTGCGCGGCGGTGAAGCCGTCGGGGGTGAACAGGTCGACCTCGCCGCCGTCGGCCTCGATGGTCTCCTTGAGGATCTGCGCGATCTCGGTGTCGGAGGCCCCGTCGAAGTAGTGGGACAGGAAGGAGATGCGATCGCCCGCCGCGCCGAAGATCGGGTAGGAGGGCTTGATGTCGAGCCCGGTGACGACCTCGGTGGAGTCGAGGATGCCCTGCTGGTCGAGGGACTGCCACATGGCGGAGGCGGTCTCGCCCGCCCAGGCGACGAAGACCAGGTCGGGGTCGGCCTGGTTGACCTGCTCGGCGAAGGGGGTGAGGTCGGTGGTGTCCGGTGGGGCCAGGACGCTGTCGACGTTGGCGCCCTCGGCTTCGAGGACCTCGGTCGCGGCACCGACGTTGTCCTGGCCGAAGGCGTTCTGCTGGGCGAAGACGACGACGTCGGAGCCGTCGGGATCGTCCATGAAGCTGGCTGCGGCGAGGATGTCCTGGTAGGTCTGGCGACCGGAGCGGAAGGTGTTGTCGTTGATCCCGGTGACGGCGTCGGTGGCGGCGGCCCCGGAGATGAACAGGACGTCGTTCTGTTCGGCCAGGGGGGCGACCTGCACGGCGATGCCCGAAGCGGTCGAGCCGGCGATGATGCCGTGGCCCTCACCGATGAGCTCGCGGGCCGCGGAGACGGCCTTGTCGGGTTCGCCGGCGTCGTCGAGGTAGGTGACCTCGATCTGGCGTCCCTCGATCTCCCGGGTGTCGTTGGTGGCGTGGTCGAGGCCCGCTTCGAAGCCCTCCCGGTACTGCTCGCCATAGGTGGCCAACGGACCGGTCGACGAGTAGACGATGCCGACCTTGATCGGCCCTTCGCCGTCGACGCCGGCGGCGTCGCCAGGACTGCCGCAGGCGGTCATGGTGAGAGCGGCCGCGATGGCTCCGGCGGCCAGAGGGGTCTTTCGCATGTTCTTCCTCCAGTCGGCACCCGCCGTTGGTCGCGGCGCGACCCACCGGGGGATGAGGGGTGCCATCCCGAAGTTAGATCCGTGGTGATCGGTTTCACATGTAGCCGAGGCATACATTCGGACGCGAACCGGTGTAGCGAATGCCCACAGAGCCGAAGTTCCCTCCGAGGGTCGCGGGCACCACCGATCAGCAGGGGCCTTGGTCGACCCAGGCGCTCAACTCTCCACCGACGTTCGGTGGGATGGCCAGCGTCCACCGGCGGGCCTCGTACACACGCCCTTCGTACTGGACACGGTCGCCGGTGTCATAGGTGGATCCCGAGTCCCAGGCCGCGGCGGAGCACTCGGCGGGCGCTTCCGGTTCCTCCTCGTCCGATTCCTCTTCGGGGTCGGAGCCGGCCTCCTCATCCTCGATCTCCTCTTCCTCGGTCTCCTCGACCTCTTCCGGGCCGGTGGAGACCGTGAGGGTGACCTCGCCGTCCTCGGGGAGGACCGTCCCCGGTTCCGGGTTCTGGGCGGCGACCCGCCCCTCGGAGACGGTCTCGGCGGCCGCCTCCACCACGGTGGCGGTCAGCTCCAGTGATTCGAGGGCGTCGAACGCCTCGTCCCGCGTCATGTCGATCAGGGTGGGCACGATGACACCCTCGTTGACGTGGAGGGTGATCCCCTCCTCGCGGTCGCCGTCCTCGCCCGCCTCGGGGGTGGTGGACAGGACGGTGCCGGGGTCGTGGTCGCCGGAGTGTTCCCGGACCACCTCGACCTCGCCGAACCCGGCGTCCCGCAGAAGGCCACGGGCCTCCGACTCGGTGCCTCCCACCACGTCGGGCACCTCCACGTACCGCGCCCCGATGGACACCGACAGCAGGATCGTTTCGCCCTTGCCCAGTTCCGTCCCGGCGGTGGGGTCGGTCGCCGCGACCTCACCCGGCTGGGCCTCGTCGCTGTAGGTCTCGTCGTAGGAGTGGTCCAGCCCCAGTTCCAGGGCTTCGAGCTCCACTTCGGCCATCGCCGTGGTGTAGCCGACGAGGTCGGGCAGTTCGGCGGTGTCGTCGGGCACCAGGGCCCGGCCGGCGGCGAAGAGCACCAGAACCAGGACACCCGCGATCGCGAGGAACGGGGCTCGGCGCCACAGGGGCACGGGGCGTTCCGCCGTGGATCCGGTCGCGGGCTCGACCACCGGGATCGGTTCCGTGCCCGGCCCGGTGTCGCCGTCCGGTCCGGGCAG
The DNA here is from genome assembly GCF_020741345.1 of Nocardiopsis listeri. Taxonomy (GTDB): domain Bacteria; phylum Actinomycetota; class Actinomycetes; order Streptosporangiales; family Streptosporangiaceae; genus Nocardiopsis; species Nocardiopsis listeri_A. The sequence continues at coordinate 16,008 of NZ_DYZD01000463.1, forward strand.
GGACCGCACGACCTGTTCGACCATGGCGCGGTACTGACCGGCATCGCGCGGCCGGTGCCTCGGGTTGGTCTCGGTCGCGTTGGCGACGAGCTCGTCCAGGTCCGGTGACAGGCCGGGGACCAGTGAGGAGGGGTTCGGTACGGTGTCGCCGTCGAACCGGAGCGAGCCCGTCAACAGGGTCTGGAGCAGACCGCCGACGGCGTGGACGTCGGTGCGCGGGGTGACCCCCTCGATGCCGAGCATCCGCAAGCCGGTGACCATCACCCGGCCCTCACCGTCCAGGACCACGCTCCGCGGGCCGAGTCCACCGTGGACGACGCCCTGGTCGTGGGCCTCGTCGAGCGCGGTGAGCACGCCGGTGACGATCGTCAGGGCGGCATGCGGAGCGTATCGGAGCCCTCGTTCTCCCCCTTCGAGCACCTGGGCGATGGTCCGGCCCGGGAGGTGTTCGGTGACCATGTACACGAGGTCGTCGTCCGCGCCTTGGTCCAGAACCCGTGCCAGGCCTGGGGTGTCGGCGTCGGCGAGGGACCGTGCGCGGCCGAGGAAGGCCTGCGTGGTCGCGGGGTCGGCGGCGGCCTCCGGGTCGAGGAGGGTCACCGTGACGGGGAGGTCGGCGTCGGTGGCGGAGTACACGGACACCGTTCCGTCGCCGCGGAGGCGGTCACCGATGAGCACACGGCCTCGCAGTGTGAGACCGGTGTGGGGGCCGGGGGTCATGTGTCGGATTGTACGGTGCCGAACCCTCACATATCGCCTTGGATCAGGCCGAACATGGACGATCATCCGGCGCTATTGTGGTGCCTCCGACCCTTCCTCCGCCCCTGTGAGGTGTAGTGACCCCCTCCACCATGCTCGACCGCGCCGCCGGTGCCCTGCTGGGCGCCGCGTGCGGCGACGCCCTGGGCGTCCCCTACGAATTCGCTCCTCGTCTGGGCGAGGATCGGACACCCGAGATGGTCGGCGGCGGCCTGGGGCCGTACGAGCCGGGCGAGTATTCCGACGACACGCAGATGGCGGTGTGCGTCGCCGAGGCTCTCCGCGATCATGACGAACCCTGCTCCCCGCAGGCGCTGGAGCAGACCGCCCGGGGGTTCCTGACCTGGTTCCGTGGGGGCGCCTCCGACGTCGGTGCGCAGACGGCTCGGATCCTGGAGGACACCGATCGGTCCCTCACCGAACACGGGGGCGGCGCCGCCGAGGTCATGACCGGCCGTTCCGATCGGATGTTCGAGGCGGGGGAGCGGTGTGCGGGCAACGGTTCTCTGATGCGCACGGCTCCACTGGCCCTGGCCCATCTGAACGACCGCGAGGGGTTGGCGGAGAGCGCCGCCCGCTACAGCCACCTCACCCACGGCGACCCGTTGGCAGCCCAGGCGTGTGTGCTGTGGTGCGAGGCCGTACGGCACGCGATCGTGCACGGCACCCACGACGGGGTGCGTGACGGGCTGGACCTGCTGCCCTCGTCGGTGCGCGGGATGTGGGAGGCATGGCTGGTTCAGGCGGAGGAGGAGCCTCCGGCCACCTTCGCCCCCAATGGTTTCGTGGTGTCGGCCTTGCAGGCGGCCTGGTCGGCGATCGTCCACAACCCCGTGGACGAGTCCTCGCCCGACCGCTATTTCGCCCCGGTCATGGCGGCGGTGCGCATCGGCGACGACACCGACACCGTGGCCGCCATCGCCGGGGCGTTGGTCGGGGCCCGGTGGGGGCGTTCGGCCATCCCTGCCCCGTACCTGGACGCGGTGCACGGGTGGCCCGGCTACCGTGCCGAGGGGCTCGGGGAGCTCGCCGAGGCGATCCTGGGGCGGCACACGCGGCAGGCGGACTGAGCCGACGGCGGACCAAAGACCGCCAACCGAATCGGTGGCATCAGACACCCCCTGGCCATGAATACGACACCAGGGTCGGCCTCGATGTCCACGAGCGTGGTCTCCTCCATCCGAGCCGTCCCACCAACGTGTCGGCCTCCACCTTCGCAAAGTCGAGGGCGACCTTGCTGCGGGCGTGCTCCCCGACGTGCGCCCCGAGAGGGCGGACGACTTCGGAATACGAGCGCCCAACTGCCGGGTGCGGCCTTTTCCACTACCGGCCGTGCGGCATCATGGTGCCGCACGGTGCGGAACGCGAGTGGGGAGCGGTCATGACGGAGCGGATCGAGTGGGTGCCCGCGCTGGACCACCCTGAACTGATGGCCGAGCCGGTACGTGCGGCGGTGG
>NZ_DYZD01000464.1 GCF_020741345.1 Nocardiopsis listeri
CCCGCACGCTGCGCGCGGTCGCCGATGCTCTGGACGCCGCCGCCGAGGACCTGGTCCCCATCGCGATGGCCGAGTCGCACTACCCGGAGGCGCGATGCCGCGGTGAACTGGGACGCACCACGTTCCAGATCCGCCTGTTCGCCGACGTCCTGGAACAGGGCGAGTACCTGGAGGCCATGGTGGACCCCGCCGACCCGGCTTGGGGCACCCCCCGACCGGATCTGCGTCGTGTCCTGGTCCCCCTGGGCCCCGTGGTGGTGTTCGGGGCGAGCAACTTCCCCTTCGCGTTCTCCACCATCGGTGGGGACAGCGCCTCGGCGCTGGCCGCTGGTTGCCCCGTGGTGGTCAAGGCCCACCCCGGACATCCGGAGTTGGCCCGCCGCACCACCGAGGTGGTCGTCGCGGCCCTGAACGACGCGGGCGCGCCCGAAGGGGTGTTCGCCCTGGTCTTCGGCTTCGAGGCGGGCAAGAGCGCGGTGACCCACCCGCACACCCGCGCGGTCGGCTTCACCGGCTCCATCCCGGGCGGGCGGGCTCTGTACGACCTGGCGGTCTCCCGTCCCGACCCGATCCCCTTCTACGGGGAGCTGGGCAGCCTCAACCCGGTCTTCGTGACCCGTGCGGCCATGACCGCCCGCGGCACCGAGGTCCTCAAGGGCTACGCCGGTTCGGCCACGATGGGATCGGGCCAGTTCTGCACCAAGCCCGGGGTCGTGTTCGTCCCCGAGGGCGCGAAGCTGGACGCCCTCGTCGGTGACCTGGAGGGCCGTGCCGCGGCCCCGCTGCTCAATGACCGGGTCGAGGACGGCTACTCGCACGGGTTGGACGAGCTGTCGCGGCACCCGGCCACGGAGGTGTTGGTCCAGGGGCGTCGGACCGACGAGGGGTGGACACCGAGCCTGCTGCGCACCGACCTGGACTCCCTGCTGGAGCACTCCGAGGCCCTGCTGACCGAGTGCTTCGGTCCGGCCACACTCGTGGTCACCTATCCCGATGAGCGGCGACTGTTGGAGGTGGGCGGTGTCCTGCAAGGGCAGCTGACCGTCACCGTCCACGGCGAGGAGGACGACCCCATCGCGCCCGCCCTGCTGGCCCTGGGCGCCTCGGTGGCGGGCCGGGTGATCTGGAACGGGTGGCCGACCGGTGTGGCGGTCTCACACGCCATGACCCACGGCGGCCCCTATCCGGCCACGACGGCGCCCGCGCACACCTCGGTGGGCACCACCGCGATCCGTCGGTTCCTGCGTCCGGTCACCTACCAGTCGGTGCCGGACACCCTGCTGCCGGCCGAACTGCGGGACGGCAACCCGCTCGGTGTGCCGAGGAGGGTCAACGGCGGATCGCCGTCGGTCTGATCCCGTCGAACGCACGGTGGTCCGGGTTCCGGCCCGGGCCACCGGCTCACTCCGAGTCGTACTGTTCGCGGAAGGAGAGGCAGGCGTCCCGCTCGCGCTCGGCCAGGGGTTCGAGGACGACCATGCCCACGATGATGATCGCGGCCGGAACGAACTGGAACAGGGTCCAGGTCTCGGCGCCGGAGCCGGCCATATCGATCAGGGGCCGGACCGCGAAGGCGGCCGCGGCGATCAGCAGCGGTACGAACCGGTAGGTCGGGTTCGACACGTGGACGAGGTGGTCGACCATGTGTCGGGCGGTCCGGTTGACCCGCTCATCCGGACCCGGAGATCCGGTGCCCGCCTGGCACCGGGCGACGGCGTATCGCACCGGATCGGTCTCGGGTGAGGCGGGTGTCCCGCGGACGATCGAGTAGGCGGCCGCACCGGCCAACAGGGCCACCGCCAGGGTCATGATGGCGACGGCGCCCAGGACCCATCCCGGGACGCCTGCCGGCTCGGTCAGGTTCGGGGCGGTCAACAGCCCGGCGAGGAGGAGGGCGACGACTCCGGCGCCGCCCGCCCAGAGGGCGGAGTGGCCAACGGGGTGGTGCTGGGCGTGGAGTCGGAACCGGGCTGCGGCCAGCTGTCCGGAGGTGGGGTTGGCGGGAGGAAAGGAGGAGTGCGGGCTGTTCCAGAGCGGGGAGGTCATGGGGCTCACACTACGAATCCGGACCCCGGTCGCACCATGCACGGAAGTCAGGGCCCCGCCCCGGAGTTCCCGAACTTTCGTCAGGTCCTTCGCGACGACCTGTCGCCGGAGGACACCGTCCCCTAGGTTGCGAAGACCGACCGCATCCGCACCACGCCCCGAGGTTGTCTCCATGGCCCAGGACCCCCACGCCCTCGTCGACGCCCTGCCCAAGGTGGAACTCCACGTCCACCTCGAAGGGTCGATGCCCGCCGAGACCCTTTTCGAACTGGCGAGACGCCACCGGGTCGAGGGTGTCCCGGACACCCTCGAAGAACTTCGGAGTTGGTACGAGTTCACCGACTTCCCGCACTTCGTCGAGGTCTACCTGGCGTCGGTGCGCACCCTGCGGGAGGAGGCCGACTTCGCGCTGTTGACCTCGGTCGTCGCAGAGAGGTTGGCCGCGCAGAACGTCCGCTACGCGGAGGTCCACGTGAGCCTGTACACCCACCTGATGCGCGGGGTGCCGGCGAAGGTGGTCTTCGACGGCATCGAGCAGGCCCGGATCGAGGCCGAACGCGACCACGGCGTCCAACTCAGGTGGATCCCCGACTTTCCCGCGGACTTCGGGCCGGAGTCCGCCCAACGAACGGTGTCGGCCGTGCTTCGGGACGGCCCGTCGAGCGTGATCGGTCTCGGGGTGGGTGGCGTGGAGTCCCCGCTGGAGCCCTACGCGGAGGTGTTCGGGCGGGCCCGGGCGGCCGGTCTGGCGAGCCTGCCGCACGCGGGCGAGCACGGTGGGCCGGTACGGGTCCGTGAGGCGTTGGACCTGCTGAAGGCGGAGCGGATCGGGCACGGCATCGACACCATGAAGGACCCGGAGCTGGTGGCCCGCCTGGTCGACGAACAACTGCCCATCGACGTCAGCCCCACCTCCAACCTGCGGACCCGCGCCGTGGAGCGGATCGAGGACCACCCCCTGCCGGCCATGCTCGAAGCGGGGCTGTTGGTCACCCTCAACAGCGACGACCCCACGATGTTCGGCAGCGACCTGACCGGCGAGTACCGGATCGCCCATGACCTGCTGGGCGCGGCCGGGCCGGTGCGCCTGGCCCGCAACGGGGTCGAGGCGTCCTACCTGGGCGCGGCACGCCGTCGTGCGCTGTTGGCGGAGATCGACGCGGTGGCCGCCCGACACGGAGTGTCCTGAAGGGGGCGGGCCCGGCGTCCTCGCCTTCGGGACACCGGGCCCGCGCCTGTTCGGATGGAGGGCACCGGAACCCCTTGAACCGGGCCGAGGCGCCGGGGGTCAGGCCGGGGAGTCGCTGAGCGGGAGCCCGCAGTCGGTGCGCATGTCCACCCACGTTCGGTGGGCCCGTTCGGCGTCCTGGCCCTCATAGGGAACGGGAACGCCGTCCTGGATCCGGGCGGGGGCCCAGTCGGCCTCCAGGACACCGCCCTGATCGAGGGTGAGGGTGAGCACCCCGGTCTCGGCGGTCGGGCCCTCGAAGTTGTAGAACACGAAGTTGCTCAGGCCGTAGTGCACGTAGGCGTCGCCTTGGAATCCGCCCGGGGACAACACGTGCGCGTGCCCGCCGACCACGGCGGTGGCGCCGGCGTCGATGAGCTCGTCGGCCAGCCCGGGGGCGTGCGGAAGCGGACAGTGCGCCCCCTCCAGCCCCCAGTGCAGGAAGACGACGACGTTGTCGTGCTCGGCGGCGGCACCCGTGACCGCATCCACCAGCCGGTCCTTCATCTCGTACTTGGTGGTGGCCAGACCGGGCCGGTCCTCGCCCGCGGTCCAGACGGGGATGAGCTCCTCGTCCATCACGTCGGTGGCGCCGAACAGGGCGACGCTCTGGCCGTTGACCTCGGCGACGTGCGGGGTGTAGGCCTCGTCGACGTCGTGGCCGGCCCCCACGAGGGTGACGGGGGAGTTCGCGCCGTTGTCCAGGGTGTCGAGGAGTCCCTCCTCCCCGTAGTCCATGCCGTGGTTGTTGGCGACCGTGGCCACGTCCACACCCGCGGAGTCCAGGGCCTCCAACGCGGTCGCGGGAGCGCGGAAGACGAAGTCCTTTCCCGGTACGGGCGTGCCGCCCTCGGTCACCGCGGTCTCCAGGTTGACCATCGTCAGGTCGGCCGCGGAGAGCCGCTCGGCGATCGGGTCGAGGGCGGTCGACGGATCGTCGAGTCGGGGCAGGAGCAGGCCGTCGAACATCACGTCACCGCCGAAGGCGATGGTGAAGGGATCGGGAGCCGCCTCGGTGGACGTTCGGGGTGTGTCGGTGCCTTCCCCCGAAGGTAGGGCACCCTCGTCGGGCGATGTGTTCTGGTCTGCCGGGGAACAGGCGGCGGAGAGGGTGAACGCCAGGGTCGCGGTGCCGGCCGCGAGAACCCGGAGCTTGCGTGGACGCGTGTGTTCGGGGTTCATTCCATGCTCCGTGAGGGGGATCCGTGGGCATGTCCGATGGGATGAAGGACGCCTGTCCACCGGATCCGGTTGGCCGATTCGACCGCTCGGGACGCGGGTCTCCTGCTTTCGGTATTCGATGAGAATGGGCCGAGAGTGGCCCGTCACGATCAGCGTAGGCGTCTTGATCAGCGATGACGCGGATTTCCGTGTGGGGGTTTCGTGGTTTCGGGGGGTGGGGTCGGGAGATATTCACTCTTCGGTCATAAGGTGCAATTCCGGCAATTGTTCATGCATGGGTTAAGGCGCACTCGGAATGTGCGTGAAGAGCTAATCCACTAAGTTGATTAGTGTGTTCTCGGGCGTGTCGGGGGGAAAGTTTTCGGACCCGACAGATGGCCTCAGGCTGCGGATCGTGCCGATGAATAGCCGATGATCAAGCCCTGAACAGTGGTTACGTCAAGTAGTGATCATCCGTGCGTGCAGGGTGATCGCGGGTTGTTCGGGAAGTTCTGGGAAAAGCACTGCGCTTTCTCGCGCTCTGCTCTAACGTTTCGGTCCGTTGGCGGTTGTCCTCGGAACGAACTCCGAAAGGGCGTCACCGTCACCCCTGTACGAACAAGCGGGCCGCCCCGCCGTGCCACCGATCTGTGGTGGCCGGGTCCGCCCAAAGTGCGACCCTTCCGAACGCCCACAACGCGGGCTTCGGAAAAGTGCGGGTCGCACGAGAACAGCGCTCCGCTCGGCGCATCCCCTGGCAGTCTTCTGAAAGGTCCAGCCGCACCATGCGCAACACGCTCCGTTACTCCTTCGCCACCGCAATGACCGCCGGACTGGTGCTCGCGCCGATCGGTGCCGCGTTCGCCGACGCCCAGACCGACGGCTCGGGCGGCGTGGGCAGCGGAAACCAGGTGGTCGTCCCCGTCGACATCGAGGCCGACCTGTGCGGCAACGCGCTCGCCATCCTGGGTATCTCCAAGGCCGACTGCACCAAGGTGTCCGAGGTCCTCTACGAGAGCAGCGGCCATTCCGCCTCCACCGATGGTTCCGGTGGTGTGGCCAGTGGCAACCAGATCATCGTTCCGGTCGACGCGGCCCTGGACGTGTGCGGTAACTCCGCCGCCGTCGCCGGTGTCTCCGAGGCCGACTGCACCTCCGTCGTGGAGGTCCTGGAAGAGGAGGGCACCATGAGCACCAAGGCCTCCACCGATGGTTCCGGTGGCGTGGCCAGTGGCAACCAGATCGTCCTGCCGGTCGACACCGCCATCGACATCTGCGGCAACTCCGTCGCGGTCCTCGGCGCCTCCAGCGCCAGCTGCACCACCGTCATCAACATCATCCACGCCTCCCCGGACAACGAGGGCGCGACCGAGGTCTCCACCGACGGTTCCGGTGGTGTGGCCAGTGGCAACCAGGTCGTCGTCCCCGTCGACGCCGCGGTCCAGATCTGCGGAAACGCCGTCTCCGTGCTGGGCATGGCCGAGGCCTCCTGCGTCGAGACGATCTCCGAGGAAGAGCCGGAGACCCCCGAGGAGGAGCCCGAGAAGCCCGAGGAGCCGCAGGAAGAGGACCCGAAGACCCCGGAGGAGAAGCCCGAGAAGCCCGAGGAGGACCCGAAGACCCCGGAGAAGGAGCAGGAGCGCGAGGAAGAGCCCTCCGACGACAAGCCCGCCCCCTCCGACCAGGCCGACGGCCCCGCGCTCGCCGTCACCGGTAGCGCCCTGAGCGGCCTGGTCGCCGCCGCCCTGGCCGCCGTCGGCGCCGGTGGTGCGGGTCTGTACTTCGCCCGCAAGCGCAAGGCCGCCACCGCCGACGAGGAGTAGGACACACTTCGGGCACCGATCCACGCTCAACGGCCGCGCCGCGCCGCTCCCGACATGGGGGCGGTGCGGCGCGGCCGCCGTCGTCTCATAACCTCGAAGACGTGCTCAAAGTCCTGTTCTCCAGACGCATGCTGGCCTTCCACGCGCTGGTCCTGCTGATCGTCCCGTCCTTCATCTGGCTGGGGTTCTGGCAGCTCGACCGCGCCGAGCAGCGTGCCGCGGCGGTCGACCTCCAGCGGGACAACGTGGCCGCCGAGCCCGTGCCGGTGGAGGAACTCGCCGCTGTGGGCGCCGACGTCGATCCCGGCGATCGGTGGCGCACGGTGGAGGCGGAAGGGGAGTGGGACACCGACCACCAGTTGCTGCTGCGCAACCGGGACGGCTCCCAGGGGGTGGGGTTCCACGTCCTCACCCCGCTGGTCACCGAGGACGGGACCGCCCTACTCGTCAACCGGGGGTGGATCGAACGCGGGGAGACCGCGCAGGACACCCCGGAGGTCCCCCCGGTGCCGCAGGGCACCATCGAGGTGACCGGGCGTCTGCAGTTCGGCGAGACCGAGGAGAACACCGGTCTGCGCGAACACGGAGGGCTGCCCGAGGGGCAGATCATGTTCGTCGACGTCGATCGACTCTCCGACGAGCTGCCCTATCCGATCTACGGCGGCTACGTGGAGCTCATCGAGCAGGACCCCGCGCCCGACCCGGCGCCCGAACGCCTCGCCCTGCGCGAGGAGAACCAGGGCATGAGCGCCTCCTACGCCTTCCAGTGGTGGGTGTTCACCATCGTCGTGGTGGTCGGGTGGATCGTCCTCATCCGACGTGAGCTGCGCGATCCGCCCCAGGACGGGACGGGGGACGAGGCCGCGGTCGGGCCCGAGGGCGAACCCGAGGACGATACCGAGGCCGAGGACGCCTCCTCCGACCGGATCCAACGGACACAGAACTAGGAGCGGTGTGGACGACGACCTGATCGGGGGCCCGGAGTACCCGGCACCCGGCGGTATGGACCGACGCGCGGTGGGCGCGAAGGAGAGCGCCCGGGCGGGCCGGTATTGGTGGGACGGGGCCGCCGACGCCTACCAGGCCGAACACGGGGAATTCCTGCGCGACGCCGGGTTCGTCTGGTCCCCGGAGGGGCTCGACGAGGCCGAGGCGCGGCTGCTCGGTGACGTGACCGACGCCCGCGTCCTGGAGATCGGATGTGGGGCCGGCCAGTGCTCCCGGTGGCTGCGGACCCAGGGGGTGGCGGAGGTGGTCGCCTTCGACCTTTCGTGGCGCCAGCTCCAGCACTCGCGGCGGATCGACGAGCAGACCGATCTGCGGGTGCCCACCGTGCAGGCGGACGCCCAGCGTCTTCCGTTCGCCGCGGACTCCTTCGACGTGGTCTTCTCCGCCTTCGGGGCGTTCCCGTTCGTGCCCGCCGCCGAGAGCGCGCTGGCCGAGGCCGCCCGGACGTTGCGTCCCGGGGGACGGTTCGTGTTCTCGGTGACCCACCCGATCCGGTGGTGCTTTCCCGACGACCCCACCGAACACGGGCTCACCGTCCGGCAGTCCTACTTCGACCGGCGTGCCTACGTGGAGGAGGACGAGGACGGTCGCGCCATCTACGCCGAACACCACCACACGATCGGCGACTGGGTGCGGGGCATCGTTTCGGCCGGCCTGGTCCTGCGCGACCTGATCGAACCCGAGTGGCCCGAGGACAACGACCAGGTGTGGGGAGGTTGGGGGCCGGTGCGAGGCCGCATCATCCCCGGCACCGCGGTGTTCAGCGCCGTCAAGCCGTGACCGTCTTCTGGTTCGGCGATCCCGGGCGGACGTAAAACCCCTTGGGTTCGGGTGGAGCACGCTGTAGCTTCGGGCCGGATGAAGGGAGAAACGGTGTCCGTACGCATGCGCGAGGTGTGGCGACAGACCCGGGAGGCCTACGAGGCCGGCCACTACACCGTGGAAGGGCGGATGGTGGACCTGGCGGGTCCGCTCGCCGTGATGCGGGAGGGTACGCGGCTGCACCTGCCCGAGGAGATCGCCGCGCTGTCGGTGCCCGAGCCGCGGTTCGACACCCGTTACGAGGTGACCGGCGAGGACACCTTGGCCGCCGCGCGGCGGGTGGTCGGCGAGAGCGGTGGCGGGGTCGCGGCGCTCAACTTCGCGTCCGCCCGCAACCCCGGTGGTGGGGTGGTCAACGGGGCACGCGCCCAGGAGGAGGGTCTGGCCCGTTCCAGTGCCCTGTACGACTCGCTGACCCGTTGCCCCGAGTACTACGAGCACCATCGGGCCGAGCGGAGCCTGCTGTACTCCGACCGGGTGATCTGGTCGCCGAGCGTGCCGGTCTACCGGGACGCCAAGGGCGGGTGGCTGTCCGACGCGGTTCCGGTCGACTTCCTCACCTCCCCCGCGCCCAACCGGCGGATGGTGGACCGCAACCAGCCCGAACACGCCGACCAGGTGACGGAGGCGCTGGAGACGCGGGCCCGTGCGGTCCTGGCCGTGGCCGCCCACCATGGCTCTACTCGGCTCGTTCTGGGTGCCTGGGGTTGCGGTGTGTTCGGCAACGACCCGGCCACCGTGGCCCGTGCCTTCGGACTCCACTTGAAGGGGGAGTTCGCGGGGGTCTTCGACCTGGTGGTGTTCGCCGTGTTGGACCGTGATCCGGCGGTGCGGGCGCCCTTCGAGGAGGTCTTCGGCGGATGAACGCCTGGAGTGGGACATGGGAGGGTGCCGGGCCGGCCGGGACGGTGATCCGCAACGCTCGGCCGGATGACCACGGGCGAATTCTTCGGGTGTGCGACGCCTGGTGGGGCAGGCCGGTCACGCACATCCTGCCCCGGTTGTTCCTGGACCACTTCCACGCCACCAGCCTCGTCGCGGAGGACGAGGGGAACTTGGCCGGGTTCCTGGTGGGCTTCCCCTCGCAGGCGCGGTCGGAGGAGGCCTACGTGCACTTCGCCGGAGTGTCCCCGGCACATCGTCGCTCGGGGGCGGCGCGCGAGCTGTACCGGTTGTTCACCAACGCGGCCCTCGTCGAGGGAAGGGGAGTGGTGCGGGCGGTGACTTCGCCTTCGAACGAGCGGTCGATCGCCTTCCACCGGTCGATCGGCTTCACCGTGACCGGACCGCACGAGGACTACGACGGGCCCGGCACGGACCGGATGTGCTTCGAGCTGCGCCTGTGAGCCGGTAGAAACGCGGAATCCTCGCGAAGGTGCGCGGGTCGGTGGCGTTCAGGCCTGGCCCAGGTCGGCGGCGTAGGTTCCCTTGCCGGGAACACGTGTGACGACCCCTTGCTCGGCCAAGAGAGCGTACGCGGAACGTGCGGTGCGACGTGACACGTTGAATTCCTCGCACACGTCGGACTCTGACGGCATCACGCGGTTGGCCGCATACGTTCCGTCGTTTACCCGGTCGCTCAGCGCTCGCGCGATCTGCCGGTACATCGGTTCGGGTCCATCTAGATCCACCACGGATCAAATCTACCCGGCCGGTAATTATGTGGGCCATAACGGTCAGGTACGTGCCAGCACGTGCCAGGTGGGCCAAGTTCGTCTATGATGAAAGAGTCCTCACGCATGAGGAACCCCGGCGACGTGCTGGAACACGTCCCGGGGCCATGGCCACCGCTTAGAAGGAGCGGCAACATGCCTTACCTTATCGCTCTGTTCGCCTGCCTGATGAGGCTGATCGGGCCCTCGCAGGCCGTCCACGCCGACCCCTACGGGCGCTGTGCGGGTGTCCTCGCGGAGCTGCGCCGCAACCGTGCTCGCCGAGTCCGCCGGTACGTGGTCTCACCTCCTTCGACGCTTTCTCCGCCGGTGATCCCGGCCCCGCGCCGGCCCATCGACTCGCTTCCCCGCCCCGTGTCACCGGGCGCGCCCTTGAAGGTCGACCCGCGCTACCCGCTCCCGCCCGTGCGGCTGGTTCGCGGGTACTACATCCACCACACGCGAGCACAGGCGATCGTCACGGGGGTGGCGGCGTGAGGAACATCGAACCTTTGGACTGTGCGTCGCCTCGCTGTGTCCTGGGCCGGAACCACGGGGGTGTGCACACCGAGCACACGGAACCGTTCGTGGTGAACGCCTGCGCCGCACAGCTCCACCGACTGCCGACCTCGCCGGGGCCGCCGTGCGACGCGGTGGCCACCCTGAACAGCGCCTACAACGTGTTCACGACGCTGGACTCGCTGCTTCGTGCGGGTGCCCCACTGCCGTCCCGCTGGGCCCTGAGCGGGCACGATGGCGACGTGGAGCCCGTCACGTGGGTGTACGACGCTCTGTCCGAAGCTCTCCGTGAGACCGGGGAGACCGGCCCGGTGTTCACCGCGCTCCGCGAAGCCTGCCGGCATTGGAGGACACTGGAGGGCCTGCTTCGCGCGGGATCTCCGCTGCCCGAACCGTGGCGGTGCGCCTGATCTCGCCGCCCGCCCCCGCTCTTCGGAGCGGGGTTTTCGGTGCCGGGACGGAACGCGCGAGGATCGGGCGCGTATCATCCGTGCCAACCGACCGGGAGGAAGAAGCGTGCGGCTCAAGCTCGATCTCCACGACATCTTCAACAAGGGGCGCAGCATCGACCAGGCCCTGAACGACATCATGGACGAGGCCGAGAGCAAGAAGGCCAAGACCGTGGAGATCATCCCGGGCAAGGGTTCTGGCCAGTTGAAGAAGCGCGTGTTGCGCTTCCTGGACCGCAAGGACATCAAGGCCCGCTACCACCGGGTGGAGAAGGACTCGAAGAACTTCGGTCGCCTTTTCATCCACTTCAAACACTGACGCAAGGCGTCACCCGCTACTCGAACCGTGGTCGGATTCGAGCTCATAGATCGCTGTCACGAGGTGTCGGGCGTTCTCAGGACTGCGGAACAGGTGGACGGTTTCCTTGAGGTTCTCGTACTCCGACAAGGCCATCATCACCACCGGTTCACGCCCGGCGCGTGTGATGACGACCTCTTCCTGGTCGTCGATCACGAAATCGAGTAGGGCGGCGTAGCCGTCTCGGGATTCGATGTAGGTCAACGTCTTCATCTTGGACCCTCCACGGCGCGATCGTGCTCGCCGTCGTCGTGCAAGAAATCGTACGTTCGGTGAGAGTTCCCTTGGTGATGGTGGGATGGGGTGTGTGGGAGTGAAGCAGGCGATCGTCGAGGCCGGGCGACCGACGTTGGTCCCCCTGAAGCGTCGGCACGCCGACGACGTGGTGGCGCTGTTCGCTGACCCGGTGATAAGCGCCCACTCAGGGGTGGACCTCCCCGATCCCGACCTGGCCCGGGCGATGGTGGACAACCGGCTCGCCTACGAGGGCCCACCGGAACTCGGTCACCGGGTCATGGTGAGGGAGAACCAGGTGGTCGGTCCGGCCCACCTACGCCCCTCGAAGGAACTGCCCGGCGATCTTCCGGAGATCGGCTGGTACCTGGACACCAGGTTCGGTGGGTCCGGGTTGGCCACCGAGGCGGCCCGTGCGCTGCTTCGGCACGGGCTCGACGAACTGGGGCCGAACTCGGTCTGGGCGCTGGCGCACGTGGACAACACCCCGAGCCTGCGGTTGGCCGAACGCCTGGGATTCCTCGTGGTGGGCCGGGGCTTCCACTACAACGGCCCTCACCGGGTCCACGTCTCCCTGCCCGGGCGGGCCTGAGGGATCATCGACCTCGGTCTTGGAGGAACGCCTCCACCTCCTCGGCGGTGGGAGCCGTGGCGGGGCCCTTGCGGGTCACCGCCAGGGCCGCGGCGGCGTTGGCCCGGCGGGCGGCCGGGACCACTTCCTCCCCCGTGGCCAGGGCCGCGACGAACACCCCCACGTGCGCGTCGCCCGCGCCGTTGGTGTCCACGGCCTCGACGTCGAACCCGGGCACGTGCACCGGAGCGCTACCGGGCGCCGCGACCAGGCAGCCCTCGGCGCCGATGCGAAGCACCACCACGCCGCCGACTCGCTCGGTCAGGGCCGTGACCGCCGGCATTCGATCGGAGGTTCCGGTGAGGGTGGCGGCCTCGGCGGCACTGAGGCTGAGCACGTCCACTCGGGGCAGCACTCGATCCAAGATCGCGTCGGGGATCATCCCCACCACCGGCGCGGGGTCCAGGACCAGACGCACGTCGGGGGACAGCCCACCGATCCAGGTCACCAGGTCCTCCGCCCGCTCGCCCGGCAACAGCGAGTACCCCACCGTGTAGACGAAGTCGCCCGCCAGCGGCCGCAGGCCGCGCAGGTCGGTCAGGGGCAGGTCCATCTCGGCGCCCAGGTGGGTGACGAAGGTGCGTTCTGCGCTCGGGTCCACCAGGACCACGCAGAAGCCGGTGTCGGTCGGGCGGGGCGGATGTACGGCCTTCACCCCCTCGTCGCGCAGGGCCGACCGCACCAGGTCGCCGTTGGGGCCGCTCCCGTGCGCCCCGGCGTACTCCACCTCCATCCCGGCACGCGTCGCCGCGGAGACCACGTTGAACCCGCCTCCGGGCAGGGTCCGCGCGGAGCTCGCGAAGGAACCGCCGCCGGGTGCCGGTACGCCATCGACCTCCATCACGACGTCGATGATCACCGGTCCCACGTGGTGGAGTCGTACGGGCACTGCGGGGTCCTCTCGTCGTCCGGTCCCCCGGATCATCTCGCATGTGGTTGTCGATTCTTTGCCGGGGCGGTCCCGCTCCAGTGGGATGGTCCGTCCCAGACTCGATAGGGAAGGCGCGATAGGAGGAGAACCCATGCTGACCACCGACTTCGTCAACGGCTCGCCCCGATGGATCGAGCTGGGGTCCGACTCCCCCGAGGCCACGGCGGACTTCTATTCGAGGGTGTTCGGTTGGGAGATCGTCTCGGGAGGGGCCAGGCTCGCCGACTACCTGGCCCTGAGGTCGGAAGGGGCCTACATCGCCGGGATCGGGCCACGCATCGTCGACGACGAGCCGCCGGCGTGGACGATCCACTTCGAGGTCGACGACGTCGGGGCGAGTTCGCGGCGTGTGCGGGAGTTGGGGGGAGCCCTCCAGGTGGAGCCCACGGAGGTGTTCGAGTTGGGCACGATGGCGCACGCCACCGACCCGCAGGGCGGCTGGTTCGCACTCTGGCAACCCGGCACCTTCGCCGGCATGGAGGTGGCCGACCGCCCGGGAGCACTGTGTTGGGTGGAACTGTGGACCACTTCGGCGCAGAGCGCCAAGGACTTCTACCGTGACCTGTTCGGTTGGCGGTACGCCGACGTCTCCTTCCCCGGCGATGGGGGGACGTACACGACGACGCGTCCGGCGGGGACGGGCGAGGACCGTTACTTCGGCGGGCTGATGGAGACGCTCCCCGAACAGTTGCCCCAGACCGAGGGCACCGCCGACTGGCATCCGGTGTTCCAGGTGGCGGATTGCACGGCGGTGGCGTCTTCGGTGCGCGATGCGGGCGGCCGGGTGCACATGGGGCCGGACGAGGTTCCGGGGGTGGGGCGGCTGGCGGTCTGTTCGGATCAGCTCTCCGCCGGGTTCGTGATCCTGGAGCCGCTGAACGAACATCTCTGAGCCAGGACCCACCGACCCTTCACCGAGGTGATCCCCGAAGGGTCGGTACCCGAGAGCACACCGACGGGAAAGCGACACGAGAGGCAACCTGATGATCACCACCGACTACGTACTCGGTTCGCCCTGTTGGGCCGAGGTGACCAGCCCGGACGTCGAGGCGTCGGCCGAGTTCTACGGCGCGTTGTTCGGCTGGGAGGCGGAGTCGGCCGGGCCGGAGACCGGGGGCTACGTCAACTTCCGGTCGGACGGTGCGCTCGTGGGCGCGCTCAGTCCCCGGATGGCGGAGGAACAGCCGATCGCCTGGACCGTCTACCTGACCGCCCCGGACCTGGACGCGACCGTGAACGCCGCCAAGGCCCTGGGAGCGACGGCCCACATCGAACCCATGGACGTGATGGATCTGGGGCGGATGGCCTTCCTGAGCGACCCGCAGGGCGCCGCGGTCCCGCTCTGGCAACCGCGGGGCTTCGCCGGTGCGGAGGCGGTCGACGTGCCGGGTTCGCTCATGTGGACCGAGCTGTGGACACCCTCGGTGGTGGGTGCCAAGGACTTCTACGGGGCCCTGCTCGGCTGGGAGTTCAACGACGTTCCGATCGGCGATCAGGTGTACTCCACCATCCGTCCGGCCGAACAGGGCGAGGACCGTTACTTCGGCGGGATCATGGGCGTGCGGGCCGAGGACCTGCCACGGACGAAGGGCGCCGCCGACTGGCACCCCGTCTTCCACGTCGCCGACTGCGACGCGGCGGCCGCCCGGGTACGCGAGTCCGGTGGCCGGGTCCACGTGGGGCCGGAGACCACGCACGGTGTGGGGCGTCTCGCGGTCTGCGCCGACCCGTTCTCCGCGGGGTTCGTCCTGCTCACCCCGTCACCGGAGTGATCTCGCCGGGGTGAGCCGGGAACGAGGCGGGACGGCCCGTGAGCCGACCCGCCTCGCCGTCGCTACTGGCGGGAGACGGCCGAGGAGCCGCCGCGCAGCACGAACTTCTGGATCTTGCCGGTGGCGGTCTTGGGCAACCGGTCCACGAACTCCACCTGGGTCGGCGCCTTGAAGTGGGCGAGGTGCTCGCGGGTGAACGCGATCATCTCCGCCTCCGTGGTCGTGGCCCCCTCTTGGAGCACCACGAAGGCGCGCGGGGTCTCACCCCAGCGCTCGTGCGGCACACCCACGATCGCGGCCTCCAGGACGGCCGGGTGCCGTAGCAGCACGCCCTCCACCTCGACCGAGGAGATGTTCTCCCCACCGGAGATGATCACGTCCTTGATCCGGTCCTGGATCTCGGCGTAGCCGTCGGGGTGGATGACGGCCGCGTCCCCACTGCGGAACCAGCCGTCGCCCATGGCCTTCTCGGTGGCCTTGGGGTCGTTGTAGTACCCCTTCATGACGACGTTGCCGCGGACGGTGATCTGGCCGACGGTCTTGCCGTCCCAGGGCACCTCGTCTCCGTTGCCGTCCACCACGCGCAGTTCGCCGGAGGTGATGAGCTCGACGCCCTGACGGGCCTTGAGCCTGCCGCGGTCGCGCACCGACAGTTCCCGGTGTTCCGGGCGCGGCTCGCAGACGGTGATGAACGGGGCGGTCTCGGTCAGCCCGTACACGTGGGTGATGGTCCAGCCGAAGTCCTCCTCCAGCCGTTCGATGGTCTCCGAGGCGGGGGAGGCGCCGGCGGTGACCACGTGGACACCGGACGGGACGCTCCCACGGACCTCCTCCGGGGTGTTGGCGAGCATGATGAGCACGGTCGGCGCCGCGCACAGCCAGCTCACCTCCTCGGTCCGGATCAGTTCGAACACCCGTGCCGGATCCATCACCGGAAGGCACACGTGCGTGCCGCCCGCGGCGGTCACCGTCCAGGTGTAGGTCCACCCGTTGGCGTGGAACATCGGGAGGGTCCACAGGTACTTCTGCCCCAGCTCGACGCGCAGGTGCAGCAGGGTGCCCACCGAGTTCATGTACGCGTTGCGGTGGGTGATCATCACCCCCTTGGGGCGGGCGGTGGTCCCCGACGTGTAGTTGATGGTGAGCAGATCGGTCTCGGCGATCTCCGGACGGTGGAAGTCCGGGGAGGCGGCCGCGATGAGCGCCTCGTAGTCCTCCCAACCCTCGCGAGAGCCTTCGAGTGCCACGAAGCGTTCCACCCCGGGCATCCGATCGCGCACCGATTCCACGGCACCGAGTTGATCGGCGTGCACGCAGAGAACCTTGGCGCCGGAGTGGTTGACGATGTAGACGAAGTCCTCGGCGGTCAGCCGGAAGTTGACCGGGACGAGCACCGCGCCCAGCTGCGGGACGGCGTAGAACGATTCGAGCTGGGCGTGGGTGTTGGGCGCGATGTAGGCGACGCGGTCGCCCTTGGCCACCCCCATGGCCTGCAGGGCCGAGGACCAGCGGTCACAGCGGTCGAAGAACTGTTCGTAGGTCAGGCGCAGGTCCCGGTCGACCACCGCTTCGCGCTGTGGGTACAGCCTGCGGGTGCGGCGGGCGAACTCCAGCGGCGTCAGTGTGAGTTCCAAGGTGCCCTCTCCTTCGACTTCTACAGGTGCCGGTGTGGCTTGTGGTGTTATCAGGGCAGATGGTTCGTATGGGGACGGTCAGAGTCCGAACAGTCCGGCCGCGTTGTCGTGCAGGACCCCGCGCAACCAGTCGGACCCGAGGTCGAGGTCGACCAGGACCCGGATCTGCTCGAGGTAGGGATAGGGGATGTTCGGGAAGTCCGTACCCAACAGGACACGGTGTCCGAGGTCGCGCAGTCGTGGGAGTTCCGCGGGTGGGAAGGGCGACATTCGCTCTACGTAGGGCGTGAACGCCATGGTGGTGTCCAGGTGCACGCGTTCGTACCGTTCGACCAGGTCCAGGAAGGCCGTGTACTCGGGCGCGCCGGCGTGGGCGACCACCGCGGTGAGTCGGGGATGGGCGCGCAGAACCTCGGAGAAGGGGCCTGGCCCGGTGAACCTTCCGGGCATCGGGCCGGAACCGCAGTGCACGACCACCGGGGTCCCGGCGTCGGCGAGCGTCCCCCACACGTCGGTGAGCAGCGGGTCGCGCGGGTCGTAGGCGCCCACCTGCAGGTGCGCCTTGAAGACCCGGGCGCCGGATTCGATCGCCTCGGCCACGTAGTCCTTGGCGTCGGGTTCGGGGTAGAAGGTGGCGCTGCGCAGACAGTCGGGGTTCTGTTCGGCGAAGGAGGCGGCCCAGGAGTTGAGCCAGCGGGCCATGTCCGGGCGGTGCGGATAGGACAGCGCGGTGAAGTACCGGACCCCGAGGTCGCGCAGGATGTCCAGACGCTCGTCCTGGTCGAAACGGTAGGTGATGGGCCAGACGCCGTCGCCGAGTGCGTCGAAGTAGGACCACACCTTGGTCAGGACGTTGTCGGGCATGAAATGGGTGTGCACGTCCACGAGACCGGGGAGGTCGAGCCCGAGCCAGACCCGGCGGACCTCGGTGCTCTCGTCGGACCCGGTGGGTGGTGAGATTCCAGTCACATCCTCCAGCTTATGGTCCGTCCGAACCACGTTCGGAGCCGGGGCCGGCGACCGGCCGCCCGGCGGAGTGTTCGGTGCGGCCCGGCCCCCGGGAGCCGGGTGGCACCCGGGGGCCGGTCCCGAACAGTTCGTTCAGGTGAGACGCCCGGAACCGGAGCCGGGTATCTCGGTCCTCGGCCCTGGGAGCTCCGTGCCCTCACAGGGCCTCGCCGCCGTCCTCGTGCTCCAACTCCCAGTGCGGGATGAACCCCCGCCGCGGTCGAAGTCGTCGTGGTCCCTGGGGAGGGGCTGAAGGCCAGGAGGGGCGGTGCACGGGGTCGGCCGTGGTGCGGTCGTCGGCCGGCAACACCAGGTCCGGGCGCCATGGGCCGGCCCGCTCCATGGCCGAGTGGACCTTGGCGGTGGTGGCGTTCCGCCAGGCGGGGTCGTCCACCAGGAGCAGGCGCTTGTCGGTTTGAGGGGGAACGGCCTCCGGGTCACCGTGTTCCGGCCGGGAAAGCGATGGGTGCGAAAGCACGCCGGGCAGGTCGGCCAGGTACGAGAGCGTGTCCTGCCACGCGTCCTGGTCGTCGTGGGCGGTACGCACCACGAGGAAGCCCGGAATCTCCTCGTCTGTGGGGAGGGACGGAAGGAAGAGCGGGGAAGGGGGCCGCACGGGAGGCGGCTTGCACTCGGTGAAAGTGGTGGAGGGCCTGGACAGCGCGCCGTGGTGACAAAGCGGCGCGCAATGCGCGTTCGGGAGAACGCCGTGAACCGACCGGTCTTTTGAGGACCACGTACCAGGACATGCGATTCGAGAGCGGCGCGGGGCTCCCCGCCCACCGGCTCCGGCACGGGTGAGGCCGAGTGGAGCGCTCGGGGCCCACCCCGCTCCGGGGGAGCGGGGTGGGACCGCGTCGCGGAGCGGGTTCAAAGGGCCAGGAGGAGGACCCCGACGACCACCACCACCGAGGCGACGACGCGCACCGGCCCGAACCGTTCGCGGAAGAAGACCAGGCCGATGACGGCCGCGAAGACGATGCTGGTCTCGCGCAGTGCCGCGATGCCGGCGACCGCCCCCGACAGCTGGGCCCACAGCACCAGCCCGTACGCGCCCGCGCTCACCGCCCCGCCCATCAGTCCGGCCTTCCACATGGGACGCAGTTGCTCCACCAGCCTTCCTCGCCGGGTGGCCAGGGCGACCAGGAAGAACACCGGTCCTTGGAGACACATGACCCAGGCGATGTACCCGAGCGGGTTCTCCGTGAGGCGCACACCGTAGGCGTCCACCACCGTGTAGGTGGCGATGGCGAGCCCCGTGGCGAAGGCCGCCAGGAGCGCGGGGGCGTGCTCCCTACGAGGCATGCCGTTCGCGAACACCAGCACCATCAGCCCCGCGGAGACCACGAGCACCCCGGCGAGTTCGTTCGGCGGCAGGACGTCGCCGAGCGCCACCACACCGATGAGCGCCACCACCCACGGGGCGGTGCCACGCGCCAACGGGTACACCTGACCGAAGTCACCGGTCCGGTAGGACAGCATCAGCAGGCACAGGTAGAGCACGTGCGCGACGAGCGAGCCGAGCAGGACCGGCCAGGCCTCGACCGGCGGGAGACCGGCCACGAACAACAGGGGCAGGGTGGCGAGCATCCCGCCGAGCCCGATGAGGGCGAACCCGAGGAGTCGGTCGGTGATGGCGTGTGCGATCGCGTTCCACGTGGCGTGGAGAAGCGCGGCCACCAGGACCGCGGCGAAGATGGGTGTGGTCATTGGACCTCTTGGGCGGGGTTCGGTGGATCCCGCAAGAGTAGGACCCGGCCCTCGTCCTCGGTCCGGCCGGGTTCGTCCACAGGGTGTGGGCGGTCGGCCTCTCGACTCAGCGACGGGTGCGGGCGGGGGTGACGCCGTGGTTGCGCAGGTGCTCGTAGACGATCGACGCGCGCACGTCGGCCACCTCCGGGCGTTCGGTGAGCTTGTCCACCACGAACGCGTACAGGCTGTTGTTGTCCGGCAGGGCGACGTGCACCAGGAAGTCCTCCTCGCCCGACGTCACGAAGACCGACAGCGTTTCCGGCAGGGAACGGACCCAGTCGCGGAACGCTTCGATGTTGTGACGCGATGGTTTCACGACGCTGACGGTGATGAGCGCCTGGACCGGGCGACCGATCAGTTCCAGGTCCACGTCCAGCAGTGAGCCGCGAATCACACCCCTTTCCCGCAGTGCTCGGGTCCGATCGAGCGTCGTGGTGGGCGACGCGCCCACCGCCGCGGCCACGTCGCGGTTGGTCTTCCGTGCGTCCGACTGGAGTTCGGCCAGAATCGCCGTATCAAGTTCGTCAATATCAGCCATGTGCGGAGTCTAGCCGTACTTGATACGGAATGTTGAGTTCAACTCCGGAACATGCGTAACATCTGAGGGAAAAGGTCGTATTTGGCTCGCCAGGGAGCGATCCTCTCCTGGGCGGCAACGTCGCCCGCCGGTCGGCCACGCCCTGGTGCAACGACGCACCACCGCACAACAAAGGGACGTCCGCCACCATGAGACCTTCCTCTGTCGCGCCCGGCACCGACCGATCGTCGGTACGCCCTGGAACACGGGGCCGCGTCCTGGCCCTGGTCGCGATCGTCTGCGCGGCGCTCAACCTGCGCCTCGTCGTCACCTCACTGTCTCCGCTGCTGACCACCGTGGGCGAGGAACTCGGGTTCACCGCCACCGTCGTCGGTGTCTTCGGCACCCTGCCGTTGGTCGCCTTCGCGATCTTCGGCCTGGTCACTCCTGCGATCATGCGTCGCCTGGGGGCCGAGGCCACGGCGGCCCTGAGCATGCTGCTCACCGGGATCGGTCAGGTCCTGCGGGCCTTCGCCCCCGACACCGGCGCGCTGCTCGCGCTCACCGGCATCGCCCTCACCGGAGCGGCCCTCGGCAACGTCGTGCTGCCGCCCCTGATCAAGCAGTACTTCCCCGACCGAATCGCCACGCTGAGCACCGTCCAGATGGTCGCGATCCACCTCGGCGCGCTCTTCCCACCGTTGGTGGCCGTGCCCCTGGCCGAAGTCGTCGGTTGGCGGGTCGCCCTGGGCGCATGGTCGGGCATCGCCCTCGTCGCCGCCCTCCTGTGGGCCGTGCAGTGGCGCCGGCGCGGCCCCGTGGCCTCTCCGAGCACGACCATGGGCGATGATCGGCCCCTGGCCCGTCCCATCCCGCGGATCGGTATGGCCTGGAGAATGGCCCTGCTCTTCGGCATGGTCACCTGGAACGTCTTCACGCTGTTCACGTGGCTTCCCACCCTGTTGAGCGACGCCGGGCACGGCCCCGCCGCCGCGGGGAGCATGGTCTCGCTGATGGTCGGCACCAGCCTGATGTTCGGCCTGGTCGCACCCGCGGTCACCCTGCGCACCGCCAACACCTTCCCGGTCGTGGCCCTGGGGCTGGCCGGTTACGGGATCGGTTACCTGGGCGTGGCGCTGGCACCGGGACTCGCCGTCGTGTGGGTCCTCTTCCTTGGGCTGGGCACCAGTCTGTTCGTGGTCACCATGACCATGATCAACGCCCGAAGCTCCACCGCGCGGGGCGCCGCCGCCCTGTCCGGGTTCGTGCAGGGTGCCGGCAGCGGGATCGCCCTGGGCGGGCCGCTGCTGTTCGGTCTGCTGAGCGAGCTCACCGGAGGCTGGACCGCCTCCTACGTCCTCGTCGCCGGAGGTTCGCTCGTGGTGGCGGCGGTCGTCGCCCACGTCGAACGCACCCCGTGGACCATCGAAGCTGCGGCACGGGGACGGCATCCCCGTCGAGACCGGTCGGAGCTCCTTCACGACCGATCGGACGTCGCGCCCGCCCGGGCACTACGCTGTGGACCGGAAACGGCCATGGTGTGTGAGGGGGAGCGATGACCGCACCGGTGCGGCGGGCGCGACTGCGAGCGGCCACCATGGCGGAGGCCCGGGAGGTTGCCCGCCGGCTGCTGGTGGAGCGTGGCACCTCCGCGGTCACGGTGAACGCCGTCGCCCGCGAGATGGGGATGAGCGGTCCGGCGCTCTACCGGTACTTCACCGGTCACGAGGAACTGGTCGAGGCGATCACCATCGACTTCTTCCGGGAGCTGACCGGGGTGATCACCGCGGCACGCGACGTCCACGCCGGCGAGGACGCGGGCGTCCGTCTCCTGGCGATGTGCCGGGCGATGCGCGGGTGGGCGGTCGCCCACCCGGCCGAGTTCGAGTGGACCTTCGCCCGACCCGCGCGAATCCCACGCGGGCCCAGGCGGGAGGAGTCCCCCCGGTTCCAGGCCGGTGACGGGTTCGAGAAGGTCTTCCTCGGGGAGTTCGTCGACCTGTGGGAGGGACCCGGGTTCCCGGTTCCCGAGGCCACCCGGCTGGGGCCCGCCCTGTGGGGGCAGCTGTGTTCCTACTCGGAGAGGATCGACGGCGCCCTTCCGCCGTCGGCCGCGCACGTGTTCCTGTCGACCTGGACGCGGATCTACGGGTTGTTGTGCATGGAGGTCCTGCACCAGTTGGACTTCGCGTACTCGGATGTCGGGCCGCTCTTCGAGGAGTGTCTGCACGAGGTCTGTGCTTCCTTGGGTCTGGAGTACACGCCTCCTTCCGATTGATCGTTCGCCGGTCCCGATGACGCTTGACAGCCCGGGGTGCTCGCCTGTTGAGTTAGAGGGTCTAACTAAAATGAGATCTTCTATTCAGGGAGTGCGGCATGGTGGGCGAAGGTGTTCGGCGAAAGTCGGTCAACCCCCTGGTGAACCACTTCGGGCGGCATCGGTCCGAGGGGGTGGTCATCGAGGCGGGCCGGGTCAAGGCCTTCTGGGCCCCCGGGAAGAAGGGACTGCACCACTGAGTCCGTTCCTGACCGTCGGTCGGAGACCAAAAAGGGAAAACCGGTGACGGACGGTCACCCGAAATCGTCACTCTCGTCCCTGTGAGTGCCCTGAGCCCCATTTCCTTGGGGCGAAAGGCACAGGGAGAACAGGCGCATGCACGTGCACGAACGGCCAATAGTGGCCACTTTCACGGATATGCGTCACATGCGGTCTCAGAAGCTCGCCAATGCCTGCAACGGGCGCATAATGGCGACATGAGCATCCCACCCCCCGCACGCCCTTATTTCGCGTACCCCGAATTCCCTCCCTGATCGCCTCGACCCCGATGGGAACAACGGCTCAGCACGCCGTCGGTGGGGTCGGGGCACCCCGGCTCCCACGGGCACACCACGGGAAGTCGCACACAATGACCATGGAACGGCCACAGCCGTACCTTCACCCGCAACCACCGGGGAACGGGGCCGAGGGGCCCGCTCCGCTCATCCGCAACCAGGACTTCCAGGCCCTGTGGACCAGCCGTTTCTTCGCGGGATTGGGCAAGGAGAGCGGTGAGGTCGCCTACCCCCTGCTGATCCTCCTCCTGGCCGGGTCCGCGTCCCAGGCGGGCGTCATCGGTGCCGCTCAGGTCGCCACCACCATGATCACGGCCGTGGTCGGAGGATCCCTCGCCGACCACGTCAACCGGCGCGCCATCCTGCTCGTCTGCGACATCGGCCGGCTCCTGCTCCTCGTCGGTTTCGCCTCGATGCTGCTCAACGGTGAGGTCGACGTGCCGCTCGTCATCGGGGTGGCGGTCGCCTCCTCGGCCCTCATGGGTGTCTCCAACCCGGTGGCCATGGCGGCGATCAAACAGCTCGTCCCGTCCTCGCAGGTCGCGAGCGCGTCGGCGCAGAACCAGATCCGCTTCTTCGGTACCACCGCCCTCGGCGCGCCTCTGGCCGGGTCGCTGTTCGGTCTGGGCCGCGCCTTCCCGTTCCTCACCGAGGCGGCCTGCTACCTGTTGTCCACGGCGCTGCTCCTGCGCATCCGCCGCCCCATGCAGGCCCCACGGCGCCCGGAAGGGGAACCGTGGACCCTGCGCGGCACCGTCACCGGATTCGTCCTCCTGACCCGGCACCCGATCCTGCGGCCGATGATGTGCTGGATCATCGGTTTCAACCTCGCCTTCACCCAGACGGGCGTGTTCCTCGCGATCATCGCCACCGCGCATGAGCGCGGCGCCTCCAACCTGCTGGTCGGGGTGACCGTGTCGCTGGCCGGGCTGGGCGGGCTGGCCGGAGCGTTGGCGGCCGGCCCGGTGTTGCGGGCCGTGACCCCCTCCCGGATCTTCCTCTTCGCGGCGTGGTCGGCGCCGGTCTGCGCGCTCGTCCTGGTGATCACACCCGGAGTGCTTCCGCTGGGGATGATCGTGGCGTTCGTCTTCGCCGCGGTCCCCTGCGTCAACGCGGTCTTCTTCGGCTACGTGGCCGCCACGGTGCCCGACCACCACCAGGGGCGGGCCCTGGGCGCGGTGACGTTCATGGCGCTGTTGTCCCAGCCGATCGGCATCGTCGGGGTGGGGGTGGTCTTCGACCTGGCCGGCCCGGTCCCGGTGTTCGTGACGATGGCGGTGGTGTCCGTGCTGGCCGCGCTGTTCACGCTCGGTCCCACCATGCGGACCCTGCCTCGCCCGGAGGAGGTCTCCGTCCTCTGAAGGACCCGCCCTCTCCTGCCGAACGCACGCCGAGGACGGTGGCCGACGTCGGCCACCGTCCTGGGTATCGTCGACGCCGGTCAGCCGTCGACAGGCATGGCCATCACCGGATCGGACGTGGGCTGCTCGGATCCGCCTTCCGGCTCGATGGTGACGGCGATGCCGTCGGTCTCCTCGTCCTGGGAGGAGGCCAGGACCGGGAGGACGAAACCCTCCTCTTCGACCGCGAGCACCCCGGCCGAAGAGACCGACCCGTCCGGCCGGGTCAGCCACAGCTGGTAGTCCTCGTCGCTCAGGTCCTCCAGACCGTGCGCGCTGAACACCAGGTCGCCCAGGGACTCGGAGCGCACCACCGTCACGCTCACGCCCTCCATGGGCTCGGCGCTGGTGGTGACGGCGTCCGGCGCGGCCAACACCGCGGCGATCTGCTGTTCGTTGCCGCGCAGCTCGTTCACCTGTTCGCGCTGGTCGAGCACCACCGCGCCCAGGGCGATGATCGCGGCCAGGCAGGCGGCCAGCACCAGACCCAGCGTCCAGGGAAGTCCGGGGCGGCGGGGTTCGGGCAGTCGTTCGGGGGCGGGAGCGAGCTGACGGGTCCGGGAGACCTCCTCCAGCACCTTCGCGCGAAGTTCCACGGGCGGTGTCTCGGCGACCGCGGCGGCCAACCGCGCGGAGGTCTCGGTGAAACCTCGAACCTCCTGCACACAGGAGTCGCAGTCGCTCAGATGGTCCTCGAACCGCACGCTCTCGCTCGGGGTGAGGGCGTTGAGCGCGTAGGCGCCGGTCAGTGTGTGCAGGTCCGGCCCGAGTGACCTTCTCACCACTCCACCCCCAAACAGTCTCTGAGTCGAATCAGTCCGTCGCGCATCCTGGTCTTGATGGTGCCCAGGGGCGTCGACAGCAGCCGGGCCACGTCACGGTAGGTGTAACCGCCGTAGAAGGCCAGACGCACCGACTGTTCCTGGACTTCGGTGAGGTTCTCCAGACACCGCCGGACACGTTCGCGTTCCAGTCTGTCCGTGGCCTGCTCGGCCACCTCGTCATAGGGGCGTTCGGTATCGGCCGCCGCCGCTCGGGACTCCCGGTCGGTGGCCGCCTGTTCCGAACGCACACGGTCCACCGCCCTGCGGTGGGCCAGGGTCATCACCCACGCCTGGGGGCTTCCCCTGCGCGGGTCGTAACGACAGGCGCTGCGCCATACCTCGACCAGCACATCCTGGGCGACCTCCTCCGACTGGGCGGGGTCGCGCAGCACACGCCGGATCAGCCCGTACACGGTCGGACCGAGCAGGTCGTACACCCTGTTGAACGCCTGCTCCTCGCCGTGCGCCACACGGCGCAGTAGATCCTCCAGTTCGGGAGGGCCCCCCGGGGAGGACCCCTGCGGTGACGCCGTCGCCCTGTCCATCTACGGCCTTCCGGTGAGGGACGTGGTCCTGTGGTTCCGGTGCGATGGGTGGTCCCGGGCGACCCGTCCTCTGAGTTCGAGCCGCCCGGGTGCTCGGTTCACCCTCCCATCAGGAGGGCATCAGAACGGAGTCGATGATGTAGACGGTGGCGTTGGAGGTCTGCACGTTGCCGCACACCACCTCGGCGTCCTCGTCCACGGTGAACTCCTCGCCGGAGCCGCTGGTGGTCACTTCCCCACCCTGCAGCGACGTGAACGTGCCGTCCTCCAGGTCCTCGGGCGCGTGTCGGCCCTCGACGACGTGGTAGGTCAGCACCTCGGTCAGCTGGTCCTGGTCGGCCATCAGCGCGTCCATGTCCTCCTGCGGGATCTCGTCGAACGCGTCGTTGCTGGGCGCGAAGACGGTGATGTCCTCGGCCGAGTCCAGGGTGTCGACCAGGTCGGCCTCCTCCACGGCACCGACCAGGGTGGACAGCAGCGGGTTGTTGGAGGCGGCGGTGGCGACCGGCTCCTGGGCCATGCCCTCGAAGCTGCCTTCGCCGTCCTCGGGCACGTCGGCGCAGCCCGGGCCGAAGTTCTCGCCGGCGGTCTCCATCCCCCCGTCGGAGCCCTCCTCCTCCATGCCGTCACCGTTCTCGCTGGTCTCCTCCGCGTCGCCCATCTCCGGGGCCTCTTCGGCTCCGTCGTCCATGCCACCGCAGGCCGTGAGGCCGAAGGCGAGCGCGGCGGCGGCAGCGGTCGTGGTGAGTACGTTCTTGCGGATGATGGTGTTCATCTCTTCTCTCCCTTGATTCACTCTGGTCACATCTGTGGGCGTTGACGATCTGTGGTCGTGGTGGGGTCGGTGGCGTTCAGTCGGCGGTGAACCGGATCCGGTGCCACCCGGTCGCCCCGTCCGGGATGGGATCCACGCGCTCCGCGGGCTGGGTGAACCCGGTGGAGTCGGTGGACCGCACCTCCACCGAGTGCATTCCGGGATCGAGGTCGACCTCGGCCACCCACTGCACCCAGGTGTCGATGCCGGGGACGGCGGCGAGTTCCGCCTCCCACCAGTCGCCGTCGTCGACGCGCACCTCCACGGCGTCGATGCCACGGTGCTGGGCCCAGGCGATCCCGGCCAGGACGACCTCGCCGGAGTCCACGCGCCCGAGCGGGGCGGGCACGTCGATGCGGGACATGGTCTTGATCGGGGCGCGGACGCCCCACCCGCGCCGGGCCCAGTAGGCCTGTTCGTCGGCGAAGCGGGTCAGCCTGATGTCGGTGACCCACTTCGTGGCGCTGACGAACCCATAGAGACCGGGCACCACCATGCGGGCGGGGAAGCCGTTGACGTGGGGAAGCGGCTCGCCGCCCATCCCCACGGCGAGGAGGGAGTCGCGGCCGTCCATGACCACCTCTGTCGGGGTGCCACAGGTCCAGCCGTCCTGCGAGGTGCTGAGGATCTGGTCGGCGTCGGAGTGGACCCCCGCCTCGCGCAGCAGGTCGGCGAGCGGGAATCCGAGCCAGCGGGTATTGCCGATGAGGTCGCCGCCGACCTGGTTCGACACGCAGGCCAGGGTGATGTCGGCCTCGACGAGCCCGCGGGACAGCAGTTCATCCATGTCGATCTCGAAGGGCTCATCCACCAGTCCGTGCACGCGCAGGGTCCACTGTGTGGAGTCCAGGCGCGGGATGGTGAGCGCGGTGTCGATCCGGTAGAAGTCCTTGTTCGGGGTGGTGAAGGGTGCCAGACCCGGAACGTCGAGGTCAGCGCCGGACGGCAGTGCGGGCAGGGGTTCGGCGGGCGCGGGGAGCGCCAGTTCGCCCCTGGACCCGGCGCCGCCGGTGAGAGAGGGAAGGAAACGCCCCAGGGCACCGGCGGATCCGGTGGCGGCGAGGACCCCGGCCGAGGTGAGCACGAAACCGCGCCTCCCCGGTCCCCGGTCCGGCCCCGGCGCGGGGGGCGTGTCGCCCTCCGCGTCCGCCGGTGCCCGGGGTTCCCCCTTCTTCTCTCCCCCCGCTTGGAGGGCCGGACGCGCACTCCTGAGAAGAAGCCACAGCGCCCCGGCGCCCGCCGCCCCGCCGACTACCACGGCCGAGGCCGCCCCCAGGTCGTCGGCGCGGCGCAGGACCACGGCGGTGAGCCCCACCGCCGTGAACAGGAACAGCCCCGTGTAGCCGAGGGCCGGGCGACGTAGTGACACGGCTCCGAGCAGCGTGCCGGCCAGGACGAGGACGACCACGACCCCGGTGATCAGTACGACCTTGTCGGCCGTACCGAAGAGCGTGATCGCCCACTCCATGAGGAACGGGGGACTGTTGTCGACGAGCGCGTCGCCGACCGTGACCACCGGCGAGGTCGCACGCGTCAGCCCGGCGGCGAGTTCGCCGAATCCGAGGGCCGCCCCGACGACGAGCAGGCCGAGGACCGCACCGATCATCCGTGGTCGGGTGCCGTGTGGCGGGCGCGGTGTCCCGCTTGTCCTTGTGGTCACGTCGGGTATTCGGAGCCGAGGCGGGGGCGGATGGGTCGGTCGACGACTTTTTCCGGGATTTTCTCCGCGGGGTTCGGATCCACCGCGCGGTCACCGTCGACGTGGGTTCGGCGGTCCATGTGTGTCAGGACGGGATGAGGAGCATGCCCACCACGTGGACGGTGGCGTTGGCGGTGTGCACGTCGGCGCAGACCACCGGGGCGTAGCCGTCGACCGTGTACTCGCCCTCGTCCTCGGTGGCGCCGAGACGGTCGCCGTTGAGGGTGTCGAAGGAACCACCGTCCAGGTCGGCGCTGCCGAACTCACCGAGGACGACGTGGTGGCCCAGAAGGTGCGCGGGACCGTCGGGGGAGTCCAGCAGACCCTGGATCTCCGCGGTGGGGTACATGTCGAATGCGTCGTCGGTGGGGGCGAACAGGGTCATGTCGTCGGCCGTGTCCAGGTCCGACCCCAGGCCGGACCGCTCCAGCACGTCGGCCAGGCGGCCCAGCAAGGGGTTGTCGGCGATGGCGTCGCCGAGGGGTTGCCCGGCCATCGTGGAGAGGCTCCCGGGACCCGTGTCGGGGAAGTCCGCGCAGCCGGGGCCGAAGGCTCTGACCGGTTCGGTGTCGGCCTCGGCGCTGCGGCCGTGTTCCTCGCTCCCGCCGTTCCCCCCGGAACAGGCGGCGAGGGAGAGAAGGAGCACGGCGCACCCGGCCGTGAGGGTGGTTCGATGCATCTTCCACTCCGCCAGACGACTCAGAGTTACGAATTCATCACGTTACGTGTGAATCGCTTGCGTCGAGAGTCGCGACGCGCCGAAGCGCCAACGTGGAACGGGGTGCCGACCGGCGCCCCGGAACGCCTTGAAACGGAATCCGCGCATACGGGTCATCGCTGGCCAGGGCGGGTGCCGCGACTCTTCACGGGACACCTTGGTCGGTTCGACCCCGTGAGTGCTGGAAGATGTTGCCGGTACGTCCTCTCAACGATCGGAGTTCCCCCACATGGCGCGGAAGAAGCACCTAACCGTGGTCGCGCTCATGGTCTCGGGCAGCCTCCTCCTCAGTGGCTGCGCCCCCGTGTCCGACTGGTGGTCCGAAACCTTCGGAGACGCGTCCGGACCGCCCGAGGTCAGGGAGGAGTTCCCCTACGTTCGCGAGGGACGCATCTTCCAGGACACCGGCCAGGACGCCGAGATGCGCTTCGCCATCACCGGACTGGAGCGCACCGACGACTACACCGTCATGCACTACGAGGTCACCTACCTGGACGACTTCGCCGGGCCCAACCGGAACCTGAGCATGGCCCACACCCTGGTGGACCCCCTCACCGGACGCGTCTACCGCCAGTTCCTCGACGACGAGGGCCTCAAGTACGGATCGGAGAGCCCCAACGAGGACGGGCTCTACCCGGTGCACGACGGGGTCACCAACGAGTACACCCGCTACTTCCCCCGTATCCCCGACGAGGTCTCCCAGGTGACGTTCGTCGGCAGCGGGCTGGGCGCCATGACCGGTATCCCCATCCAGGACGTGGAGACCGAGCGGGAGGACCCGGAGAACCCCAACGGGCCCGACCACCTGTCCCTGGACGACCCGCCCGGGCGGGGCGAGAACCTCACCTTCGCCAACCGTCGCCCCGAAGAGGACGCCCTCGCCGACGAGGGTTGGGTGCAGAGCTTCGTCGACTCCGAGATCGCCTCCACCACCCGGGACGGCGACCGCGAGATCATCTCGCTGCACTCGGACGTGATGTTCGAGTTCGACCGCTCGGACCTGACCGACGACGCCGAGGACGTGGTCCGCCGCGCCGCCACCACCCTGGCCCAGAACGTCGACCCCGACGAACCCACCATCACCGTGGTCGGCCACACCGACGGCATCGGCGACGACGCCTACAACGACGGCCTGTCGGTGGAGCGCGCCGAGAGCGTGCGGGACCTGCTCGCCGAAGAGCTCGGCACCGACTACCGGCTGGAGGTCGAGGGCCGGGGCAAGCGTGAGCCCATCGCTCGCGAGGGCGGCTCCGACGACGAGGAGGCGCGGGCCCGCAACCGGCGCGTGGAGTTCTCCTACGTCTTCAACCCGACGGTGGAGGCCACCGAGGACGAGGAGTACGACGACGACGGTCTCGGCGTGGCCCAGCGCAACGTGACCTGGCCCGCCCCCTACAGCGACGACCCGGGTTCCGTGGTCGCCGAGGGGGAGGAGAACGGGATCCGGCTGGAGATCTACCCGCTGCGCCGCGACGGCGCCTACGTCATCGGCACCGTGGCGATGACCAACACCACCGACGATCCGCTCGCCCCCGAGCTGGGCGGCAGCGAGACGGTGGCCGGCGGCCCCGAGCAGTTCAACAAGGGCACCCTGGGCGGGTTCCAGCTGTACGAGCCGGAGGGTGGGCTGGTCCGCTACGTGGCACAGATGGACTTCGGCGAGAACCGCTACAGCAGCTTCGCCGAGGAGGTGCACACGATTCAGCCCGGTAACACGCACGAGCTGGTCGCGGTGTTCCCCGCCCCGCCGGTGGACGTGGAGGAGCTGACGATGCGCGCCGGCCCCTTCGGTGAGTTCGAGGAGATCCCGGTCGAGTACTAGGGGATACAGAACCCTCATGAACAGGGAGGAGGCCCGACACGACGTCGGCGCCTCCTCCCTCGTCGTTTCCCGGGGTCGGTTCTCAGGGGGAGTCGGCGCCCGTCGAACGGTCGGGCAGGCCCGCGGCGACCCGGAGCCGGACGAACTCCTCGGCCAACATCGCGGGCGTGTAGTGGGCGTTGCGTCCGCTCGGGTTGGGCAGCGGCCACAGCCGGGTCCGACCGATGCTCTCCTCCTGCGGACCGACCTTCGGGCGCCGTACCCCGAAGGCCGCCCGGTAACCGGTGATGCCCAGGAACGCCGGCCACGAGGGACCCAGGGCGAGGAACTTGCCGCGCAGCTCCCTCGCACCCTCGACGAATCCCTCGGGCGCGAGTTCGTCCGAACCCCGGGTGGTGCGCGCGACGAGGTTCGTGAACCCCAGGCCCAGCCGGGGCAGCTCCCTGTCCCGGTCGGGGGTGCGGAGACCCGGAGTGAACCCGGACCGACCCGGCGCGGGCCAGAAACGGTTCCCGGGGGTGGCGAAGTGGTGTCCGCGCACCGCGCTGGTCAGCCCGGGGTCGAGCCTGCGGAACACCACCGACAGCCCTTCGTCGAGCACGTCGGGCAGCAGGAGGTCGCGGCCGGCCTCGAGTTCCTTCTCGGCTCGGCCCACCGACCCCCGCGTGGGTCCGCCCTCGGCCTCCGAAGCCATGGGGCTAGTTGCGGATCTGACCGGCGGCCTGCAGGACGACGCGTTCCAGGTCGCCCCGCTCGACGTCGTCGTTGAAGACGATGGCCGTGACGTGGAAGTCGCCGGGCAGTTGCAGGTACAGGTGACGGCTGGAGCCGTCCACGGTGCCCACGTATTCCAGGTCGCCGTCGAGGTCGTCGGACTCCTCCGTGTGGTAGGTGTCCACGTCCACGTCGACGTCCACCTCCCAGTTCATCTCGGCCTCCGAACCGGGCACCTGGATGACGTCCGGGTCGGCGCTCGGGTCGGCGCCGGAGGTGAACAGGAGGGTGAAGGACGCGGTGCCCGGATCGGTGTTCCCGTCGCTGTAGGTGCAGGAGAGCTGTTCGGCGTCGTCGACCCCGTCGATCTCCCCGCTCTCCTCGGTGAGGACGGTACCGGGGGCCAGGTCGCCGACGATCTGTGCGGCGCCCGCCGCCTCACACGACTCGGGAAGCCCGTAGGAGGAGTCCTCCTGTTCCTCGGCCTCCTCCTCACCGGGGTCGGGGCTCGCGCTCGCCTCCTCGTCCGGTGATTCCGAGCCGTCGCCGCTGGAGAGGTTCATATCCAGGTCGAGGTCGACCACGTCACAGCCGACGAGGACGAAACCGCCGATGACGACCGCGGCGACGGCCGTGCCCAGGCATGACAGGGGAGTGGACGGAATCAGGCGCATGGGTGGCTTTCGGTTCGGGGTGCGCCGGGCACGTGGGAGGGGCGCCGGCGGGGGACACACAGGGAAACTTAGCAACTCCGGGAAGCACGGGGGCACGGACCGCGGGGCCGGGCCGAGGGCATCCCCTCGGCCCGGCCCCGCTTCCGCGTCACCTCGTGGCCGAACCCGACGTGGTCGGCCGTGGTGCGGTGGGTCAGAAGTTGATCATGTGCCCGGCGAGGCCGTGCACGGCCTCCTTGACCGCTTCGCTCAGGGTCGGGTGGGCGTGGATGTTGCGTGCCACCTCGTGCACCGTCAGGTCCCACTGCTGGGCCAGGGTCAGCTCCGGCAGCAGTTCGGTGACGTCGGGCCCCACCATGTGGGCGCCCAGGAACTCGCCGTACTTACCGTCCGAGACGATCTTGACGAAGCCGCGGCTGTCGCCGAGCCCATGGGCCTTGCCGTTGGCCATGAACGGGAACTTGGCGACCTGGACGTCGTAGCCCGCCTCCCTCGCCTGGGCCTCGCTGTAGCCGAAGCTGGCGATCTGGGGCTGGCAGTAGGTGGCGCGCGGGATGAACCGGTAGTCGATCTCCTGCGTCTCGGCGCCCGCGATGGTCTCCGAGGCGACGATGCCCATGGCCTCGGCGGTGTGCGCCAACATGAGCTTGGCGGTGACGTCGCCGATCGCGTAGATGTGCGGCACGTTGGTGCGCCCTCGGGAGTCGATGCCGATCGCGCCCCGGTCGGTGAGCTCCACCCCGGCCCTGTCCAGGCCGTAGCCCTCGACGTTGGGGGAGAAACCGATCGCCTGGAGCAGCTTGTCGGCCTCCAGGGTCTGCTGCCTTCCGTCCTCGCCGGTGACCGTGACCCGCACATTCGACCCGGAGTCCTCGACGTTCTCCACCTTGGTGGAGGTCAGGACCTTCACGCCGAGCTTCTTGTAGGCCCGGGAGATCTCCTTGGAGACCTCCTCGTCCTCCGCCGGCACCATGCGATCGAGGAACTCCACGATGGTGACGTCGACCCCGTAGTTGGCCATCACGAAGGCGAACTCGACACCGATGGCACCGGCGCCCGCGATGATGATGCTCCCGGGCAGTTCCTCGGTGAGGATCTGCTCCTCATAGGTGACGACGCGCTCGGAGAGGGAAGTGCCCGGGATGAGCTTGGTGGAGGAGCCGGCGGCGATGATCGCGTTGTCGAAGGTGACCGACTCGGTCTCCCCGTCCGAGTTCCGCACCTCGATGGTGCGGTCGTCCACGAAGACGCCGCGCCCGTTGAGCTCGGTGATCTTGTTCTTCTTCATGAGGAAGTGGACACCCTTGACGCGGCCGTCCGCGACCTCACGGCTTCGGCTGAACGCCTTGCCGTAGTCGAACTCGACCTTGCCCTCCACCTTGATGCCGAAGGTGTCGGCGTCGTTGTGGAACAGGTGCGCGAGCTCCGCGTTGCGAAGGAGCGCCTTGGAAGGAATGCAGCCCACGTTGAGGCAGACCCCGCCCCAGTACTTCTCCTCGACGATCGCGGTCTCGAGGCCGAGTTGGGCGGCGCGGATCGCCGCGACGTAACCGCCGGGCCCGGCGCCGAGGACCACCAGATCGAAGTGTCGCTGTCCCATGACGGGATCTCCTTGAGTGTGTTTGTGACGCACCCAGCGCAGCCGGCTTGCCCGGGGTGTCGGATTGCCGGATGCCAGCCTAGTCGCGCACAAGCCACCTTTGTGTGACCGATTGTCCTGACGGCGTCACTTGGAGTTGTCGTCGCTGGTGGAGGCGGGTGTGGTGGAGGTGGAGTCTCCGGTTTCGGAGGTGCCGCCGGAGTCGGCGGAGGCACTGCCGGGGCCCTCGGACTCGATCCGGGCGGTCTCGGCGTCGTACTCGGCGGCGGCCAGCTCCAACGCCTGCTTCTTGCGCGCCTTCTGGTCCCGACTCGTGGTGATGGTCGGGTACAACGCCATGCCGAAGATGAGCGCGAGCATGATCCACAGCGCGTACTTGTCGACCATCAGGACGATGTCCACCCCGGACTGTCCGGATACGTGTCCGACATAGGCGACGAACGCGGTGATCATGAGGGCGCCCAGGGCGTCCAGGAAGAGGTAGGTGCGCAGACGCATCCCGTTGGCGCCGGCCATCACGTGGGGAATGCCCGCGGGGACGCCCGGCAGGTAGCTCAGCGGGATGAGGACGCGCATCACCCACGGATTCATCGTCTCCAGACGGTCGGCGAAGCGGCGCCCGCGCTCACCCTGGACGAGGAAGTTGACGATGCCGCGTCCCCAGCGGTGACCCAACCACCAGAACACCCAGTCGATCTTGATCTTGCCGATCACACCGGCCAGGACCACCGGCCACAGGGAACCCTGCCCGATACTCGCGAAGGCGGAGGCGGCACCGACCGCGGCATGACCGCCGGTCACCAGGGCCAGGGCCAGAGGGTGGTCGGCGATGAACAGCGGACGCAGCGGGAGGGTGAGCAGCATCAGCGCCGGAAGGAGGAGGGCGACGGCGAGCAGGACCTTGTCCTGGCGCTGCATCTGGCCCTTCCACGGCTTCATGGAGCGGAGGATCTCCTTGCCGAGTTCCGCCTCCCGCACGCCCCAGGCCTCCTCCGCGGCCTTCAGGGCCTCTTCACGGGTGGGGCGTCGGGTGCCGTTCGGACCATCGTCGGAACCAGGGTTCGAGTCGGCGTCGTGCCGGGGAGCGGGCGTCGTCATCATGTCCCCAGGTTCCCGCGAGGTCCCACTCGCGCAGTAGTCGTAGGAGTCACCGGAGCGGTGTGAGGTGCGCGTGGATGCGAGATGACATGTGTCATGCGTCCCACGTCGTCCACGCAAGTCACAGGGTAGGGCGTCGCGAGCCCCGTGGTCCCGGAGCCGTCAGCGGCGGGGCGGGTCCAGCGGCCACTTCCAGTGCGGTGCCCAGGTGGAGGCGTCCGATACACCGGGCGGCATCGGCGGCAGCAGCCGGTGACCGGGTGGGAGCTCCCCCTCTTCCGCCTCCTGGGAGGTGTCGTCCGAGGAGGGCGAGTCGAGGGGGTCGTCCCAGGGTGAAGTCGGGGTGTCCGTCCAGGAAGGCGGACCGGGGGTGCCGTCCGAGCGCGGGGCGCCAGAGGAGGAGGGGTCAGAGGTGCGGCTCCAGGACGGTGAGCCGAGCGCATCGCCCCAGGAGGGCGAGTCGAGGGCGTCGGTCCAAGACGGCGCGTCCGCGCCGCTGTGCGCGCTGCCGAACGGGTCGGGGTCGCGGAAGGGACCCGGGTCCGGGATCGGATGCGACTCCTCGTCGATCTGCGGTGGCGGGGCACTGGCCCAGGGGGCCGGCACCACGAATTCGTCGGGCTCGTCCTCCTCACCGCGAGCCGATGAGCTCGACGCGTCGGAGGACGTGAACGAAGAGGGGGCCGGCGGTGAGGGAGCGAGGGGATCGTCGTCGAAGGGAGACCCGCCACCGAAGAGGGAGTCGAAGTCCGATTCCGGGGAGTTCGGGCGCGGCCCGGTGTCGGGCGCGTCGAGATCCGGGTCCAGGGCGGGGAACGGGGCGGACAACGGCCCCGAGTCCACCTCGGCGAAGTGCGCGGCCACACCGAAGTGCCGCGGGGGCCGCCGGTACGAACCCGTGTCGTCGTTCTCGATCGCCGGGGCCAGGGGGTGGCGGACGCTTCCCGCCGGGTGGATCCGTGCCCACCAGGCGGCCGTCTCCTCCGCGTGCAGTTCGGACAGGACGGTGAGCACGCCGACGATGTGCGGGTGGCGCCGCCCGGCCCGCCAGGAGTGCGTCAGTGACTGGGGCTCCAGGACGAGGACGCGTTCGCCGTCCACCACGGGGATGTCCCCGGGGCAGGCCTCGTTGCCCACCCAGGTGCCGTCGCCGCCGACCAGGTCCCACTCGCCGCGCACCACGTCGGCCAGCGGATCCACCTGTCCGTCCTGCGAGGCGACCACCCAGCGGGGGTCGGGACGGGTGCCGGACAGCCGGAATCCCTCCTTGCCGATCAGGGCGTCGGCGAGCAGGGTGTGCAGCTGGAAGTTGTCGCTCACGCCGTCGAACCGGACCCGGAAGCCTCGCCACGAAGCGCGGTCCAGGACGAGCACACGGCTCACCTCGGCCATGCGCAGCAGTTCGGCGACCTCACCGAACTCGCTCAACCGCGTGGACAGGGCCTCGACGATCTGGCTCAGGCCGTCCAGGGCGCTGGGGTCCGCGCGCACGGCCGAACGCACACCGGAGTCGCTCAGCATGGCCTTGGCGGCGAGCCCGTAGCGCTGGGCGGTCCACCAACCGGCGGTGGCGAGGGGCGCGTTGTCGCCGAGGACCTCCTCGACCCGCCTCTCCTCCTTGTCGCCCACCTGGGAGGGCGCGGGCAGAGTACCGCCGCCGGTCTTGTCCCAGGCGTGCATGAACGCCACAGCGGCCTGGCCGTAGCTGCCGACCTGTCGCAGCACCTCCAGACCGGCCTGCCCGGCGGGGGTGCCGGACTCGGCCAGGGCGCCGGCCAGGACGGAGAGATCGGCCGCGACACCCGCGTAGGGTTCACAATCGCCCAGTACCGGAGCCAGGGCCTCGAGAGCGATCTCGAGTTCCTCCTTGGGCACGCTGGAGGACAGCCGGAAGGCCTCCTTCACCGCCTCAGGGAAGTCGTGGGCCTGGCCGGCGGCGGTGTCGAGCACCCGTTGGAACGCGGCGCGGAACTCTTCAATCACCCCAGAATCCTGTCATACCCTCACGGACTTGTTGTGACCCGGATGCATGTGCACGAAACGGGTGCGTGGTGAGAGTGGCGCAGGTGAGGGGCCAGGAGGGGTGAGAAGGCCGAAAGATCAATCAGGGTCGTGGATTCGGACCTCTCGCCCGCTTTGACCTGGGGCGAGGAAATCGAGGAGCAGGCGGCCCTCGTGGACGATCTCCTCGGCCTCGGAGCCGGTGAGCGGGCGGAAGGCAGACACCTCCAGGGACCGGGTGCGCGCGGAGGAGCGGGTGGGGTTCACCCTCCACGTGGCCACCACCGAACCGTCCAGGAGGATCGTCGCGGGCGGCATGCCGTTGCGGACGGCGATACGGCGCCGCCCCTCGGCGGAGATCACACGGCTGCGGTCGGCGTGCGCGCGGAGGAGGTTGTCGAAGTCGTAGAGGAAGCGGACGGGCGCGGGGGTGTCGGGGAGCAGGTCCGGGTAGAGGTCGGAGCCGGGGCGAGGGGCGTGGGGCAGATCGAACAGCTCGACGGGACCGCGGGCCCCCTCGGGGTTCTCTTCCTCTTCCCCGCGCAAGGACACCAGCCGGTCGCGCATGCCCTCCACGACCGCCTTGAGGCGGGTCAACCCGGACCAGGCCTGGATGTCCTGGACGCTCGCCGGGCCGTAGGCGGCCAGGTGGCGCAGGACCAGGCGTTCACGGTCGGGTTCGGCGTTCATGGGCAGCCCGGTCCAGGTGTCCGCGGGGGCCAACGCCGGAGGGCCCGACGCGCCCCACACACCGCGTGGTGGGACCTGGACGACCGGTAGGAGGCAGCGCACCACGTAGGAGAGGTGCGGCCCGGGAACGCCCGGCCAGTGCTCCGCCAGGCGTTCTCCCAGCCGCTTGGGGGCGAGCGGCTCTTCCTCCAGGATCCTGCGCGCCGTGTCGAGAACGGCGGACCGGTCCAAACCGGTGGTCGCCTTGCCGTGGGAACTGTTCTCGAGATCCCTTGCCATGACCTCACCGGTGGTGCCGCGCAGCCACCGGGCCTCCTGCGGGGTCACGAGGTGGAGGGTGGATCGCATCAGGGACATGCGGACCAGCGCGCCCTCGGTGAGCAGCCGGCCCACCTCGTGCGGATCGGGGGACCGCAGTCGGTTCTGCAGGGCGACGTACCAGGTGTGCGGGGTCTGCGCCTGGAGCCCGCCGAGGCGGGTGATCATCTCGACGGTCGGCAGGTCCACGCGTTCGAGGAGGAACTGCCGGGCCAGGGTGGCGCGGTTGAGCGCGCGGCGACTGAGGACGGTGGCCATGGGGTGCACTCCGGGTTCCGTTGTGTGTCGGCACCCTACTCACCGACACCGACGATCCGGGGCCGATCCCGTCGAAACGGAGGAGGGGGACGAACCTAAACTGCGACGAGAAAGTGACGACGAGCCGTCTGGGGACGAAATGGTGGAGAACCACACGTGGGCGGAGCGATCACGGGTCCGGTTGGAGAACGCGTACGTGCGACTCACCCCGCTCCGGGAAGGTGACCGGGACGGCTGGCGGGAGCAGGCGCTCGACCCGGACATCTGGACGCACTTCACCACCAGGGTGGACGACGCCGCGGGCTTCGAGCGCTTCTTCGACTCCTACCTGGCGGCGAGCGAGAAGGGGAAACGGACCACGTTCACCGTCACCGATCCGGTCGACGGACGGGTCGCGGGCAGCATGAGTTACGGCAACCTCTCGGAGCCGGACCTGCGCCTGGAGATCGGCGGCTCCTGGCTTGGACGCGACTTCCGCGGTCGGGGCGTCAACCACTGGGCGAAGTACCTGCTGCTGCGGCACGCCTTCGAGGCCATGGACGCCGAACGGGTGGAGTTCAAGACGGACGTGTTGAACGAGCGCGCCCGCCGGGGGCTGGTCGGGATCGGCGCCACGGAGGAGGGCGTTCTGCGCAGCTACAACGTGATGCCGGGAGGCCGACGTCGGGACGCGGTGTACTACTCGGTGCTGCGCTCCGAGTGGCCGCTCGTGCGTACCCGCCTGGAGGAGGGGCCCCGCCGACGCTGAACACGGCGCGCCGGCCGTCCTGGTCGACGCACGACCCCCCGGGGCGGCTCTCTTGCGTGAGCTCGGATCCCGGGGGCGGTGCGTGTTCGTGCGCCGGCGACGCGGGGTCGCCCTGTGTCTACCGGTCCAGGAGCTGGGCGCAGCGGATCAGACCCAGGTGCGAGTAGGCCTGCGGGTGGTTGCCCAACGCCCGCTCGGTGACCGGGTCGAACTCCTCGGGGATCAACCCCGTGGGACCG
>NZ_DYZD01000465.1 GCF_020741345.1 Nocardiopsis listeri
GTAGCGGAAGGCGCTCACGGGGCATCCTCTTCGTCCGGGGTTCCTCTGGCGAAGGTACCAAGTCCCCCGCGTGGGGAATTCGGCCGGAAGCTCCCCGGGCGGACCCGACGGGGACGGCACCGGGCGGTGCCGTCCCCGTCGGGTCCGCCCGGGGAGCTTCCGGCCGAATTCCCCACGCGGGGGACTTGGTACCTTCGCCAGAGGAACCCCGGACGAAGAGGATGCCCCGTGAGCGCCTTCCGCTACGAGCTCGAACCCGTCGACGAGAGCTACTTCGAATCGGCCCCGATGCGTTGGCGGGTGGGGCTGGAACTGGCCGCCGGGCCCGACGAGGTCTGGGCCGAGCTCACCTCGCCCCGTCCTCTGTCCTGGTGCCGGGCCCTGGGAGACGTGCACTACACCACCGAGCCGCCCTACGGCGTGGGCACCATCCGCGAGGCCCGGGTCCTCGGCGCCTACCGGATGCGCGAGCACTTCTTCCGTTGGGACGAGGCCGAACGCCGAAAGTCCTTCTACGCCACCGAGGGCACCCTCCCGCTGTTCGGCTCGTTCGCCGAGGACTACCATGTGCTGCCGTTCGCCGGCGGCAGCAAGCTCGTGTGGTCGTTCGCGTTCACCCCGTGGCAGGGCCTGGACAGCGCCCTGCAGCTGGGGCGTCCCCTGACCGAGAGCATGCTCGCCTCCCTGGTCAAGGACACCCGTGCCCACTTCGGCCCCCTCACCGAGGTGCACTGACCCGAGGAACGCCACGCCGGCCGTCCGGTCGTCGTCCCCACCGGGGATACTCGTGGCCATGGACACCCCCTGCCCGAACGTGAACGCCGACGAGGTGCTCGGGACCCATGAGTGACGGGACCTTCGACACGCACCCGGCCCGGAGGTCGGGTCGAACCCGGTTCGAGGACGACCTGGGGCGTCCGGTGGTGTCGGACGCGCCCCCACGGCGGATCGTCTCGCTGGTGCCGTCTCTCACCGAGGCCATCGCGCACACCGTTCCCGGTGCCCTGGTCGGAGCGACCGACTGGTGCTCCCACCCTCCCGACCTGGCGGTCGAACGGTTGCGCGGCACCAAGAACCCGCACGTGCGACGGATCATCGAACTCGCCCCGGACCTGGTGGTGGCCAACCGGGAGGAGAACCGGGAACGGCACGTCCTCCACCTGCGCGAGGCGGGCGTCCCGGTGTGGGTGACCGACGTCCGCACCGTGCCCGGCGCCCTGGCCTCGCTGCGCCGGTTGTTCGCCCTCCTCGCCCCCGGGGTCTCCCCCGACTGGCTGACCGAGGCCGAAACCGTGTGGGCGGCCCCTCCACCGTCGGAGCGTGTGCGGGTGGCCGTGCCGATCTGGCGGAACCCGTGGATGTTCGTGGGCGCCGACACCTTCGCCCACGACCTGCTCCACCGACTCGGCGCGGACAACGTGTTCGCGGACCGTCCCGGGCGTTACCCCACGGTCGGGCCGGAGGAGACGTCCGAGGCCGACCTGGTGGTACTGCCGGACGAGCCCTACGCGTTCGGCCCCGAGGACGGCCCGGAGGCCTTCGACGTACCCGCGGTCCACGTGTTCGGCCGTGACCTGACCTGGTACGGCCCCTCCCTCCCGGCGGCGCACCGGCGCCTGTCCGCGGCGTTGACGCGCCACGGATAGGCACGCTCAGCGGTTACGGAGCTTGGCGAACAGCCAGAACACACCCAGCACCGCTCCCACACCGACGAGCGCCCCGACCCCGGCGCCGGCCAACGTGGCGACCCGGTCGGCGGCGTCGCCCTCCCACAGGGTGCCGCCCAGGTCGAACAGGGAGATCACCAGGACCACCAGGGCGACCGCGATCAACACCAGGCCGGGCGGACTCCAGAAGAACCGCTTACGGGTGGGCTCGGGGCGCTCGTCCAACACGGCGGCCGGCCCGACCAACGCGGCCCGGGACCGCTTGAAGTAGGCGAAGGTGAAGTAGTGCCCGGCGGGTTCCCAGCCCTCCGGAGCCAGGCTCTCGGCCAGACGCGTCCGTTCACGGCGGCCGGGGGCGATCTCCTGGCGATACTCCCAGACCTGGGGGTCCTCTCCACGGTGGCTGACGAACCGGCCGAACCGATCCACCCGTTCGACCTCCCAACCCTGCGCGCCCATCTCGTTGAGCCGCGCGGTGGCCGCGAAGGAGTCCGCGCCCCACACCAGGCCCTCCGGATCGGCCTCGGGGCCTTCCTCGCCCACCAGGTCGTCGGCGAACTCGGCCACCGGGCCGAACTCCTCCATCGGGTCGAGGTCGCCGTCGGCCAGGAACGCGGCGAGGTCGTCGATGGTGCTCTTCAGCCGTGGCTCGGGAACCCCGCGGGCCCGTAGCAGTGTCGTCAACTCGTCGAGGTAGCTCAACGGACCCCGCCCTTCTTCAGAACCTCGCGTACCGATGCGTCGAACTCCAACCAGGCGGCCCCCTGACCGGCCAGAACCTCGCGACCCTGATCCGTCAGGTGGTAGTAGCGCCGCCCCGGCCCCTTCTCCGCCGCGCGGAACTCCGCGGCGACCAAACCCGCCTCCTCCAACCGATTGAGCACCGGGTAGAGGGTGCCTCCCTTGATCCGGCCGAATCCGGCCTCGTCCAGACTCGCGGCCAAGGCGTAGCCGTAGCTCTCGCCTTCGGTCAGTCCGGCCAACACCAGGAGGTCGAGCACCCCCTTCAGCCAGCTCGATCGTCGATCCATCCATCACTCCTGGGACTAGGTTCGATTTCTACCTAGACGGTAAAGCAACCTAGTTAGGATTACAACCTAGATAGCCGTACGAACTTCCTTGAGGCGAAGGAACCGGCGGCCGAAGAACGCCACCGACAGCACCCCACCGCCCCCGGCCATGGCCACCACCAGGTGCGTCGGTAGGAACTCCGCGACCGCCCCGGCCAGGGCGAATCCCACCCCCTGGGTGATCATCAGCCCGGCCGAACCCAGCGCGAACACGCGCCCGCGCAATTCCTCCGGGGTCTCGGCCAGGAGCAGCGCGTCCAGCGCCAACGTGTGACCCCAGCCCAGAGCGCCCAGCCCCAGGACGACCACGGCGAACGCGGGTCCCGGATCCAAGACGAAGAACATCATCGGCAGGAAGGACACGAAGGCCAACGGCAGCATCCACCTGCGGCGCGCCTCGGCCGTGAGCAACGACCCGACGGCGAGCTCGCCCACGACCGTCCCCACCGGACCCGCGGTCAACAACAGCGCCACCAGCATCGGCCCACCGCCCATGCCCGTCGCCAACGGTGCCGCCAACGCCTCCGGCCACACGAACAACGCCGCCGGCACCCAGCTCAACAGGAAGACCGCGCGCAGCCGCGGCAACCGCGACGCGTCGCGCACCCCTCCCAACGAGGAGGCGACCAACC
This sequence comes from Nocardiopsis listeri, assembly GCF_020741345.1. Taxonomy (GTDB): domain Bacteria; phylum Actinomycetota; class Actinomycetes; order Streptosporangiales; family Streptosporangiaceae; genus Nocardiopsis; species Nocardiopsis listeri_A. The sequence goes on from NZ_DYZD01000465.1 coordinate 3,370, forward strand.
CGCCCGAACCCCCGCGCCCGGGCCGGAGTTCGGTACCGACCGCCACCAGCAGGGCGGACCCGGCCATCAACCCCGCCGCCACCAACAGCGCGATCGTGGGCGAGGCCACCAACATCAGGGCACCACCGAACGAGAACCCGCTGATCTGCGCGGTCTGCGCCGCGATCCGCAGCAGCGAACGCCCCAGTGGGAACCCCTCCCCACCCAGCACGTCCGCCAAGGCGGCCGAACGTGCCCCCGAGTACACCGGGGCGATCGTCCCGCTCACCACCAACAGCGCCAACATCACCGGCACCGATGTCCCGGGGAACGCCATGCACGCCATCACCACGCCGCTGATCAACTGCGCCCCCACCATCACCCGCCGGGCCGGAAACCGATCGGCCACCGAGGACAGCAGCGAGGCGCCCAACAAATGCGGCAGGAACCCCAACGCGAACGCCAACGACGACAACAGCGGCGATCCCGTTCGATCGAAGATCAGCACGGACAAGGTGATCTGCACCGCGACCAGCGCGAGGATCGACAGGATCTCCGCGAGGAACAGGGCACGGAACTCGGGCACGGCGAGCACCCGACGGAAAGAGTTCTGCGACATGCGCCCAGCCTCTTCCCGTCGAACAGGCCGCTCAACGGATTCGGGTATGTTCGAATCCATGCCGGGACAGGTGGTCTTCGAACACGAGGACCTGCTGCGTTGCAGGTTCGCCGTCTCTCCGGTCTGGGAGACCCTGGCCGCCCTGCACACCCTCTTCGAACCCCACCGCCAGAGCTTTCACCTGCCGTGGGTCCGCACCGCCCGGCTTCCCGACCACGTCGACCTGTCCCTGGTACGTCTGCTCTTCCCCCGCCCCGGATACGTACCGGACTTCCTGAGCCCGCCTCCGGTCGGTCCGCTCACCTCCATCGAGGACGGACTCACCCAGGTCAGGTCCACCCCGGCCGATCGGGTGGCGAGCGAACTGCGCGCCTGTCTGCTCGATCCCCGACGCGGCCTGCCGGCGAGCACGACCGACCCGCTGTTGGCCGATCCCGGGGCCACACGGGACACGTTGGCCGATCTCTTGGCCACCTGCTGGCAACACCTGGTCCGGCCCTACTGGCCACGCCTACGCGCCCTCCTGGACGCGGACCTGTCACTGCGGGCCCACACCCTGGCCCGGAGCGGGCTGGCCGCCCTCGTCACCGACTTGGACGAGCGGCTCACCTGGCAGGACCACACGCTCCACGTGGCGGGGCCGTCCGCCACCGAACAGCTGCGTCTGGGCAGCCGCGGGCTGCTGCTGATCCCGAGCGCCTTCGTCTGGCCCGAACTGATCCTCGTCGGTGAGGAGCCGTGGCAGCCCACCCTGATCTACCCGGCTCGGGGAGTGGGCGAGCTGTGGTCACCCGGAGAGCGTTCCTCCGAGGCGTTGGCGGCGATCCTGGGGCGCACCCGCGCCCGGATCCTGGCCCACCTGGTCGTCCCCGAGACCACCCGGAACCTGGCCGCGCGCCTGGAGTTGGCGCCGGCCACGGTGTCGGTCAACCTCTCCGCCCTACGCGACGCGGGCTTGTTGGAGTCCTGGCGCGCCGGCCGTGAGGTGTTCTACACCAGGTCTCCCCTGGGCACCGCCCTCGCCGCCCAGGGTCCCTGAACGCGAAAAGGCCCTTGGACCGCGCCGAAGCGCGGCCCAAGGGCCAAAAGTCCAGGCGACCCCCACGCGGCAAGAGACGCCTCGGGGGTCTGGGGGTCGCCCCCCAGAAGAAACAACGGAACGACCCGGCGAGGCGGACGAAGTCCCCCGAGCAAGGTCGTTCCGGAGTGGAGTGGAGGTGGCGGGAATCGAACCCGCGTCCTTCAGCAACGAGCCAGGGCTTCTCCGGGTGCAGTCTGTGGTGTCGTTCTACTCGGCCTCAGCGCTTGCACAGACACATCGCTGACAGGCCCAGCCACGAAAATGTCCCGCTCAGGCCCCGTGGCCTGATCTGAGCGGTGAGTCATCTGAATGGTGCCGGATCCCGAGCCGATGACGAGCCCGGACCGACAGAGTCACAATCGCTTAGGCAGCGAGAGCGAACTCAGTGCGCTTAGAATTGGCACTTGAATTTATGCGAATGCAGGATTAACGAGGTCACACACGCAACCCTCGACCCGCTTCCCCTGGAACGACTACCGAAGTCGAAACCGATCACCCCCTGTGAAGTTGTCAAAGCCGACGTGGATCCCGTCTGCACGGAGTCCGTGTCGACCGACATGCGAGCGGCGAACCACTCGCGTGTTCGTCACTCTATCGGGTCAACGTTCAAGGAACCAAGCTGATTCCCGGTTCGAGGGACCGAGTCAGGGAGAAACCCCCGTGAGGCGGACTCAAGATCTGGTCGACGCGGCTCACGGGGGCGGTCGGCAGGGTCGGGCCGACCTTCGGAACCGGCAGGGTCTCCCCCGAGACGAGATCCTGCCTCATCGAACTGGTCCGCTACCCCCTGATGCGGTTCCAGTTACCCATGAAGACGCCGCCGGAGCGCTCG
>NZ_DYZD01000466.1 GCF_020741345.1 Nocardiopsis listeri
CCGGCCGGTGGGCCCGGTCGTTCTAGGTCAGTCCTGCGAAGGCCTGGGTGCGGTCGTTCAACGAATCCCCTTCGGGTGGGAACCTCTCGGGCTCGGGTCGGATCGACACGGCCACATCCTACGGGGCGCCCGATTCCGCGCTCCATGGATTTCCTACTGCTTTGATTGACTTCAAGTACGGCCCCGCTCTGCCGTCCAACCACTCGCCGCGAACGGACCGCGACCGGACGCGTGAGGTGGCCGGCGCCGGGGGTGAGCGACCCGGGTCCGTGCCCGACCGGGGTTCCGGCCGGGCACGGACCGGGGATCAACCGGCCTGTTCCCGCGCCATCTCGGCGGGCAGGGAGATCCGTCGGACGACCAGCCCGGCGACGACCAGCCCGACGATGGCCAGGAGGCTACTGACCAGGAACGGGTCGAAGCCGCCCAGGGCCGGCGCGAACCCGATCCCGACGTAGACCGTGATGCCGGTGGAACCACCCAGTTGGTCGGCGGCGCGTTGGACACCGGAGGCGATCCCGACGTCGGATTCGGTCGCCCCGGTCACCGCGACGTACTGCAGTCCGACGATGCCGAACCCCATCCCGGCGGCGATCAGCATCATCGCCGGGATCATCACCGGCCCGCTCGCCCCGAAGGCCGCGGCCAGGGCGATGAAGACCATCGCCACCGTGGTGAATCCGATGCCCGTCAGGACGCAGACCCGGGCACCCCATCGTTGGAGGAGCCGGGGGACCAGCACCGAGACCACGACCAGGGCCACCGCCAAGGGCAGCATCAGCAGCCCGGCCTGGAACGGGCCGACGCCCAGCCTGTCCTGCAGGTAGAAGGTGAACAACAGGAACGAGGTGGACAGGGCCGCGCTCAGCAGGACCGTGGCCGCGTTGGCCAGGACGCGAGGTCGATTGCGAAAGAGCCGCAGCGGCACGAGTGGATTCGGGGAACGGCGCTCGGCCCTGATGAACAGGGCCGCGGCCACCACCGCGCCCACCAGCGCCACCGGCGGCAGCCACGGCAGCGCGCCGTCGGTCTCGCCCGCCTCGACCACACCGAGGACGAACAGCAGCGGGGCCGCCACCAGCAGCAGCGAACCCGACAGGTCCAGGGGCACCGACTCGGTGGATCGTTCACTCGGCACGAGCAGGAGCGCCGCGACGAGAACCACCAGGATGAACGGGACGGACAGCAGGAAGATCCAGCGCCAGCCGAGCAGTTCGGTGATGACGCCGGAGAGCACGAAGCCGAGGACGAGGCCGCAACCGGCGACCGCCGCCCACACGCTCAGCGCCCGGGACCGGCGCGGCCCCTCGGGGAACATGAGCACGATCACCGACATCGCCGCCGGCAACGCGAGTGCTTCGCCCACGCCCTGCAACAGTCGCGCGACCACCAGTACGGCGAACGACGGGGCGAGTCCGGCCAGCAGGGAGGCCGCACCGAAGACGGTCGTGCCCAACACGAGGACGCGGCGCCTGCCGAGTACGTCGCCCAGGCGACCACCGAGCATCAAAAGCCCGCCGCCGGTGATCGTGTATCCGACCACGACCCAGGTCAGGGCGTGGCCACCCACGCCGAAGTCGGCGCCGATCGAGGGAAGGGCGATGTTGACCACGGTCACGTCGACCGCGATGAAGAACTGCAGCATGGCCATGCAGCACAGCACCGGCCACGCGCGCGCCGGGGAGGGTTCGCCCCGGCCGGAAAGGATGTGAGAAGACACCGAGTGCTCCGTTGCTCGAAAGAGGTTCCGGGCGGCACGAGAGTGCCGCTCCGGTTCGACGACCGAGCGGAGGAACGTTCTATGGAGAAGTGGAGGAACGCCCCGCCGCTAGCGGAGCGTCCTCGTCACCGCGGCGCAGGCGGCCGCGCTCGAAGCACCGGACATGGGACCGATGGTAGGGGAACCGGGCCGGCCGGTGACACCTGTTTTTCCGTGGGACGGTTCATCAGCAGGTCGGTCGCCCTCGCGAGGACCTCCGGACGCATCGTGTGGACAACACTCCCGACCGTCCATCGCCACTTCGCCCCGGCTCGCCGACCGACCCCGAGCGAGGAATCCGTTCCCACGAGCACCCGCCGATCCCGTGAGATCCGGACGAAGGGCGGCCGTCATGCCGCCTCGGCGGACCCGCCTGGTCTATGCTGGCCAACATAGGTTACCTGTCAGTAACATGCGGGTCGCCGACGGTCCGACCCACGAAGGAAGGCAGCACACCCATGCCCACGCTCGAACGCCACGACGAGGTCTTCGTCCTCGACATCGGTGACGGAGAGAACCGCTTCCACCCGGACTGGATCGCCTCTGTCAACGCCGCCCTGGACGAGGCGGAGAAGGTCGAGGGCCCGCGCGCCCTCGTCACCACCGCCACCGGAAAGTTCTACTCCAACGGCCTGGACCTGGAATGGCTCATGGCCAACGGCGACCGCTACAACGAATACGTCGCCGGTGTCCATCAGCTGTTCGGGCGTCTGCTGGCCCTGCCGATGCCCACCGTGGCGGCCCTGCAGGGGCACACCTTCGCCGCCGGCGCGATGTTCTCGCTGTCGCACGACTTTCGCGTGATGCGCGCCGACCGGGGTTTTTGGTGCCTGCCCGAGGCCGACATCAACATCCCCTTCACCCCGGCCATGTCGGCGCTCATCCAGGCACGCCTGGCCCCGCAGACCGCGCACGAGGCCATGATGACCGCCCGTCGCTACGGCGGCGAGGACGCCGCGAAGGCCGCCATCGTGGACCGGGCCGTGGCCGAGGAGGAGGTGCGCCCCACCGCCGTCGAGCTGGCCCGCTCCCTGGCCGGCAAGGACGCCACCACCCTGGGCACCATCAAGGCCCGCATGTACGCGCCCGCGCTGGAGCTGCTGCGCCAGGACGACCCTGTCATCTGACCGCGCGCCGCTCGCCTCGGTGGTCCGCCCGAGCCCTTTCCACCGGCCCGAGGGTCGGCGGGAGGGGCTTTTTCAGTGCGCGCGGAACCGGCGGCACACGCCGAGAATGTGACATATGTGCCTTGCGCCACAATCTGACCAGGCGGTAGGTTTTGTTCCGCGGGCCGGCGACGGCGCGACAGGTGGGGTGAACAGGGACGACACCTCTGCCTCGGGTTCATCGTCCGCCGCCACGACACCGTGTGCGAGGAGAGCCCCGTGACCGACACAGAGCACCCGCCGCAACGGCCGACCAAGGGTGAGCGCACCCGTCGGCACGTCATCGACACCGCCGCCGAACTCTTCTCCCGCTCCGGATACCGGGCGGTCTCCCTCCGCGACATCGCGGCCCACTCGGGCCTCTCCCACGCCGGGGTCCTGCACCACTTCCCCAACAAGGAAGCCCTGCTCGTACACGTTTTGAGCAGGCGCGACGAGATCGACGCCCCGCTCGTCCTGGACGCGGACCTGAGCCACCGCGAACTCATCGACAACCTCGTCGAGCTCGTGGAACGCAACACCGCCTCCCCCGGGCCGGTCTCCCTTTTCGTCAACCTGTCCGCGGAGGCCACGGACCCCGCCCACCCCGCCCACGACTACTTCTTCGGTCGCTACCGCGTCCTGCGCGAACACCTCGCGTCGGCGTTCGCCGCCCTCCTCGACGGCCGCCCGGAGCCCACCCCCGAGGTCGCCGCCACGCAGTTCATCGCCCTCCAGGACGGACTCCAGGTCCAGTGGCTCCTCGACCCCGGCGCCGTCGACATGCGCGCCGCGGTCGTCTCCTTCCTGCACACCCTGGGAATCCCCACGTCGGCCCCGGCCCCCACCACTGACGAAAGGCCCTCATGAGCACCGAAACGCCCCGCCCCGCACCCGACCTGGCCACGAAGGCCTCCGCCACCTCCGGATCCGGGGTCTGGCACAGCACCCCGATCCCGGGTGTGCTGCGCCCTCTGCACCTGGCCGACGGACCGCACGGCATCCGTCAGCAGCCGGGGGAGGGCGACCACCTCGGTCTCGGCGACAGCCTGCCCGCCACCTGCTTTCCGCCTGCTGTCGGGCTCGGCGCCACCTGGAACGTCGACCTGGTCCGGCGGGTCGGCGCGGCCCTGGGCACCGAGGCGAGCGCCATGGGCGTGGACGTGCTGCTGGGCCCGGGCATGAACATCAAGCGTTCCCCTCTGTGCGGCCGCAACTTCGAGTACGTGTCCGAGGACCCGCACGTCACCGCGCGGATCGCCGCCGCCCTGGTGGAGGGCATCCAGTCCGAGGGCGTGGGGGCGTGCGTGAAGCACTTCGTCGCCAACAACCAGGAGACCGACCGGATGCGGTCCAGCTCCGACGTGGACGAGCGCACCCTGCGCGAGATCTACCTGCCCGCGTTCGAGGAGGTCATCCGCACCACCGACCCGGCGATGGTGATGTGCTCCTACAACCGGCTCAACGGGGTGTACACCGGCCAGGACCCGTGGCTGCTCACCACGCTGCTGCGCGAGGAGTGGGGGTTCGAGGGCGCGGTGGTCTCCGACTGGGGGGCCGTGGTCGACCGGGTCGAGGCGGTGCGCGCCGGTCTGGACCTGGAGATGCCGCCCACCGGCACCGACGACCGGATCGTCGACGCGGTGAACCGGGGCGAACTGGACGAGTCGGTGCTGGACACCGTGGTGGAGCGGTTGGGGCGGGTGCAGGACCGGGTGGCCACCGACACCTCCCGCTCACCCGGGCACAAGGCCCACCAGGTCTTGGCACGCGAGGCGGCGGCCGAGGCGCTGGTGCTGCTGAAGAACGAGGACGGGGCGTTGCCTCTGGTTCCGGGCCGGTCGATCGCGGTGGTGGGCGAGTTCGCCCGCACACCGCGCTACCAGGGCGGGGGGTCCTCCCACATGGTGCCGACCCGGGTGACCGGCGCGTTGGACGCGTTCGATGAGGCGGCCGAGGAGTTTCCGGTGCGGTTCGCTCCCGGGTTCACCCTGGACGGGACGGCGGCGCCGGAACTGGCCGATGAGGCGGTGGCCTTGGCACAGGGGTCCGACACCACCGTGCTGTTCCTGGGGTTGCCGGAGGCTCTGGAGTCCGAGGGGTTCGACCGCACCGACATCGATCTGCCCGCCGAGCAGGTCGAGCTGTTGGCCCGGATTCGACGGGTGAGCGAGCGGGTCGTGGTGGTGCTGTCCAACGGCGGCGTGGTCTCGGTGGCCGACTGGCAGGACGACGCCGACGCGGTGTTGGAGGGGTGGCTGCTGGGGCAGGAGGGCGGCGCGGCCACGGTGGACGTGCTGACCGGCGCGATCTCCCCGTCCGGGCGGCTCACGGAGACCATCCCGCTGAAGCTGAGCGACCACGCCTCCTACCTGAACTTCCCCGGCGAACACGGACACGTGCGCTACGGCGAGGGGGTGTTCGTGGGGTATCGGCACTTCGACACCCTGGATCGGCCGGTGGCGTACCCGTTCGGGTTCGGGCTCACCTACACGACGTTCGACTACTCCGACCTGGAGATCTCCGAGGACGGGACGGACGCGTGGACGGTGGCGTTCACCGTCACCAACACCGGTACGCGGGCCGGACAGGAGGTCGCCCAGTTGTACACGGGGACGGCTCAGGAGTATCCGACCCGGCCGGTGCGGGAGCTGCGCGGATTCGCGAAGGTGGCCTTGGGGCCCGGTGAGAGCGCGAGGGTGGAGTTGGCGGTCGGCGGGCGAGACCTGTCCACGTGGGATACCGAACACCAGCGGTGGTCCCTGGTGGCGGGGAGCCACACGGTGTCGGTGGGGGCGTCCTCTCGGGATATTCGGTTGAGCGGCGAGATCGTCAGCATCGGGGATCGGTTCGTGCCGCCGCTGACCAGGCGATCCACCATCGAGGACTGGCGCGCGAACGCGATCGGTGGGCCGGTGCTGGCCGAGATCCAGGCCGGGATGGAGGAGTTGGACTCGGTTCCAAAGGAGCTGTTGCGGATGGCCGACTCGATGCCGATCGTGGCGCTGTCCACGTTCGAGCTGGGCGTGACGGAGGAGATGGTGGACCTGCTGGTCGCGGACGTGGAAGCACGCAGGCGGGCGGCGATCGAGCGCGGAGAGGTCACCGGCTGAACGTACCGGGCGAGTGATGGTCCTGTGACGGTCCACTAGCGTGGGTGGGAAATCCACTCGCTCCACCGTCCGGAAAGCCACAGCGTGTCCACCTCAGAGAAGTTCCAGAGCGTGTTCGTGGCGCTCGCCGCCGTGCTCGGGCTGTGCGTCGGCCTGTTGTGGTCGATCGGTGAGGTGGTCGGGCACCTCGTCCTGCCCGCACTGATGCTCATGCTGGTCGCGGTGTTCGTCCAGGTGGACGCCGCCCAGGTCCGCCAGGTGCGCAGCGCTCGCACGGTGGTGGTCGCCGGTCTGGTGCTCAACTTCGTGTTCACCCCGCTGTTCGCGTGGGCGCTCGGGGCCGGCCCGTTGGGCGACTCCCCCGACCTGCGGATCGGGCTCCTCCTGTTGCTCGTCACCCCGTGCACGGACTGGTACCTGGTGTTCACCGGCCTGGCACGGGGCCACATGGGGGTCGCCGCCGCCGTTCTACCGGTGAACCTGGTGCTCCAGCTACTGCTGTTGCCCGTCTACATCCTGCTGTTGGGCGGGGAGGCGGCGATGGTCGACTCCGAAACCCTGGTGGAGGCGGTGCTGCTGGTCCTGGTGGTGCCCTTGGTGCTGGCGGTGGTGGCCCGCTCCTCGGCCCTGCGCTGGAAGGGCGCCGAGTGGCGGGACGAAAGGCTGGTGACGGGGGCTTCGGCATCGGTGCTTCCGCTGCTGTACGTGGCGGTGTTCGCCATGTTCGCCGGACAGGCCCGCACGGTCATGGCGCACCTGGGCGACCTGGCGGTCCTTCTGCTTCCGTTGTCGGCGTTCTTCCTGGTCATGCCCTTGGTGGCGGTGGGGGTGAGCCGGCTGCTCCGGCTGCCCACCGACCAGAAGGTCACGCTCACCATGACGACCGTGGCGCGCAACTCCCCCGTGGCCCTGGCGATCGCGGTGGCGGCGTTCCCCGACCGTCCGCTGATCGCGGTGGCCCTGGTGGTCGGCCCGCTGTTGGAACTGCCGGTGCTGGCCGTGCTCAGCCAGATCGTACGGGTGCGCGACCGGGACACCGCCACCCGGCGCTGACGGCGCACCCGCGCGAGGACGTCGAAGGCTCGGGCCTGGGCAAGGCGGAACGTCCCTCGCTCGCCGACACTCGCCATCACCCGGGCGCCTGGCCTCCCGCACCCTCGGGGGCGGATCGGCCGATCCGGTGTTCCAGACCGTCCAGGATGCACCGCAGCCCGAACTCCAGGGCCGAGTCCCTGCCCTCGGCCGCGCCGAAGGCGGCCCGAGCCTCGGGGTAGCGGTCTCCGTGTTCGGCCAGGAGAGGAGCCATCACCCGGGCGATCTGCGCCTCGGTCCCGTTCCCCGAGCCCGTCTCGGGGAACGGGACCTGTTGGGCGAGGCTCCGCAGGTGTCCGGCGACGAGCACCACCGCGTCCAGCCGTTCCGCGCCGCCGAGCCCGGTCCCGGAGAGTGCTTCGAGCGCCGTCTCGGTCCACGCGAGTTCGTTGGGACCCATCACCCTGGCCCCGACGGCGGTGCGCAACAGCCAGGGGTGCGCCCCCAGCACCGGCCACATCGCCATCCCCCAGTCACGCAGTCCGTCCCGCCACCCGCGCGAGGGTCCACCGATCCGCGGGGCCGGACCGTACGCCGTGTCGGTCATCAGCGCGAGGAGCTCGTCGCGCCGGGACACGTACCGGTACAGCGACATCTTCGTGTAACCGAGATCGGAGGCCACTCGCTGCATGGAGACCGCGTCGATCCCCTCGGCGTCGGCGAGCGTGATCGCGGTATCGACGATGCGGTCCAGGGAGAGCTTGGGCCGTGGCCCTCGGCTCGGCACCCGGGGCGGCCCCCACAGCAAGGCCGCCACGCTCTCGTGCCCGCCCGCCCGCTCCTTCGCCGGTTCCGACACCGATGCCCTCCCTCACTCGGATACGCCCTTGTCAAAACCGTGTCTACCAGATACTAATTGCTTCTGGCAGAAACTGTATCCACAGGACACAAAAGAAGGGGCGCCATGCCGAACATCGAGGGAACCCGGGTCCTGGTCTCGGGAGCGAGCATCGCCGGGGGCTCCGTCGCCCACTGGCTCACCAGGTACGGTTCCGAGGTCACCGTCGTGGAACACGCACCGTCCGTGCGTTCGGGCGGCCAGAACGTGGACTTCAAGGGAGACCGACAACTCCACGTCCTGGAACGCATGGGCGTGCTGGAACGACTTCGCGCCCTGCAGACCGGCGGCACCGACGTGGACTTCGTGACCGCCGACGGCGCTCCTGTCGCCACCCTGCCCGGCGAGTTCACCGGCGGCGACCTGGAGATCGAGCGAGGCGAACTGGCCACGGTCCTGCACGATTCCGTCGGCCCGGGCTGCACCTACCTGTTCGACGACTCCATCACGTCACTGCGGGAGGAGCCGGACGGGGTCCACGTCACCTTCGAGCACGCCGAGCCGCGGACCTTCGACCTGGTGGTCGGGGCCGACGGCATCCACTCGAACGTGCGGCGGCTCGCCTTTGGGCCCGAGGAGGAACACGTGCGCTTCCTCGGATACCACTACGCGCTCGCCGACCTCCCCGACCTTTCGTTCCTCGACCCGGCCATCGATACCGGCCTGATGTACAACGAGCCCGGCCGGATGGTGTCGGTGGGCGGCCCCCAAGCGCCGACCTTCTTCGTCTTCGCCTCCGAGCGACCACACGACCGAGGTGCCGACATGGCCGAACGGAAACGCTTCGTGGCGTCGGCCTACACGGGGGCGGGATGGAAGGTGCCCGACCTCGTCGCCGCCCTGTCCCGGGCCGAGGAGCTCCGGCTGGACACGCTCTCCCGCGTCGAGATGGACTCCTTCGTCCGAGGCCGCGTCGCCTTGGTCGGCGACGCCGCCTACGGCAACACGCTGGGTGGCTTCGGCAGCGGGCTGTCCGTGGTGGGCGCCTACGTGCTGGCCGGGGAACTGATCGCCGCGGACGGTGACCATCGCGTGGCGTTCGCCGCCTACGACCAGGTCATGTCCGGCTACGCCCGGGTGGCGCGCAAGAGCGATGCCGGGCGTTTCCTGGCACCACGCACCCGGATGGGGATCCGCGCACGCAACGCCCTGTTCCGGTACCGGTGGTCGCGCGACGCCCTGATGAAGTCCACCGACGACTTCGCCCACGCGGTCGAACTGTGCGACTACCCGGCACTGCTCACCCGCGCACCCCGATGACACCGCGCGCTCGGCCGCCGGTACCGGCCGACCCCGACTCCCCGGGAGCCCCCTGAAGCTGTACGCCGACCTCGGCGGGACCGCCGAGGCGAAGGGGGAGATCAGTCCACGCGGATGAGGCCTCGGCGCAGTGCGGTGGTGATGGCGGCGGTCCGGTTGTCCACGCCCAGCTTCTCGAACACGTGCACCAGGTGGGTCTTGACCGTCGCCTCACTGATGAACAGCCGTTTGGAGATCGCCCGGTTGGACAGTCCCTGGGCCAACAACCCGAGGATCTCCAACTCCCTGCCGCTCAGCGTCGGGACCGGTGAACGCAACCGGTTCATGAGGCGGTCGGCCACGCCGGGGGCGAGCGCGGTCTGCCCGCGCGCGGCGGTGTGCACCGCCTCGCACAGCTGGTCCGGTGGAGCGTCCTTGAGCATGTATCCGGTGGCACCCGCCTCCACCGCGGCGAGGATGTCCGCGTCGGTGTCGTAGGTGGTCAGCACCAGTACGGGCGGCGGGTCGGTCAGGGCGGTGACGGCGCGGATGGCGGTGACCCCGTCCATGCCGGCCCCCATGCGCAGGTCCATCAGTACGACGTCCACGCTCGTCCCGGATCGGAGCGTGTCCAGCGCCGCCTGTCCATCGGCCGCTTCGGCGACCACGTCCATGTCCGCGCGTTCGGCGAACATCGCCTTGAGCCCGTGGCGCACGACGGGGTGGTCGTCCACCAGCAGGATGCGCAGGCGCGAGGTGCCCTCTTCGGTGGTCACCGGTCCTCCTCCAACGGAGTCGTCTCCCGGGTCAGGGGTAGTCGGACGGCGATGACGGTGCCCTCGCCGGGCGCGGACTCCACGTGCAACCCACCTCCCAGGGCGGCCACGCGTTCGCGCAGCGCGGTGAGCCCGTATCCGCTGCCGTCGTCCCGGGTGCGGATCTCCTCGGGCACGAAACCCACCCCGTCGTCGTAAACGTCCAGGGTGACCTCCTCCCCCAGATAGCCGAGGGTGACCACGGCGGTGGTGGCGCGGGCGTGCGCGGAGACGTTGGCGAGACTGGCCTGGGCCGCGCGAAGCAACGCCACCTCGTACCCCGAGGGTAGTTCGATGGGCGTGCCGTCCGTGCGCAGCCGACAGTCGATGCCGTCGGTGCGGGCGACCTTGGCGCAGAGCCGCCTCAAGGCTTCGGGGAGGTCGGCCCCGGTGAGGGAGGGAGGCGCCAGGTCGCGCACGAACCCGCGCGCCTCGGCGAGGTTGCCGGACGCGCTCTCTCGGGCCTCGGCGATACGGGTGGCGGCCAGGTCGGGATCCTCCGGCAGGGCGTTCTCCGCGGAGCGCAACAACAGGACGATGCTGGACAGGCCTTGGGCGAGGGTGTCGTGGATCTCCCGGGCCAGGCGTTCGCGCTCGTCCAACACGCCGGTGCGTCGTTGGGACTCGGCGAGTTCGTCACGGGTCCGGGTGAGCGTCTCTATGAGTTCCCGGCGCCGTTCGCTCTCGCGGTGCAGGGCCATGTACCCGACGGCGATCGCCACGGCGAACACCGCCCCCAGGACCGGGCCCAGGACCATTCCGGCGGTGAGGTCACCGGTGTGCAGGACCTGACCCAGGACCACGGTCGCGGTGATGACCACGACCGCGATCACCGAGTGCGCCCCGCGCAGCAGGTTCAGGTGCAGGAAGTACAGGGGGAAGGCCAGCCACACGAAGTCGGGGTCGGCCCAGGCCAGGAGGGCCCACAACACGGTGACGGCGGCCAGCCACACCAGGGATCGGATGCGGTGGACGTCGTGCCTGGCGGCCAGCGCGCCGGAGCAGTAGACCACGCCCAGCAGGACAGCGCCGCACACCACCGCCCACCGGGTCCACCCCGGATGGGCGGGTTCCATGGCCGGGGAGCCGTGCCCGAGCACGCCGAACAGATAGCGGGACGTGGCCACGCCCAGCAGGAACAGGAAGCAGGCGTGCAGGAGCAGACGCAGCACCCGCAACACCGTCGTCACCCCTGGCGGCTCGGCCGCCCACCCTCCGCCGTATCGCATCACCGCAGCGTACGACGCGCACGCGTACGGCGGCATCAACCGTTCGATGGAGTTCTCGCTCCACCTCGCCGCCCCCGAGGACGCTCCGTTCACCCGATGTCGATGATCTTGCGCCCGGGGAGTCTGGAGGTACGTCGAAGGCGGTGCCCGTCGCACCGCCCGTGTCTCCCGGAAAGGAGGGCCGCCGTGTTCGTCGCCCTTCGTGACATCCGCTTCGCCAAGGGGCGGTTCGCGCTGATGGGCTCCGTCGTCGCGCTGATCACCCTGTTGATCGTCCTGTTGTCGGGGCTCACCGCGGGGCTGGCCGACCAGTCCACGTCCGCGATCAAGAACCTGCCCGCCACCCACGTCTCGTTCGGCACGTCCGGAGACGGCGAACCGGAGGAGTCCTACGCCGACAGCACCGTCACCCGGACCCAGCTCGACACCTGGGCCGCCACCGAGGGGGTGGAGTGGGCTGAGCCTGTGGGCATCACCCAGAGCCGGGTCGAGTTCGACGACGGTGACGGCACCGCCGTGGCCCTGTTCGGCGTGCCCGCCGAAGGCCGACTGGCGCCCGAGGGCCTGACCGGCATGGACGGCCTGGTGGTGAGCGAGGAGATCGCCGAGGACTTCGGGGTCGCCGAGGGCGACACCGTCACCATGGGCGGAACCGAGCTGACCGTGGACGGGGTCGTCCCCACCGAGTCCTACAGCCACACCCCCGCGGTGTGGACCGATATCGACACCTGGCGCGGGATCGACCCGCGGGTGCGGCACGCCGAGGGCGAGGACGCGCCGGTGGCCGGTGTGGTGGCCTCCGACGTGTCCCTGAGCGAGGCGATCGACCAGGCGGACACGGAGGCCGACACGGTCACCACCGACCTGTCGGACAGCCTGCGCGCGATCGGTTCGTTCTCCTCCGAGAACAGTTCGCTGGTCACCATGCAGGGATTCCTGTACGCCATCTCCGCGCTGGTGATCGGGGCGTTCCTGACCGTGTGGACGATCCAGCGCAGCGGGGACATCGCGATCCTCAAGGCGCTGGGCGGGTCCACCCGGTACCTGCTGCGCGACGCCCTGGCCCAGGCGTTGATCGTGCTGGCCGCGGGCACCGCCGTCGGTGGCGCCGTGGGTGTGGGCCTGGGCGCCCTGGCCGGTTCGGTGCTGCCGTTCTCCCTGACCGTGACCACCACGGTCGGGCCGGTGATCGCCATGGTCGTGCTGGGCATGCTCGGCGCGGTCCTGGCCGTTCGCCGTATCACCTCCGTCGACCCGTTGACCGCCTTGGGAGGCGTCCGATGAGCCTTGAACTGAACGATGTGACACTGACCTACCCCGATGGCGATGGGACGGTGACCGCCCTGGACCGGGTGTCGGTCGAGGTGGCTCCGGGTGAGCTGACCGCCGTGATCGGCCCCTCGGGGTCGGGCAAGTCGAGCCTGTTGGCGGTGGCCGCCACCCTGATCCGGCCGGATGCGGGCCGGGTGGTCGTGGGCGACGTGGACACGTCGGGGCTGCGTCCCCGTGAGCTGACCCGGCTACGGCTGGACCGGGTGGGCATCGTGTTCCAGCAGCCGAACCTGATCTCGTCGCTGACCGTGTTGGAGCAGCTGTTGGTCACCGAACACATGCGGGCCCGGTCGCCGCACCGCGCGCGGGCCTCGGCGATGGAGACCCTGGCCGCCGTGGGACTGGCCGGCAAGGAACATCGTCACCCGCACCGGTTGTCCGGCGGTGAGCGTCAGCGTGTGAACATCGCCCGCGCGTTGTCGGGGCGGCCGAGCGCGCTCCTGGTGGACGAGCCCACGGCGGCGCTCGATCACGAGCGGGGCGCGGCCATCATCGACCTGGTGTCGGAGGCGACCCGAACGTTCGACGTGGCGACCCTGCTGGTCACGCACGACACCGAGTACCTGGGCGCGGCCGGCCGGGTACTGGAGATGCGCGACGGCCGACTGTCGGTGCTGGACCGGACCTGACCGGAGGGGGCGGGCCCGCGAGACCGCGACGCACGAGGGGCCCTTGAGGGGACGTGGGGCCGGTGGTGACCGTCCGTGGCCGCTTTCGGACACGGGAGTACACCTCGCCGCGCGGCCCGTCTCCCTAGGCTTGGTTCCCAGCCGAAAACCCTGGAGCGGTCACATGAAGATGTCGGCTCGGCCGGAATTCGACGTCGTCGCACTCAACACCCCCGACTCGGTGCTCGTCCTCCTGGAGGTCGAGGCGCCCGAACGCGCGCCCGGCCGGGCGCGCCCGCCGGCCACCCTGCAGGTGGTGGTGGATCGGAGCGGGTCGATGACCAAGGACCGTCGCATCGAGGGGGTGATCGAGGCCCTGCACGGGCTCGTGGACCGGCTGGACCCCACCGACCACTTCGGGCT
>NZ_DYZD01000467.1 GCF_020741345.1 Nocardiopsis listeri
CGGGGAGGGCGAGACCTCCGAACGCTGGGCTGTGGGACCCCCGATCCCCCAGGTGGCAAGGCGGACGCTCTTGCTCGAACCCCCCCGAACCACTGCGGGTCGGTATCGATCCCGGGTTGCCGGAACACCACGCTCGCGGTATCCGGCGGGCACCGAACCGGGCCCCGGAAGCGGTGGGCCGGCTCAGGGCCGAGGAACCGGCCGGAGGGTCGGCGGTCCGGGATCCGGGCCAGGCCATCGGCGCGATGGTCGGTTTCGGGCTCTTCCTCCTCCACTTTCGGTATCGACACCGGAGTAGGGCGGACCAGGCCGCGGCGTCGATCGATCCTCGGGTGACGATCGGATTCTTCGAGGGATCGTTCGTGGCGGACGCGATGCTCGATGACGGGGACCGGGCACGGCTGGGCCGGATCCAACGCGTGTCCGAAGCGCTCCTGGAGCAGGGTCACGACCTGAGATGGGTGACCGAAACGGAGCGGAGTACGGCGGTGAGGCTCCCGGCCCTCACTCTGGACCGGGCGAGGGCCGAGCGTTGCCCACACGAGGGTGGGCGGGAGCGGCGAAGCGCGGAGACGTCGGTGAACGAGACCTGCGTGGACGGATGGATCCGCTACCTGGAGGAAGCCGTCGGGGTCAGGCCGGGACCGGGGAGGCCAGGGTGAAGGCGCGCGGCCCGGGGCCGTGTTCACGCAGGTGCGAGGACCGCTCGACCGCTTCCAGCAGGGTGACGTTCGCGCCCGCGTCGGACCACCACAGGGTGCGTTCCACGGTGGGGAAGGACCCACTGTCCCTCCGGTAGGCGAGCAGGTCGGGGTGGGCCTCCTCCACGAAGGCGCGCAGTTCGGTGGGCCCCCGCCACAACCGGACCAGGTGCACGCGATCCATTTCGTGGTGGAATTGGACCTCTCCCAGATGGCCCGAGTGGTCCTTGGCTCGGTTCCGGAGCGCGTGGGCGAGAGTGGCCAGGTGAGCGTGGTCGCCCTGGATCACGTGGTGCTCGACCAGCGTCGTGTGCGGGCTCGGAACATGCGGGCGGGGGTGTCGGGGAGCGGTGGCGTGGCGATGACGAAGCAGGGTGCTCATGAGGACTCTCCTTCAAGTGGACCCTGTGATCGGGGCCACTTTGGCTCTGGTGGATCCACGAACTTGATGCCATTGTCGGAAGAACAGGCCACGATGGCGAGATCCAATGGAGTGGAAAATGGACCTTGTTCGGCGGACCGATGAGCTCGTGGGTCTTCTCGGATCCTGGACGAGCGGGTCGGGCGCCCTCTACAGGCGACTGTCCGAAGCCCTGAAAGACCTGGTCGAGCAGGGTTCGCTCGCCCCCGGGGAACGCCTGCCGTCCGAACGGGCGTTGGCCACCGCGCTGCGGGTGAGTCGCACCACAGTGGTGGCCGCCTACGACCACCTGCGTGAGGAAGGGACCCTGGAGAGCCGCCAAGGCAGCGGGACCCGCATCAACAGTGCCCTGCCCCGGGTGCTTTCGGACGGGTGGAACGCCGGCGGGAACGGCAACCCCGTCTACGGCACGTTGCTGCGCACCGATGACTCGCTCATCTCCGCCTCCTGTCTGCGTACCCCCGCCCTGGACGGGGTCGAACGCGCCGTCCGCGAGGTCGTGGCCCAGGACCTGCCCTCGCTGATGGCGGAGAGCACCTACCACCCGCGCGGCCTGCCCGCCCTGCGCGAGGCGATCTGTCGTTACTACGAACGCCAGGGTCTGCCCACCCACCCCGACCAGATCGTCGTCACCACCGGTGCCCACCAGGCGGTGTCCCTGGTCGCCCAGCTCTACCTGCGGCGGGGGACCAAGGTGGTGGCGGAGGACCCGAGCTTCGCCGGGTGCCTGGACCTCATGCGCGACCGCGAGGCCGAGATCATCCCGGTCCCCCTCGATGACCAGGGCATCGATCCGAACGGGGTGCGGCGCGCGATCGCCGAGCACCACCCGCACCTGATGTACCTCATGCCCTCGTACCACAACCCGACCGGCGTGATGATGTCCGCGGCCCGTCGCCGGGAGCTGGGCGAGTTGTCCGCGCGTTCGGGGGTGCCGGTCCTGGAGGACAGCGCCTACACCGGCATCCGCGCCGAGGACGAACCCCCGCCGCTGGCCGCCTTCGCCCCGCGCGGAGCGGAGGTCATCACCGTCGACTCGCTGTCCAAGGTGGCCTGGGCCGGGCTGCGTGTGGGGTGGCTGCGCGCTCCGGCCGAGATGGCACTGAGACTGAGTCGCCGTAAGGTCCTCGCGGACCTGGCGGGCCCGCTGCTGGACCAGGCGGTCGGCGTGCGCCTGATGGACGACTACGAGGCACTGGCCCACGACCGTTCGGAGACCCTGCGCGAGGCCATGGCCCACATGGAGGAGATGCTGCGGCGGGACCTGCCCGGTTGGGAGTGGCGTGCCCCCGACGGTGGGGCGGCGCTGTGGGTGCGGCTGCCCGGTGTGGCCGCACGGACCTTCACGCAGGTGGCGCTCTCGCACGAGGTCGCCCTGGTGCCCGGGCCGGTGATGTCGGCGTCGGGCGGCGAGTGCCACGAGGAGTACTTCCGGCTTCCGGTGTCCTTCGACCACGCCACCCGGGAGGAGATGGTGTGGCGGCTGGCTCGTGCCTGGCGCGAACTGGACCGGCACGGTCCGATGGTCGGTCACCCGGACACCCTGGTCGTCTGAGGACGACGACCCCGATCACCACCCCGGACGGGGAGGAGGGCGGCACCGACCGGTGCCGCCCTCCGCCGTTCGAACGCACGAGGACGTTCGTTCGAGGTGCTAGCCCAGACGGGTCTTGCGGGCCTCGGTGAATCGCTGCTGGACGTCGGCCCAGTTGACGACGTTCCAGAACGCCTTGACGTAGTCCGCCTTCACGTTCTTGTACTGGAGGTAGAAGGCGTGCTCCCACATGTCCAGCATGAGCAGCGGCTGCGTGCCGATGGCGATGTTGCCCTGCTGGTCGAACAGCTGCTCGATGATCAAACGCTCACCCAGGGCGTCCCAGGCCAGGATGGCCCAGCCCGAACCCTGGATGCCCAGAGCCGCGGCGTTGAAGTGCCCGCGGAAGGCGTCGAAGGACCCGAACTGGTCGTCGATGGCCGCGCCCAGCTCGCCCTCGGGCTTGTCGCCACCGTCCGGGGACAGGTTCTTCCAGAACACGGAGTGGTTGACGTGGCCGCCCAGGTTGAACGCGAGGTTCTTCTGGAGCTGGTTCACCGTCCCGAAGTCGCCGGCCTCGCGGGCCTCGGCCATCTTCTCCAGGGTCGTGTTGGCGCCCGCGACGTAGTTGGCGTGGTGCTTGTCGTGGTGCAGCTCCATGATCTGACCGGAGATCCACGGCTCGAGGGCCGCGTAGTCGTAGGGCAGCTCGGGGAGCGTGTACGGCGCAGACATACTCTGACGCACCTTTCCAGTGACGATATTCGTCGTGTTCTTACCAGCGATGAGATCGCTAACCAGCAAGCTATCAGCAGCGGAAGCGAGACCCCGATGTCAGCTTGTGGACACGACCGGCCGGGAATAAAACCGGGCCGGGCCTTCGTTGCCGCGCCGGTCCTGAGGCGACCCCACGCTCCTCATCCTCCCTGCCCGCCACAGGGGTCCCGTGAACCCCGTGAGCCCGACGAATCCTCCCGTCGGATCCGCCGGGGTCGTCCCCTTTGTCAGGAACCCTCCGCCTTTTCGATCTCGGGCGATTCGGCCCGGTCCCGCTACCCTGACCCGCGTGCCCCCGAACCGCGAGTGAACGTTGACCGCAGGTTCTCCCTCCATTCACCGTGCCGGCATCGGCCCGGGGCAGAATTCGTCGTCGAATTCGAATGGCCATACCCGCGAAGCCTCGTTCGGTGAAACACGCTTCCTAAACTTCCGAGGCCGTCTACGCATATGAGTGAGACCACGACCGGGATTCCCACCCCCGGTGACCCCCGCATCCCCGCGGTCATCGATACTCGTCGGGCCGTCCGGACCGGAGGCGGTTTCCGCCCCGAGATCGAAGGACTGCGCGCCGTCGCCGTGCTCCTGGTCGCGGTCTACCACGTCTGGTTCGGTCGGGTCTCCGGTGGCGTGGACGTGTTCCTGCTGCTCACAGGCTTCCTCATCACGGGTTCCCTGGTGCGCGCCGTCGAACGCGACGGTCGGGTCCGGTTCGTCGCCTTCTGGGCCCGGTTGGCCAAGCGCCTGGTGCCCTCGGCCGCGGTGGTCCTGCTCGCCGGCATGGCCGCCATGTACGTGTGGCTGCCCGGCTCGCGCTGGGAGGGCCTCCTGGTGGAGGTGCGCGCCGCCGCGCTCTACCACGAGAACTGGACCCTGGCCCACAACGCGGTCGACTACCTGGCCCGTGAGGCGGCGGCCGGTCCGCTCCAGCACTTCTGGTCGCTGTCCATCCAGGGGCAGTTCTACCTGTTGTGGCCGGTGCTGGTCACCATCGCCGCGTTCATGGCCACCCGGGTGGGGCTACCGCTGCGCCGGAGCCTCCTTGTACTGGTCACGGCGTTGTTCGCCCTCTCCCTGAGCTACTCGGTGTACATCACCGCCCATGACCAGGCCTGGGCCTACTTCGACACCGGCGCCCGTTTGTGGGAGCTGTCCCTGGGCGCGATCCTCGCCCTGGTCGTCACGGAGTTGCGCCCGCCCACCCGGGTCAGGGTGTTCCTCGGCTGGTTCGGGTTGGTGGCGCTGGTCTCCTGCGGGTTGCTCCTCCAGGTCTCCACGCTCTTTCCCGGGTACGTCGCGCTGTGGCCGACCGGAGCGGCCCTGATGGTCATCGTGGCCGGCGGCACCGGCAGCAGGTTCGGGGCCGACCGACTGCTCACCTGGCGGCCGCTGATGTCGGTGGGGCGCCTCTCCTACGCGTTGTACCTGTGGCACTGGCCGATCCTGGTCTGTTACCTGGAGGTGACCGGGCGGCAGACGGCCACGCTGTTGGGAGGAGCCGCGGTTCTGGGCGCCTCGTTCGTGCTGGCCTGGATCACCCATCGGGCGGTGGAGGGCGGGGTCGATCGCCTCACCCGGCCGGAGCACCGCCGCACGTCCGGCTGGTCGGTCATGGTCGCCGTGCTCTTCCTGGTCCCGGTCCTGGCCGTCTCGCAGCTGTGGTCGCAGCGGCTGGAGGGGGAACGCGTGGAGCGGGTACAGGAGGTCATCGAACCGGAGACCTACCCGGGCGCGCGGGTGGTCGCCGAGCCCGACCTGCTGACCGTGCTGCCCGAGGCACCGGTACGCCCGGCCCCGGCGGACGCCCAGGAAGACCTGTCCTCCCACCACCAGGAGGGCTGCCACTCCACTCTGGTCTCGGAGGAACCGGTGGTCTGTGATCGGGGCCCCGCCGACGCCGAGCACACGTTGGCGCTGGTGGGAGCGTCGCGCACCGCCCACTGGTACCCGGCGGTGGAGAAGGTCGCGGCCGAGCACGGGTGGCGGCTGGTGTCGTTCACCAAGAGCGGCTGTCCGTTCGGTCTGGCCACCGCCACCAAGGACGGGGAGGTCTTCCAGGAGTGCGAGACCTGGAAGGCCAAGGCGCTGGCCGAGCTGGAGGAGCTGAACCCCGACGCGGTGCTGCTGTCCTCGACGAGGGCGTTCGCCGATCGTGAGGTGGTCCAAGAGGGCTACACGGAGATGTGGTGGCACCTGAACGACCTGGGTATCGACGTGATCGGGCTTCGCGACCTGCCCCGACTGCCCTACCGCGGCGCTGAGTGCCTGGAGTCCACGGACGCGGTGGAGTGCACCAGCCCCGCCGCGATCAGCCTGGACGAGGTCGACCCGGCCGCGAGGCTGGAGGACTTGCCGCCCAACGTCACCCTGCTGGACCTGACCGAACACGTGTGCCCGGACGGCGCCTGTGACGCGGTCGTGGGCAACGTGCTGGTGTACTGGGACCACTCGCACATCACCGCCACCTACGCGGCCACCCTCACCCCGGCGGTGGAGAGCGCCCTGCTGGAGGCCACGGGTTGGTGACCCGGGTCCCGTCGCGACGGCCCCGCCCGGATGACACCCCAGGGTGTTCCGGGCGGGGTTCGTACCGTTCCGACGGTTTTCCGTGGCACTTCGGAATCCCATTCCAGAAATTCCGGACACGATTTGGTGATATCGGGGTGATCGTCCGGTGAACTGCCGGGTAATTGACGACCTCCCGGGTTTCGGATACGCATATTCGGAACCCCCGGACTCTTTCAAGGCGTTAATGTCGAAGAAGCAAGGTGTCTTTCCCCGCCGATGCGGTACCGAACGGTTCCGTGTGCTGATCCGTGCGACGGTCGCCGCACCCCTTTCGCGGAGGTAACCCCCATGAGCTCCCTCAAGAACAGAATCCGTCGACTCCTGCCCGTGGTCGGGCTCATCGGTCTGGTCGCGGTCGCGACCCCGGTCGCCCTGGGCGTCCTGGGACTGGTGACCTGGGGCGAGGCCGTCCTGGCCGTCACGGTCCTGTTCCTGGGCGTCGCGGTGTGCGGCCTCGCCGTGAATCTGCGGAGCCTGCGCCGATCGGTACTGGAACTGGCCACGTCGGTCGGCACCCGGACCGGTCAGGTCACCGAACTCTTCGGGCAGGACCGACTGGAACTGTCCCGCTCTCTCGACGGGGTGCGCGCCGAGGTCAAGGAACTGCGGGACGGCGCCCTGCCCCGGGCGATCCACAAGATCACCCGTGCGGGCGTGCGGAGCGGACGCGACGACTACGAGCAGCAGGTCGCCTGGACCGAGCTGCGCGAGTACCTGGACGTGGCCCCGTTCATGCCGCCGTTGCGCGGTTGGGCCGCCTCCCCCGACGTACTGCGGGTGTTGGTCCGCATCATCGACCGGGACCGTCCCGAACTCGTGGTGGAGTGCGGCAGCGGTTCCTCCAGCGTGTGGATCGGCTACGCCCTGCGCAAGGCGGGGGCCGGTCGACTGGTCGCGATCGAACACGACGCCCGCTACGCCGAGCTCAGCCGCGCCCTGGTGGCCGCACACGCTCTGGAGGACATCGTCGAGGTCCGTCACGCGCCGCTCACCCCGGTGCCCGCGGAACTGGCCGACGGCGTGTCCGCCGAGGTGCCCTGGTACGACACCGGGGCCCTGAGCGACCTCAAGGGCGTCGGACTGGTCTTCGTGGACGGCCCTCCCGCGGCCACCGGACCGGAGGCCCGCCACCCGGCCCTCCCCGCGCTCCTGCCCTCCTGCGCCGACTCCGCCGTGTTCGTCCTCGACGACGCCGACCGTGACGAGGAACGATCCTTGGGCGACCGTTGGCTGGCCGCGCATCCCGAGCTGATCCGCGTCGAGGAGCCCACCGAGAAGGGGGCACACGTCTTCACCCGCACCCCCTGACCCTCCGAGCGTCCCCCGCGCCCCCCACGCCCGATTCGCAGCAGAACCGAGAAGGTCACCGATGATCACCACCGTCCTCCGGCAGGCCCTGCGCGCCCGTGGCGAAGAGCCCGCCGTGCTCTGCCACAGCGGGGCCGACACACTCAGGGAGGTGTCCGGGCCACCCCTGCGGCCCGGGGACCTGCTCGTGGATCTGGGCGCCCATCCTCTGGGCGAGCCGCTCCGGATCGACTCCGTCGAGGGGGAGGAGGCGGAACCCGTCGCCGGGCTGGTGGCCCTGGTCGCCGCCACACCCACCGACCTGAACCGGGCTCTGACCGCCGCCGTGCACCTGCCCCGGGCCGTGCACGTGGTGGTCGCGCTCTTGGACACCCCCGGCCACCAGGACCCGCCGGTCCCCGCGGGTCCGGGTATGGGCCAATGGCGTGACCTGCAGGAACTGCGGGTTCGTCGGATGGGCAAGCGCGGTTGGGTGTGCGAGCTGTTCTTCCCCAACGCGGTCGATGCCGCCCAGGTCCTCGACTCCGTCCTGCACGGCACCCGAGGTCGCCGCCGCGGACCGGCGGTGGCGCCCCTGGCCGCCCTCAACGGCCCCGAGTCCTCGTTGTGGCGGCCCGGCGACACCGGCGCGCACGGCGTGGACGAGGCAGGCCCCGTCCCACTGCGCCGGGTCACCCCCGTCGCCGACCTGGCCCTGCGCGTGCACCAGGGCGCGGACCCGGAATGGAACGAGGAGACCGTCCCGGTGCTGGACCGCGCACCCACGACGGCCGACGCCTGGGAGGGCCTCACCGGACCCGACGGGCGAGGCCGTGCCGAGCAGGTCGTCGCCGCGCAGCGCCCGACCGCCCGGGTCGCCCTCGGGCCCGCGCACCTGGTGGCGCCGATCGACGAGACCACCGTCAACCCGACCGGGTTCTCCAAGGCCGAGAAGGGGCCCCTGGGCCACCTCACCGCGCGCGGGGACCGGGCCGTCATCCGTGAGGGGAACAACGACCTGGTCGTCGTGGCGGCCGACGGCACCGTCACCGACGTCGACCTGACCCGTCTGCGCCACCTGCGCGGGGTGAGCGTCGACTGGTCCGGACACGCCGGCCCCTCGGCGGCGGTCCGCGCGGTGGCCTCCCTGGCCGCCGGGGGTGTACCCCTGGTCGCCGGCCCCGTGCCCTCCTGGGCCGTCGGTCTCGGCGCACCGCTGACCGAACTCCTGGCCGGGGCCACCGACGCCGACCTCACCGACCGGTTGGCCCGTGAGGAGCACAGCATCCGGCTGCGCCGGGCAGCCCTGTACACACACGGTCTGCGCTCACGCTGGCGCGCCCTCGGCGCGCAGGCCGGGATCCCGCTGCCGCCTGCGCCCCGGATCTCGGTCATCCTGTGCACCCGACGCCCCGAGATGGTCGGCTTCGCGCTGGCCCAGATCGCCCGGCAGCGCGGGGTCGAGTTGGAGACCGTGCTGACGCTGCACGGGTTCGGCGCCGACCGGCCCGAGGTGGCCTCGGCGATCGAGGCCTACCGCGACACCGGTCTGGCGATCACCGTGCACGAGGCCCGCGCCGACCGGATCTTCGGGGCGGTGCTCAACGACTCCGTGGCCCGCGCCTCCGGTGACCTCATCGCCAAGTGGGACGACGACGACTGGTACGGGCCCGAACACCTGGCCGACCTCGTGCTCGCCCGGACCTACTCCGGGGCCGAACTGGTCGGCACCGGACAGGACTTCGTCTACCTCCAGGAGGTGGACCTCATGGTGTGGCGCAGCCGCGAGTCCGAGACCGCCACCCGGTTCATCGCCGGCGGCACCATCCTCACCGACCGCGTGGTGTTGGAGGAGGCCGGTGGCTTCCGGCCACTGCCGCGCGCCATCGACACCCAACTGCTCATCGCCGTGTCCCGGGGCGGGGGGCGTATCCACCGCACCCACGGGCTCGGGTACGTGCTGCGCCGCACCGGCGGCGGACACACCTGGTCCGAGGACATGGCCTACTTCCTGCACAACTACGCACGACAGTGGTCCGGCTGGCGTCCGAGCGTCCTGCTCGAAGGCGAGCCTCTTCCGCTGGGTGGACCCACCGAGGTCCACGAGGAGCCGGTCATGGCCACGACGAACCCGGGGGAACAACCTTGACCAGTACCGAAGAGCGCTCGATCGCCACGATCACCGAGCCGACCGTGACGACGACGGACACCGTGCCCGTGCTGCCGCGCGGGGCCGTGGACCTGTCCGCGCAGCCTCGCGTCCACCGCAACGACCACTCACCGGTGGACGTCCCCGAACTGGGGGAGTGGACGCCGACGTTGTCGGTGAGCGTGGTGATCCCGGCCTACGGTGGGGCGGACAAGCTCGCCCTGGTGCTGGCGTCGTTGGCGGCGCAGAGCTACCCGGCGCACCTCATGGAGGTGATCGTGGTGGACGACGGCAGCCCCGAACCGCTCACCCTGCCGCCGGTCCGCCCGGAGAACACCCGGATCATCCCCTCGGCCCCCGGCGGGTGGGGGTCGGCGCACGGCGTCAACACCGGCGTCGCCGCGTCCTCGGGTCAGGTGATCCTGCGGTTGGACTCGGACATGCTCGTCTACCGCGAGCACGTGGAGTCCCAGATGCGCTGGCACCACCGGATCGACTACGGAGCCGTCCTCGGGCACAAGCTGTTCGTCGACTTCGACCCCACCGCCTTGACCGCCGCACACGTGCGCGAGGAGGTCGCGGCCGGCCGCGCGGATCGGCTCTTCGACAAGGAGACCGCCGACCCGCACTGGATCGAGCGGCAGATCGACCGGCACGACCGACTGCGCACCGCCGGACGTTTGGCCTACAAGGTGTTCATCGGCGCCTCGGGCTCGTTGCACCGAGAGTTGTTCGACGCCGCGGGCGGACTCGACGCCGAGCTCGTCCTGGGCGGCGACACCGAGTTCGCCTACCGGGTCGCCCAGCGCGGCGCGGTGTTCGTGCCCGACCTGGACACCAGCAGCTGGCACCTGGGGCGCACCCAGATGCAGACCCGTCGCGACGCCGGCACCCGCTACCGGATGCCGTACGTGTCCAACCGGGTGCCCGACTTCCACCTGCGCCGCAGGCGTCCGGACCGCCAGTGGGAGGTGCCGCTGGCGGACGTGGTCGTGGACACCACCGACAAGACCCTGGAGGAGGTCGACACGACCGCCTCCTCGTTGCTGGCCGGTACCACCCCCGACCTGAGACTGTGGCTGGTGGGCCCGTGGACGCGGCTGCACGACGACCGCCGCGCCCCCTTGGACGAAGAGCTCCTCGACACCCGCCTGATCCACGAGACCTTCCGTGGCGATCCCCGGGTGAGGTTCGCGGGGACGCCGCCGCGGACCGACCCGCGCGTGCCGCACCGCCTGTACCTGCCGGCCGGGCCCACCCTGACCGAGACGGCCGTGGCCGACCTGGT
This sequence comes from Nocardiopsis listeri, assembly GCF_020741345.1. Taxonomy (GTDB): domain Bacteria; phylum Actinomycetota; class Actinomycetes; order Streptosporangiales; family Streptosporangiaceae; genus Nocardiopsis; species Nocardiopsis listeri_A. The sequence goes on from NZ_DYZD01000467.1 coordinate 10,726, forward strand.
CAAGGAGATCGACAAGTTGGGTTGCGGGCTGCTGTGCGCGCCCCTGCCCGGCGCCGCCCGGGCGAGTGACGGGGTGCTGCGCCTGGAGCGCGCCTCCGCGTTCGCCCGCGCGCTCCACCTGGAGCCCGAGGCCACCGGCAAGGAGCTGGACCAGGTGATCGAACAGACCCACGGCACCCACTGGATGCCGGCGGAGCGCTTCGTCGTCGTGGTGGAGGAGGGGACAGAGCAGGCCTCGCAGCCGAGCGTGGAGGTCCTCCAGCAGCGTTTGGAGAAGGCGTTGGTCGACGCCGACCGGCAGCGGGCGCGCGCCCGGCGGGCCGAACGCAAGCTGCGCTGGTTCACGCCGGGGCTGGGACAACGGGTGTTGCGCCGTATCGCGCGCTGAGACCGGGTCGGGGCGGGCGCGTCGGTCGTGCCCGCCCCGCCTTGGCGCCGTGTTCGCTCCGGCGACACACCGTTCGCGATAGTCACACACGGTGATCAATGTGGCACGCTGGGTTCGACCCGTCTTCACGGGCCTCACCTGCCCGCTACGCCCAAGGTTGCCCGATGATCACCTCAGTCGTCCGTCAGGCCCTACGCATCCGCGGTGAAGAACCCGCCGTTCTCTGCCACACCGGTGACCCGACGACGACCAGGCGTGAACTGGCCACGCTTCGACTGCGCCCCGGCGACCGCCTGATCGACCTGGACGCACACCGAATGGGTGACCTGGTGCCGGTCTCGGACGTCGAGAACGAGAGGGGCGGGCCAGAGGAGGGCGCCGGGACCGCCGGACTGGTCGCGGTGGTGGCCGCCAGCCTGACCGACCTGCGCCGCGTTCTGACCACGGCCACCGCGCTGCCGCGCACCGTGCACCTGGTCGTCTTCGTGGTCGACACCCCGGGCCACCAGGGCCCGCTCCTGCCCTCGCCACCCGGCATCGACGAGTGGAACGACCTCCTCGAAGCCCGAGTGCGCCGGATGGGCAAGCGCGGCTGGGTGTGCGAACTGTTCTTCCCCAACTCCGTCGAGACGGCCCTGGCCCTGGACTGCGTCATGCACGGCGTTCGTGGGGGTCGACGTGGCCGGCGCCCCGTGCCACTGGCCGGACTCCACGGAAACGAGGGGGCCCTGTGGCGGCCCGGCGACATCGCCGCCACCGGGGTCAGCGCCACCGGCCCGGTTCCGTTGCGCCGGGTCTCGCCCAGGTCCGACCTCGTCCTGCGCACGGACGAGGTGGGGCTGCCCGAGTGGGAGGACCCCGTCGTCCCCCACCTGGACATCCCGGCGACCACGGGCCGTACCTGGTCCGCCATCGCGAGGGCCGTCCCACCGAGGGCGGAGGAGATCGATCCGCACCGGGTCCCACCCGTCGACGAGTACATCGTCAACCCCATCGGCTTCACCAAGAAGGCCGGCGGTCCCATGGGAGACCTCACCGCTCACGGCGACCGCGCCGTCATCCTGGAAGGCAGGAAGGTGCTGTGCGTCCTGCCGGAGGACGGCACCGTCACCGACCTCGACATCGGCAGGCTCCGGTACCTGCGCGGGATCCGGATCGACTGGTGCGGACACTCCGGCCCGCTCGCCGCGGTGCGCGCGGTGGCCTCCCTGGCCGCAGCCGGTGTGCCCCTGCTCGGTCGGCCCGTCCCGAGCTGGGCGGCCGACCTCGGAGATCCGCTCATGGAACTGCTCGCCGCGGTGGAGGAGAGGGAACTCGCCGACCCCCTCACCCGCGAGGAGCACAGCGTCCGGCTGCGCCGCGCGGCACTGGGCACCCACTCACAATCGGTCCGCTGGCGTGCGCTGGCCGCCCGGTCCGGTGTCCCGGTGCCACCCGAACCCCTGGTCACGGTGCTGCTCTGCACCCGTAGGCCGGAACTGGTGGGCTTCGCGCTGGCCCAGATCGCCCGTCAACGGGGTGTGCGCTTCGAGTTGGTCCTGGCCATGCACGGGTTCACCGCCGACGTGCCCATGGTGCGGTCGGCGCTGCGCGAGTTCGAGGCCACCGGAATCCCGCTCACCGTCCACGAGGCCCCCGCCGACCAGGTGTTCGGCGCCGTCCTCAACGACGCCGTGGACCGTGCCTCGGGGACGGTCATCGCCAAGTGGGACGACGACGACTGGTACGGCCCCGACCACCTCACCGACATGCTCATGGC
>NZ_DYZD01000468.1 GCF_020741345.1 Nocardiopsis listeri
AACGCCGTGATGGGCCATGACGCGGCGGCCCCCGGCGACCACGCGGCGGACCTGCCCGAACTCGATCCCACCTCGGCCTGTCCGACCCTCGGAGCCTCCACCGTCTCCTTGGTCGGGGTGGCCTCCGTCGCGTTCCACCGTCGGCCCGGTGGGCCCACCCTGCCCGCCGGGCCGACGCTCCGATCGTCTCCGTTGACCCCATCGGCCCCCAACGAACCCTCTCCGGTCCGCTTACAGGTACTGCGCGTCTAGAGGCCCGCGGACGCCGCCCTCGGCGGCCCGTCCGCTCACCACGCGTGTACCAGTGAGCCGCGCCGGATCCGGCGCGGAGGAACCCGAAAAAGAGGAACCGATGACCTTCGACAAGCGTGCCCTGAACCACTGTGTCCTGGCCACGGCCATGGCCACCGCCCTGTTCGCCACCTCCTGCGGCGGTTCGGAGACGGAGACCGGAGCCGACGCCTCGGAGAGCCAGGGGCGGAGCACGGAGCACAACGACGCGGACGTGCACTTCGCGCAGATGATGATTCCGCACCACGAGCAGGCCGTGGAGATGGGCGACCTCGCCGACACGCGCGCCGGCGACGAGGTCCGTGATCTGGCGGAGCGGATCCGGGCCGCCCAGGGCCCGGAGATCGAGCGGATGGAGACGCTCCTGGACGCATGGGGCGCCGAGGGCGACCACGACATGGACCATGCCGAGATGGACGGAATGCTCTCCGAGGAACAGATGGCCGAGCTGGAGTCCGCCGAGGGGGACGAATTCGACGCCTTGTTCCTGGACTTCATGGTGCTGCACCACGAGGGCGCCGTCACGATGGCCCGGACCGAGCTCGAGGAGGGCGTGGACCCCGAGGCCCGGGAGCTGGCTCAGGAGATCATCGACGCCCAGGAGGAGGAGATCGCGCACATGAACGATCTGCTCGGCGAGGAGCCCGCAGACGGGGGCGAGGAAGGCGGACACGGCGACCACTGATCCCGAACCCGGGACGGGGGCGTTGTCGATCCTCCTCCCCGTAGGCCGCTCTCCGTAGGCCGACGGTCACCGGTCGGTGAACGACGACGTCCCGGGCCCGGGTTCGGGACGTCGTAACGCCGTTCGGGGATGTCAGCCGGCGGTGGCCGGGATGACGCTGCCCTCGTAGGTCTCCTCGATGAAGCGCACCGTGTCCGGGGAGGTCAACAGGTCGATCAGTACCTCGACGCGGGGGTCGTCGGTGTTGTCGGCGCGGGAGGCGAGGATGTTCACGTACGGGTTGCCCTCGAACTCCTCCAACAGGATCGAGTCGTTCTCGAAGTCCAGCCCGGCTTCCTGCGCGTAGTTGTTGTTGACGATCGCGGCGTCGACGTCGTCCAGTGAACGGGGCAGCTGAGCGGCCTCCACCTCACGGAAGTCCAGGTCGCGCGGGTTCTCCTCGATGTCGGAGAGGCTGAAGGTGGCCTCGTCGACGCCCTCGGCCAGGGTGATGAGCCCGCCTTCCTCCAACAGCAGGAGCGCCCGGAACTCGTTGGTGGGGTCGTTGGGCAGCGCGACCTCGGAACCCTCGGCCAGGTCGGCGATGTCGTCCACGGACTTGGAGTACAGACCCAGCGGCGGCAGGTAGATCTGCTCGACCGCGACGAGGTCGGTGTCGTTGCCCTCGTTGTACTCCAACAGGAACGGCTCGTGCTGGTAGAGGTTGACGTCGAGTTGGCCCTCCGCGAGCGCGGCGTTGGGGGCGATGTAGTCGGAGTACTCGTGGATCTCCAGGCTCAGGCCCGCTTCGGCGGCGAGTTCGGACTCGACGAACCGAAGGATGTCGCCGGCGGGGACGGCGGTGGCCCCCACGACGAGGGGCTCCTCCCCCTCGGCGGCCTCCGTGTTGTTCTCGGAGGGGGCGCCACAGGCACTCACCGCGAGCAGGGCCAGGGCGGCGGGGACGGCGAATACGGCGCGACGCATGGGAGTCCTTCGGGTGTGGCGTGTACGGACTGAATCGGGGGGTTTCCTACCTTTTAAGTATTAAATAAGGATCACCCCGAAGTCCAGCCCCAGTGACCAAGCGCACACGCCCTGACCTGCCAGGAAAGGGCGTCCGCCCCTTGCCGCCCCCCGGTCGTGGCGGCGCCGGGGAGACCGAATCCGCCCATGGGCGCGGGTCCGGATGTTCACACGACCCGCGGCGACCTCGACCACCACCCGACCCCACCGCCCCCGCCACCCCTTACCGCCTACTTACCCCGGGTGAGCAGACTTGCCGCTGACGGCACCAGGACGGGGCACTCCCCCGGGACGGAACGAGGACGATGCTCTCCGACGTGTTCGAGTGGTTCAAGGGCTTGTTCGGCGACACCGCAGGCGATCTGATCGACGGGGTCGGTGGCTCCTCGGACGAGGCCGGCGCGGCCATCGAGGACCTGGGGGACGGCGCCGTCGGCGGGTTCGTCCAGGACGGCGGCCTGGACACCGTGGCAGAGGAGGCCCAGGAGGGCGCCCTGGGAGAGGTGACCGAGACCGCCCAGGACTTCCAGGAACAGGCCCGGACGTGGGACGGGATCGCCGAGGACCCGATGGGCGCCGCCACCGACGGGATCCACGACCACATCACCGACGAGAACTGACACTCCCCGCCCTCGCCCGTCCGACCGCCGCTCGGCGCGCGGGGGCGACTTCCGGGCGACGACCCGCGTAACATCCTGACCACCCTCAGTGATCATCGATCGTCGAGAAGTCAGGGAGCTCCAATGAAGTCGCCCGTCAGACCGCACCAGATGGTTCTGCGCCTCGCCACGGGTGCCTCCATCCTCAACTCCGGGCTGAGCAAGCACGGGGCCGACGAGGACACCGCGATGGGGGTGCACGGCATGGCGGTCGGCACCTACCCCTTCCTGGACAAGGTCGACCCGGTCGCCTTCACCCGGGCGCTGTCGGCCGGGGAGATCGCCCTGGGCGCCGCTCTCCTCTGCCCCTTCATCCCCAACAAGCCGGCCGGGGCCGGGCTGAGCGCGTTCGCCGCGGGTCTGCTCGGCCTGTACCTGCGCACGCCCGGCATGCACAAACCCCGCAGCCTGGCCCCGACCGAGGAGGGCATGGGCCTGTCCAAGGACCTCTGGTTGTTGGGCGCGGGACTGTCCCTGATGCTCGATCCCTGCGACCGCCGACCCTGAACCCTCGCCCACGAACGGGCCCCGGAACGAAAACCACTCGTTCCGGGGCCCGTCGGCGTGTAATCTGCGCCGCGTCTCAGCCCGCTTTTCCGGAGAGGACCGCATGAACACCACCATCGCGCGACCGATCACCGCCCCCGCCTCGCGGCCGGTCCTTCGGTAACACCTTCCACCACCGAGAACCCTCCGCCGAGGCGGGCCGGGTGGCCACGCGCCGCCCCGCCCTCGCGCCGATCGGCGCATTCGCCATGCCCTCAGGAGTGTTCTCGCATGCCCCTCTTCCGTGCGCGTCGAACCGACGCCACCTCCCCCGGCGACCCCGACCGGCTCGGTCCCGACTTCGTCCGGCTGTGGTGGTCCTCCGCGGCCACCAACCTGGGCGACGGTGCCCTGCTCGCGGCGGGACCGCTGCTGGTGGCCTCCCTCACCGACTCCGCCACCGTGGTCGCCGGCGCGAGCGCCGCGCAACTGCTGCCGACCCTGTTGTTCTCACTCACTTCGGGGGCCCTGGTCGACCGTCTCCCTCGTCGAACGGTCCTGCTCGCCGCGAACCTGGTTCGGGCGTCGGTTCTGGCCCTGTTCGCGGTGGCCCTGGTCTTCGGCGCCCCACCCCTGTGGTCGTTGTTCATCGTGCTGTTCGCCGTCGGGACGAGCGAGACCCTCGCCGACGGCGCGTACGGAGCGCTGCTGGTGTCGTTGGTACCCCGCCCCCTACTGGGTCGGGCCAACGCCCGCCTGGCCCTGACCTTCTCCGTGAACAACCAACTGGTCGGCCCTCCGCTGGGCGCCCTGCTGTTCGGCCTGGGGTGGGCCCTGCCGTACGGACTGAAGGCCCTCCTGTGCCTGGCGGCCGTGGTGCTGGTCGCGCGGATCACCGCCGTCCCGGCGAGCACCGGTGGCCGGGACCGAGCGCAGCGGAGCACCCTGCGGGCCGAGGTCCGGGAAGGTCTCGACCACGTGCGGAGCAACCGCCTTCTGCGCACGCTGTGCGCCTGCATCCTGGTGATGAACCTGACCGGGGTGGGCGCGTTCGCGATCTGGGTCCTGTACGCCCAGGAGCGACTGGGGCTCGATGGGTTCGGTTTCGGGCTGTTCCTCGCGGCGGGCGCGGTGGGCGGAGTGTTCGGCTCTCGCGTCTTCGAGTGGCTGGAACCCCGAGTGGGTCTGGCCGCGCTGTTGCGCTGGGGCCTGGTCGTGGAGGCGCTGACCTACGCGGCCCTGGCCTCGACCACGAACGCGGTGGTGGCGGGTGCCGTGATGGCGCTGTTCGGGGTGCACACGATGGTGTGGGGCACCGCCGCGGTGACCTCCCGGCAGCGGGCCACCCCGAACGCCCTGTTGGGGCGGGTCGGTGGGGTGTATCGGCTCGCGGACCTGGGCGGGGCGGCGCTGGGGGCGCTCGTGGGCGGCGTGGTCGCCGAACACGTCGGCCTGCTGGTCCCGTTCTGGTCCGCCGCGGTGGGCGTGGGCGTTCTCGCCGCGCCGGCGTGGCTCCCCCTGGGCACGGCGGGCCGGTCCTGAGCACACCCCGCGGAAGCACCGTGTGCCCGACCGGCGACTCCAGGTTATTACTGAACAGTCATAAATCAACCATTCACCTGCGATTACGCGAGCAGGTATCGGGTACCAGAAATATCTGCGTCATATGGTATTTACATATCACCATTGAATGGCTACGGTTCTGGAAAGCGAACGGGCCGAACACGACCCCCGACAAGACCGTGAAAACCCGTTCGCCCACCTTGCACAACAGCACTGCAAGGAAATTTCGATCCCCTGACTGGGAGCGCTCCCAACTCTCCCGCTCAGCCCATCCCCCCTTCCCCTTCCATGTCCACCCAGGTCAACGCCAGGGAACCCGGAGCTCTCCGGCACCGACCGCGAACGAAGCCTCGTCCCCTCGATGCTTCGTTCGCACCGGGTGGATTCACCCCGCTCACCCTTGAGGAAGAAATCGAGATGACAGAAAACCGTGCCGTGAAAAGGACCAGATGGGTCCGCGGTGGACTGGCCGCGGCCGCCGGATTCGGCCTCGTGCTTTCCGGATCCCACGCACTCGCCGCCCCCGCCGAGTCGGAAGCCGGCAACTCCTCCGAGGAGGTCAACGCCGCCGAACGCGTCGAGAACCCCTACGTCGGCGCCGACGTCTACGTGAACCCGATCTGGTCGGCCAACGCCGCCGCCGAACCCGGTGGCGAGGCCATCGCCGACCAACCCACCGGTGTGTGGATGGACCGCATCGGCGCCATCGAGGGCAACGACAGCCCCACCACCGGCGACATGGGACTGCGCGACCACCTGGACGAGGCCGTGGAACAGGCCGCCGGTGAACCCCTGGTGTTCCAGTTGGTCGTCTACAACCTGCCCGGCCGTGACTGCGCCGCCCTCGCCTCCAACGGTGAACTGGGACCGGACGAGATCGACCGCTACGAGTCCGAGTACATCGATCCGATCGCGGAGATCCTCGCCGACTACGAGGACACCTCACTGCGCGTGGTCACCACCGTCGAGATCGACTCGCTGCCCAACCTGGTCACCAACATCTCGCCGCGTGAGACCGCCACCCCCGAGTGCGACGAGATGCTCGAGAACGGCAACTACGTCAACGGGGTCGGCTACGCCCTCGGACGGTTGGGCGCCATCGAGAACGTCTACAACTACGTGGACGCCGGCCACCACGGCTGGATCGGCTGGGAGGACAACTTCAGCGCCTCGGCCCAGCTGTTCTACGAGGCGGCCAACGCCAACGGGGCCTCCCCCGACGACGTACACGGCTTCATCGCCAACACCGCCAACTACTCGGCGTTGCAGGAGGACAACTTCGCCATCACCGACCAGGTCAACGGCACGAGCGTGCGCGAGTCGCAGTGGGTGGACTGGAACAACTACACCGACGAGCTCTCGTTCTCCCAGGCCCTGCGTGAGGAGCTCGTCTCCATCGGGTTCGATTCGGGGATCGGCATGCTGATCGACACCTCCCGCAACGGCTGGGGCGGCTCCGACCGTCCCGACGGTCCGGGCCCGGAGACCGACGTCGACGCCTACGTCGACGGCGGCCGCTACGACCAGCGCATCCAGTCCGGTAACTGGTGCAACCAGTCCGGTGCGGGCCTGGGTGAGCGGCCCAGCGCCGCCCCCGAACCGGGCATCCACGCCTACGTGTGGATGAAGCCCCCGGGTGAGTCCGACGGCTCCAGCGAGGAGATCCCGAACGACGAGGGCAAGGGCTTCGACCGGATGTGCGACCCGACCTACGAGGGCAACCCGCGCAACGGCAACAACATGAGCGGGGCCCTGCCGGACGCCCCGGTCTCGGGCCACTGGTTCTCCGCACAGTTCCAGGAGCTGCTCGCCAACGCCCACCCGCCGGTCGA
>NZ_DYZD01000469.1 GCF_020741345.1 Nocardiopsis listeri
TGGTCAACGGACCGGCGATGATCCGCGACAGGTCGACGACACGGACCCCCGACAGGGGCCCTCGCGGCAGTCGGTGTTCGGCCTCGGGCCACATCACTGTCCCTCCTCCGCGGGAACGATTCGAACGGACTCGGGGGCCATGAGGACCGTGATGTCCTCGTCCTCGCCCAGCGGCTTGCGGTGTCCGTCGACGGCCAGGCGCAACGTCCGCCCTCCGGCGACCTCGACCAGGTACTCGGTGGTCGCCCCGGCGAACATCCGGGCCCGGACCGTGGCACGACGTTCGTGGGGGGTCGTGACCTCGCCGTCGACCACGCGAAGGTCCTCTAGACGGACGATGAGCACGACCTGGTCCCCCTTGGACCACGGCCGTTGCGCGACTTCGGCCTGGATCACGCCCAGGTCGGTCTCGACCGACACCACACCCGCGGAGACCTCCTTCACCGTCCCCTCGATCTGGTTGCACTGACCGATGAAGTCGGCGACGTAACGCGTACGGGGAGAGCGGTAGATCTCCTCGGGCGTTCCCTCCTGCTCGATCTCCCCCTTGCGCATGACCACGAGGCGGTCGGCCAACTGCATGGCCTCGACCTGGTCGTGGGTGACGTAGACGGCGGAGAATCCCATTCGCCGGTGCATCTCCACCAGTTCCACGCGCAACTGCTCGCGCACCTTGGCGTCCACGTTGGAGAGCGGCTCGTCGAACATCACGCAGGAGGGATCGACCGCCAGGGCGCGGGCCAGGGCGACACGTTGTTGTTGTCCACCGCTGAGCTCGGACGGATAGCGGTCGGCGAGTTCGGGGATCCCGATCCTGCCCAGGAGCGCGGTGACCCGGGAGGCGATCTCGCTCTTGGCGATCTTGTGGGAGCGCAACGGGTAGGCGACGTTGTCGAAGACGGTCATGTGCGGCCAGAGCGCGTAGGACTGGAACATCATGTTGATGCCGCGTCTCTCGGCCGGCAGGTTGACCCTGTTCGACGATGAGTAGACCGTGTTCCCGGAGATGACGATCTCTCCGGTTTCGGGAGTCTCCAGGCCGGCGATCGAACGAAGCAGAGTGGTCTTTCCGCACCCGCTCGGGCCCAGGAGAACCACGAACTCTCCCGGTGAGACGTCCAACGAAACGTCGTCCAGAGCGTGTACCCGTTCCCGACCCTTCTTGCCGAAGGTCTTACGCAGTCGCCGAGCGCTGATACGCGGTTCCTCAACGTGGCCGGGGCGTCCCTGGGGTCGTGGTTCTTCGGTCAAGGTCGTACCCGTGCCCCTTCTGTCGGTGGTCGTCACTGGTCGAGCGGCCATGGCCGGCCTCCAAAGTGGTCTGTGCTCACAGGCCGAGCTCGTCGAGCTGGTCCCGCTTGAGTTCCTCGTCGGCCCACAGGTCGAAGTCGATCTGGACGGTGTCCTCCGGCGTCTCGATGCAGCCGTCGAGGACCTCTTCGAAGGGCAGTCCGTAGCCCGGGTTCGTGTCGCAGACCGCCTTGTGCCCTTCCAGGGAGAGCCGGAAGTTCGCGAAGAGCGCCCCGGCGTTCGGATTCGGGGAGCCCTCGGGAAGCACGACCTCGTTCGTGCCCAGGGTCGCCGGGGACATGAGGGTGAAATCGACCGGAGCGCCCTCGTCGATCAGGGGTTGGGTGTGCGCTCCACCGGCCGTCGGGAAGTTGAAGGCGAAGGCACCCGCCGCCACCTGCTGTCCCCCGGGGCCGGCGCTGTCGACCACCTCCGGGTTCTGCTCGCCCAACCGCTCGAGGAAGTCGTCACCGTAGGTCTCTCGCAGGAGCTCCAGCAGAGCCACCGGTGTGGGCGACGCCTGCGGGTCGACCATGAGGATCTGGCCCTCCCACTTGGGGTCGAGCAGGTCCTCCCAGCTCTCGGGCACCTCTTCGGGCGAGACCAGATCGGTGTTGTACTGCACGCCCGAGGCGTAGATGGCCCCCGCCGCGTGGTGGTCGTGCCGGTACTCCTCGTCGTACTCGGCCAGCGCGGGGAGAAGCTCCTCGTCGAAGGGACGGAACCAGTCCTCGTTGTCCTGGACCATCGTGGTGTCGGTCAGTTGGATGACGTCGGCGGCCACGACCCCGGAGTCCTTCTCACCGGCGAACCTCTGCACCACGGCCGAACTCGCCAGGCGCACGTACTCGACGGGGATCCCGTACTCCTCCTCGAAGGCGTTGATAACGGCGACGAGGTGTTCCTCGGTCTCGGTCGAGTAGACCGTGAGGGTGCCCTCCTCCTGCGCCGCCTCGACCAGGGCGTCGAAGTCACCGGTGACGGCCTCGTCCCCCTCGGTCCCGCCGCCCTGGCCAGGTGCGTTGATCCCACAGGACGTGGTGCCCACCGCCAGCGCCAGAGCCAGTGCCGCGACGCTTCCCATCTTCTTCGGACCCACCATCAGTGATCTCCTTCTCATGACCCGCATCACATGTACCGAGGATTAGTATCAAAGATATTTGATCAAATCAACACCTCACCGAAGGACCGAGATGCCCCCATCGACCTCCAGCACCGTGCCCGTCATCCAGGAAGAGCCCTCTCCCACCAGGAAGGACACCGCATCGGCCACCTCTTCCGGTCGCCCTTGGCGCCCGAGCGGCACCCGATCGATCATGGCCTTCACGTACTCGGGGTCCTCACGCCGATGCGCGTTCATGGGCGTCTCCACCGGCCCCGGGGACACCGCGTTGACCCTGACCCCGTGGGGCGCGAGTGAAACGGCCATTCCCCTGGTCAAAGACAGGACAGCACCCTTGGTCGCGCCGTACAGGGCACTGCTCGCCGTCAGGTGGTGGGCCGCGACCGAGGAGAAGTTGACGACGGACCCGCCTCCGCCCTCGACCATGGCCCGACCCAGGAGCAGCGAAGGAAGGTAGGTCCCCTTGACGTTGACCCTCATGAGCAGGTCGAAGTCGTCCTCCACCGTTTCCAGGAACGGCGCCGGCCGATGGATACCCGCCGCGTTGACCAGGGCCTTGACCCTTCCCCGTGCCACGGCCGCGTCGACGAGCCGCGAAACCTGCCCCCGATCGGAGACGTCCGCCCCGAACGGCACGACGCCCTCACGCCCCGCGAGCGCCTCTTCCACACGGTCTTCATGCAGGTCACAGGCGAAGACCAGGTAGCCTTCGGCGGCCAGGCGAAGGGCCACCGAGCGCCCGATGCCACCGGCCGCACCCGTCACCACCGCGACCTCTCCAGCCACAGAACTCACATTCGTCACAGACTGTCATCCCCTCTGAACAACCACGAGATACTTTGATAAAGTATCCGATGAGAAGATGGCTTGACGAGAGCCACACCACGTTCGGCCTCGGTCGATCACCAGACGGCGGCATCGACGAACCGATGCGACTTAGACGGGTGGACATGGCAAAAGCACCGACGAAAATCGAACACTCGCGGCGCCCCAACCTCAAACAGGAAGCAGCGCAGTACGTCAGGGACATGATCTTCTCCGCGTCCGTACGACCACGGGAGCGCCTGGACCAGGACCAGATCGCCGAGGACCTCGGGATCAGCCGGCTTCCGGTCCGCGAAGCACTGATCACGTTGGAGGCCGAGGGGTTGGTCGAGAGCGTCGCCCGCAGAGGCTCCTTCGTCGCGGCGCTGAGCCCCCAGGACATCATCGATCACTACGAGATGTACGGGCTGCTCAGCGGCATGGCGGCGGCCCGCGCCGCGGCTTCGGCACCACCCGGGACACTGAAGTCCATCGCGGACGTCGCCGCCCGGATGCGTACGACCACCGAGCCCCGTGAGCACGACGCGCTCAACTACGACTTCCACCAGGCCATCAACAAAGCGGGCAGCTCCGGACGGCTGCGGGCCGTACTGCGGATGCTCTCCCGGAGCATGCCCTCCCACTTCTTCGAGCACAACCTCGAATGGGAGTGGCAGGAACGCGCCCTGAGCGAGCACGACCTGATCGTCGCCGCCCTGCGCGCCGGAGACGGCAGAGCCGCCTCCGAGGCCGTCGCGCAACACTTCCGGCACACGGGGGCCCAGGCCGTCCGCATGATGGAATCGGCCGGCTTCTGGGCCGAGGAGTAACCCCCTCCCCACCCCTCTCCGCCTCAGGGCGGACCCCTGCGCCGAACAATCTGATATTTTATCCAAAATCAAGTCTGCGTGTAGCCACCGGCGAAAGGAAGCACACCATGACACCGACAACGCCTCGTCAGGTTTCCAACTGGATCGAGGGGCGCCCCATCCGTCCGGAAGGGACCACCTCGCATCCCGTGCTCGACCCGGCCACGGCGAAGGTGATCGCCAACGTCGACTTCGCCGGGCCCGAACTGGTGGAACAGGCGATCGGGTCGGCCGATCAGGCCGCCGCCGCCTGGCGCACCACCTCCCTGGCCAAGCGGACACAGGTCCTCTTCGCCTTTCGGGAACAACTGCGCACGCGAACCGACGAGTTGGCGCGGTTGATCACCGAGGAGCACGGCAAGCTCCTCTCCGACGCCGCCGGGGAGATCGCCCGTGGCATGGAGGTCGTGGAGTTCGCCTGCGGTATCCCACACCTGTTGAAGGGCGGGTACTCCGAGGGCGTCTCACGCGGAATCGACGTTCACTCCGTGCGTCAGCCCCTCGGTACCGTCGCGATCATCTCCCCCTTCAACTTCCCTGTGATGGTCCCGCTGTGGTTCGCCCCGGTCGCCATCGCCGCCGGCAACTCCGTCGTCCTCAAGCCGAGCGAACAGGACCCCTCCGCCGCCGACCTGATGGCCCGGATGTGGCGTGAGGCCGGTCTGCCGGACGGTGTCTTCACCGTCCTGCACGGAGGCCCCGAGGTCGTCAACACCCTGATCACGCACCCGGTCATCAAGGCGGTCTCCTTCGTCGGGTCCACCCGGATCGCGCAACACGTCTACGAGACCGGAACCGCCCACGGCAAGAGGGTCCAGGCCCTGGGCGGGGCCAAGAACCACATGCTGGTGCTCCCGGACGCGGACCTGGACCAGGCCGCCGACGCGGCCATCGGAGCCGCCTATGGCTCCGCCGGTGAGCGGTGCATGGCCATCTCGGCACTCTTGGCGGTCGACTCCGTGGCCGACGCGCTGGTCGAACGCATCAACGAACGCATCGGCGACCTCCGTACCGGTGACGGGCGCCGCGAGGTGGACATGGGACCGCTGGTGAGCGCCTCGCACCGCGACCGGGTCCTGTCCTACATCGAGTCCGGTCAGCAGGACGGTGCCACGGTGGTCGCCGACGGACGACGGGTCGTCCCCGACGGTTCTCGGGACGGCTATTGGGTCGGCCCCACCCTGCTCGACCACGTCACCCCCGACATGTCCGTGTACACCGACGAGATCTTCGGCCCGGTGCTCTCCGTGGTGCGGGTGCCCTCCTACGAGGAGGGGGTCCGCCTCATCAACGAGCACCCGTACGGCAACGGAACCGCCATCTTCACCAGGGACGGTGGAGCGGCCAGGCGCTTCGAGTACGAGGTGGAAGTGGGCATGGTGGGCGTCAACGTGCCCATTCCGGTGCCCGTTTCCTACTACTCCTTCGGTGGGTGGAAGTCCTCGCTCTTCGGAGACAGCCACGCCCACGGGACGGAGGGGGTCCACTTCTACACCAGGGGCAAGGTGGTCACCACCCGCTGGCCCGACCCGACCTCCCGGGGCATCGAACTCGGTTTCCCCGTCAACACCTGAGGCGACCCGTGCGCCCTGCCCGTACGCCGGGACCGGGCGGATCCACCCTGCGGTGGGCCCGCCCGGTCCATCTTCGTCACCCCTGTGGCCCGAGGTCAGGACTTCAGTTCGATGGTGACCTCTTCGGTGACGCCGTTCACGGTGACGCCGAGTTCGATGGTCGCCTCGGCCAACGCGCTCAACCGGCCGGTCCGTGGGTCGAAGACGGCGACGTGTTCGGCCTCGGCCTCGTCGGCCGGTCCGATGTGGACGTCGTCGGAACCGGACCAGTCCGCGCTCACCGGGTAGGCGACCGGCAAGGCGATACCGTCGTTGTCCACGGTCGCGGTGACCTCGACCTGTTCCCCGACCACGACCGAGGTCGGAGCGTCCAGTTCCAGCCCGTCCACGTGGGGACGCGTTTCGGTGGCCACCCAGTCCGCCGTGGGATCACCGTCGGTGTCGATCCCCCACAGCGACCAGCCGGTGAAGCCACCGTCCTCGGGGCCCGCCGAGGGGTTCTTGCCCGCGTTGCCGTTGATGACGTAGGGCACGCCGTCCACCCGGTCGGCGTGGAAGACACCGACGTGCGCGCCGATGAACGCCACGCCCTTACCGGTGTCGGCCTGGAAGTCGGCCAGCCAGTTCTCGACGGTGGCCGCCTCCTTGCGGTCCGACAGCTCGCTCGCCTTGGAGGGCAGCGGATCGCGGAAGGGCACGTGCTGGGCCACCACGACCGAGGTGACGGCGGGGTCCTCGGTCGCGGCGTCGAGTTCCTCCCGCAGCAGCGGCAGTTGCGACCAGTCGCCGGCCCGGTAGGAGAGCCGCGCCGTGTCCAGGAGGATGAACCTGGTGCCGTGGTGGTCGACCACCCG
>NZ_DYZD01000470.1 GCF_020741345.1 Nocardiopsis listeri
ACCCAAGGACTGGACCCCGCCCGAGGGCTGGGAGCCGGGTGACGTGTACGTGCTGGAGACGACCCTGGGTCGGTACCTCTTCAACGAGGCCACTCCGGTCGACTACCCGTACGTCAACTTCCAGGTGGGCAAGAAGCAGGTCTCGACACTGGTCAACGACCTCGCCGAGAACTACCCGAAGGTCCAGGTCGCCACGACCCTGGACGCCCTCAAGGACGCCGGTTACCGCTGGGCCACCCGGTCCGGTCTGACCATCGGCATCGAGGACGTCGTCGCGCCGCCGCAGAAGGCGGAGATCCTCGCCCGGTACGACCGCAAGGCCGACAAGCTGCAGCGTGAGTACGACCGTGGTCTGATCACCGATGACGAGCGCCGCAAGGAGCTCACGGAGCTGTGGACCGAGGCGACCGCCGAGGTCGCCAAGAACATGGAGGACAACTTCCCCGCCGACAACCCGGTGTGGATGATGGTCCAGTCCGGTGCGCGTGGTAACCCGATGCAGGTGCGCCAGATCGCCGGTATCCGTGGTCTGGTCTCCAACACCAAGGGTGAGACGATCCCGCGTCCGATCAAGTCCTCCTACCGTGAGGGCCTGTCCGTGCTGGAGTACTTCATCTCCACGCACGGTCAGCGCAAGGGTCTGGCCGACACCGCGCTGCGTACCGCCGACTCGGGTTACCTGACCCGTCGTCTGGTGGACGTCGCCCAGGACGTCATCGTCCGCGAGGTGGACTGCAACACCGACCGTTCCCTGTGGCACGAGATCGGTGAGAAGAACGCCGCCGGCGTCGTCGGTCGCAAGCACAACGTCGAGAACACCGGTTTCGGCCGTACCCTCGCCGAGGACGTGCTGGACGCCGACGGCAACGTGGTGCTGCCCACCCTGTCCGACACCTCCGAGCAGAACATCGACAAGCTGGTCGCCGCCGGTATCACCCGGGTGCGCATCCGCTCGTCGCTGACCTGTGAGGCGAAGATCGGTGTCTGCACCACTTGCTACGGCCGCTCCATGGCGACCGGCAAGCCGGTGGACGTCGGTGAGGCGATCGGTATCATCGCGGCCCAGTCCATCGGTGAGCCCGGTACCCAGCTGACCATGCGTACCTTCCACATGGGTGGTTCGGCCGGTCAGGACATCACCCACGGTCTGCCCCGTGTCCAGGAGCTCTTCGAGGCCCGCATCCCCAAGGGTGTGGCCCCGATCTCCGAGATGGAGGGCCGGATCAGGATCGACGACACCGAGAAGAGCCGCAAGATCGTCGTGATCCCGGACGACGGCACCGACGAGATCGCCTACCCGGTCCCGATGCGTGCCCAGCTCCTGGTGACCGACGACGACCACGTCAAGGTCGGTCAGCAGCTCATCCAGGGTGCGATCAACCCGCACGAGGTGCTTCGCATCCAGGGCCCGCGCGCGGTGCAGCAGCACCTCGTGTCGGAGGTCCAGGAGGTGTACAAGTCGCAGGGTGTGTCCATCCACGACAAGCACATCGAGATCATCGTTCGCCAGATGCTCAAGCGAGTGAACATCCTGGAGTCCGGCGACACCGAGCTGTTGCCCGGTGAGATGGTCGAGCGGCCCAAGTTCGAGCGCATCAACCGGCGCGTGGTGTCCGAAGGCGGCCAGCCCGCCGCCGGACGTCCGGTCCTGCTGGGTATCACCAAGGCCTCGCTGGCCACGGAGTCCTGGCTGTCCGCGGCCTCCTTCCAGGAGACCACCCGGGTGCTCACCGAGAACGCGATCCACGGCAAGAGCGACCCGCTGCTCGGCCTCAAGGAGAACGTGATCATCGGTAAGCTCATCCCGGCCGGTACGGGCATTCCGCAGTACCGGAACATTCGGGTCGAGCCGACCGAGGAGGCCAAGGCCTCGATGTACTCGGTCTCGGGCTACGAGGAGCCGAGCGAGTACACCTTCGGGCAGGGTTCGGGAGAAGCCGTGCCACTGGAGGAGTACGACTTCGGGCCGTACAACCGGTAAGCAGCCGAACTGAACGTTGGCTGAGCTGACGGCGGCGGTCAGCCACCCCCATCACGGGGGGTGGCCCCGCCGCCGTTTCGTTGTTGTGGGTCGACACACCGCTGTGTTGACGGGGAGAGGGCGCCGCGGCGCCGGCGGGAGAGCAGGCAAGTGAGCGATAACGGGGGCGCAGAGCCGGGGAACCGGTCGTCCGGAGAGGACGCGGACTCCTGGTTCAAGCCCAGTGAGAACCGTTTCCGAACACAGTCCGATTACCAGGACCCCATGGACAAGGACGGGGACGAGCCCGAGGGCGTCGCCCCGCAGGAACCCGCCGCGGTCTTTCCCGACAGCGGCGGATATTCGGGGCTGAGCGCGTCGCGCCCGGCCCTGGTCGAGCCCTACCCTGACGCGCTGGGCGCTCCGCCCACACCCCCCGTGGCGAGCCCCGAACCTCAGGGGCCACCCGGCATCTCCTACCCGGGCGCGGGCAGCGGTGCCTATCAGCCGGTGACGCGGACCCCGGGTGAGCGGCCGTCGGCCTGGGAGCCCTCGACCCCGGACCAGCCCCCCGTACCGAACACCCACCCCGAGTGGGGTGCCCGCACAGGGGACGTCGCCGCGGCCGCTCCTCGGGTGCCGTCCTGGGAACCGTCCACGGAACCACGGGACCCCGCCGAGCCGCTGTGGCCCGGCCACGAGGAGAGCGCGGAGACCCCTTCGGAGAACGTGTCCTCCCAGGTCCCTCCCGGAGCGGAACCGTCGTGGGGCGCCGAGCCCGACCGGGAACCCGTCCGGGAGCCGGAGGATGGCCCGAGCCGGACCGGAGGCTATCCGGGCATCGCCGCCAGCGCGCAGGTCCCGTTGCCGCCGGAGGAGCCGGAGGAGAGCGGCCCTGCGGCCGCTCATGACTCCTGGGCCGAGGAGGCGACCACCGGTGCCCGGACCTCGGACGCGTGGGGAACCGACCTCGCGGCCGCGGAGGACCCGGTGCCCCGATACGGCACCGACGGTCTGGACGACTGGACCCCGGGTCCGAACCCCGGGCCGGATCGGGAGACCGTCGGCGAGGCCGATCCCTGGGCCGGATCCGAGCCGGAGCGTTGGGTCGACCCCGCGCCCTCCTACCTGGAGGATCGCCGCTACGAGGCGTCCCCCGTCGAGGAGGAGCCACCGGGGGAGCGGCCCGGCGAGGCGTACTCGGAGCCCTACGATGAGCTCTCCGCCCCGTTCCGCTCCTCGGTGCCCGCCGACGACGGTGGTCTGGGCACCGGCAGCGGCAACACCTGGGCGTTCGACCGCAACGACCCGCGGTTGCCGGACGTGGTCCGGGACGCCGAGCGACGTCGTCGCGGCGAGACCGGAGCCGAGCCCACGGGTCTGGACGAGATCCGTACCGAACGCGACGGGGGCCCCGACACCGGGGAACTGTCCGCCGCGGTGCCCACGTCCGAGGACCCGCTGGCCGCGATCGCGAACATGCAGTCGCGGGCCAAGGCCAAGGAGACCGAGGAACCGGAGGGGTACCACCCGGACCCGGCCGAGGAACCCTCCTGGAGCCGGGGCGCCGACAACGCCACCCGGATTTTCGCTCCGGCCGTCCATGACGAGGAGCCGCCGGCGTACGGGTCCGACAGCGGCCCCGCGATGCCCCACGACGAACTCGGGTTCGACGGTCGTGGCCTCGATGACTACGGAGCGGCCGGCGCGCGTTCCACCGACCGCGCTCAGGAGGCTCCCGCGGGCGGAGGGTGGAACACCGGCGGTTACGACGAGCTGGGCTACTACGACCGTGGTGACCAGGGGCTCGCGGAAGACGGTCGTCCGTCCTACGACGGCCGTGGATACGCGGACCAGGGATACGCGGACCAGGGGTACGCCGATCAGGGGTACCGGGAGGCGGGATACCCGGACCAGGGCGTCGGACGGCAGGAGGCCTACGACGACCGTGGTTACGACGACCAGGCCTATGACGACCGCGGTCACGAGGAGCGGACCCCGGACGAGCCCGGTTTCGACGACCGTCCCTCCACACCCGTGGCAGGGGTCCCCTCCGACCTGGGATCACCCTTCTCCTCCCACCCGCAGGTCCCGGCCGACGCCTGGAACGACGTTCCCGACGATGATCCCGGCGACGCCCCGGACACCCGGTACGAGGCCGCGGAGGAACCGGTCGCCGAAGAGAGGGGGCCGGAGTACGACGATGGCTTCACCCCCGCCGACTACGGGATGACCGAACGTCCGAAGTCGAACCGTCGCCGCCGTGACCGGATCGTTGAGGACTTCCCCGGCTTCGAGGACCGCCCCCTCGGGGGAGAGGCCGGCGACTCCTACCCCGGGTACGACAGCATCGACTTCCTGGCCGACACCGAGCCGGGCGCGATGCGGACCCTGTGGCTGGGCGTCGCCTCGCTGATCCCGTTCCTCGGTGTGATCACGGCGATCCTCGCGTTGTTCGTCACGGGCCCCAAGGCCAAGAAGGAGATCCGAGGGTCGCGAGGCACCCTCGACGGACTCGGTCTGATCACGACGGGCACCGTTTTCGCGGTGGCGGGCATCGTGGTCACGGTGATCTCCGTCGCGATCTTGGTGATTCTGTAGCCGCACGGCCGCTTTCGGGGGGAGAATGGGCCCTCCGGAAGCGGCCGTTCTCCTTGGACGGCCCTGCGGTCACATTCCAAGGGAAACCTGGGGCGAAACGAGTCTGAGAGCGCGTAGACTAGGGGAGACCCACGGCTACGCGAGAACCGGTTCCGTTTGTTCTCGCTATCTCGCACACCGTTTTGACCGCCTGGTCTGGTAGCGGTAGCCTGTGTGATTGTGCCCGTGAGTCGACGGGTCACACATGTGTGCGGTGCCCCAGTCCTTTTACAGGACGGACACGAGGCGCGCGGCGCATGTGAACCCCTCTCCTGTGAATCGGCCTCATGGCCGGGTGTGCTTCCGTTCCCGTGCTCGGGAACGAGGTCGACACGCCCGACTGCGGGGGCCGGGGAGTTTCGGGAAATTCAGCAGGTCAATAGCGATATCGGCTACGAGAACCGGCGTAGGTCACGAGGAAGACGGAGACGCGGTGCCCACCATCCAGCAGCTGGTCCGCAAGGGCCGACAGGACAAGGTCGCAAAGAACAAGACCCCGGCGCTGAAGGGGAGTCCGCAGCGTCGTGGTGTGTGCACGCGTGTCTACACCACTACGCCCAAGAAGCCGAACTCCGCTCTGCGTAAGGTCGCTCGCGTCAAGCTGAGCAGCGGCATCGAGGTCACGGCCTACATTCCCGGCATTGGTCACAACCTCCAGGAGCACAGCATCGTGCTGGTCCGCGGTGGTCGTGTTAAGGACCTGCCGGGTGTCCGCTACCGAATTGTCCGCGGTTCGCTCGACACCCAGGGTGTCCGGGGCCGCAAGCAGGCCCGTAGCCACTACGGCGCCAAGAAGGAGAAGTAAGCATGCCGCGCAAGGGCCCGGCGCCGAAGCGCCAGCTCATCACCGACCCGGTTTACGGCTCGCCGCTCGTCACCGCACTGATCAACAAGGTGCTGCTCGACGGTAAGCGCTCCATCGCTCAGAGCGTCGTCTACGACGCCCTCGAGGGTGCTCGTGAGAAGACCGGTCAGGACCCGCTCGTCGTTCTGAAGCGAGCTCTGGACAACGTCAAGCCCGCGCTTGAGGTCCGCAGCCGCCGTGTCGGTGGCGCGACCTACCAGGTGCCGGTCGAGGTTCGCGCCTCCCGGTCCACCACGCTGGCCCTGCGCTGGCTGGTCTCCTACTCGCGTCAGCGTCGTGAGAAGAGCATGACCGAGCGTCTGATGAACGAGCTTGTCGACGC
The DNA here is from genome assembly GCF_020741345.1 of Nocardiopsis listeri. Lineage (GTDB taxonomy): Bacteria > Actinomycetota > Actinomycetes > Streptosporangiales > Streptosporangiaceae > Nocardiopsis > Nocardiopsis listeri_A. Next base: position 5,788 of record NZ_DYZD01000470.1, read on the forward strand.
CAGCAACGGTCTCGGTGCGGCCGTCAAGAAGCGTGAGGACACGCACAAGATGGCCGAGTCGAACAAGGCCTTCGCCCACTACCGCTGGTAAAGCGGCTGGACCTGAACAGACCGAAGGACGAGCCTCATGGCTAAGACATTGCTAGACCTTGAGAAGGTCCGCAATATCGGCATCATGGCCCACATCGACGCGGGCAAGACCACGACGACCGAGCGGATCCTCTACTACACCGGTGTCAACCACAAGCTCGGCGAGACGCACGATGGCGCCTCGACGATGGACTGGATGAAGGAAGAGCAGGAGCGGGGTATCACCATTACCTCGGCTGCGATCACCACCCAGTGGAACGACACCACCATCAACATCATCGACACGCCCGGCCACGTCGACTTCACGGTCGAGGTCGAGCGGTCGCTGCGTGTGCTCGACGGTGCCGTCGCGGTGTTCGACGCCAAGGAAGGCGTCGAGCCCCAGTCGGAGCAGGTCTGGCGTCAGGCCGACCGCTACGGCGTCCCCCGTATCTGCTTCGTCAACAAGATGGACAAGATCGGGGCCGAGTTCCAGCGTTGTGTCGACATGTTCCGTGAGCGCCTCGGCGCGAACGCCATGCCGATCCAGCTGAACATCGGTGCGGAGAGCGACTTCCAGGGCGTCATCGACCTCGTGAAGATGAAGGCCTACGTCTGGAGCGCCGAAACGCCGCTGGGCGAGATGTACGACACCGTCGACATCCCGGACACCCACGTCGACGCCGCCCGTGAGGCTCGCGAGTCCTTCATCGAGACTCTGGCCGACGCCGACGACGAGATCATGGAGATGTACCTCGAGGGCCAGGAGCCCACCGAGGAGCAGCTCGTCACCGCGATCCGTCGCGCCACCATCGCCGGCACCGCCGTGCCCGTGGTCTGTGGCACCGCGTTCAAGAACAAGGGCGTTCAGCCCCTGCTCGACGCGGTCATCGCCTACCTCCCCTCGCCCATGGACGTCGAGGCCATCGAGGGCCACGACCCCAAGGACGAGAGCGAGGAGACCAAGCTCGAGCGCAAGCCGAGCGTGGACGAGCCGTTCTCCGCCCTGGCCTTCAAGGTCGTCAGCGACCCCCACCTGGGCAAGCTCTCCTACGTGCGGATCTACTCCGGTGTCCTCGAAGCCGGCACCCAGGTGCTGAACAGCATCAAGGGCCGCAAGGAGCGCATCGGCAAGGTCTACCGGATGCACTCCAACAAGCGCGAGGAGATCGCGCGGGCCGGTGCCGGTGACATCGTCGCCGTCATGGGTCTGAAGGACACCACCACAGGTGAGACGCTGTGCGACCAGTCGTCGCCCATCGTCCTGGAGTCCATGACCTTCCCGGCTCCGGTCATCGAGGTGGCCATCGAGCCCAAGACCAAGAGCGACCAGGAGAAGCTGGGCATCGCGATCCAGCGTCTGGCGGAAGAGGACCCCTCCTTCCAGGTGGCCACGGACGACCAGACCGGTCAGACCGTGATCTCGGGCATGGGCGAACTGCACCTCGAGGTGCTGGTCAACCGCATGCGCGACGACTTCAAGGTCGAGGCCAACATCGGTAAGCCCCAGGTGGCCTACCGCGAGACCATTCGCAAGAAGGTCGAAGGCCACGTCTACACCCACAAGAAGCAGACGGGTGGTTCGGGTCAGTTCGCCAAGGTCAAGATCGACCTTGAGCCGCTGCAGTCCGAGGACGGCGCCGCTTCCGGTTACGAGTTCGTGAACTCGGTCACCGGTGGCCGCATCCCGCGGGAGTACATCCCCTCGGTCGACGCCGGCTGCCAGGAGGCCGCTGAGCTGGGCGTGCTCGCGCACTACCCGCTCGTCGGCATCAAGGTGACGCTGACCGATGGTCAGTACCACGACGTCGACTCTTCGGAGATGGCGTTCAAGACCGCCGGTTCGATGGCCTTCAAGGAGGCCGTCCGGCTGGCGAAGCCGGCTCTCCTGGAGCCGGTCATGGCCGTTGAGGTCACCACGCCCGAGGAGTACATGGGCGACGTGGTCGGCGACCTGAACTCTCGGCGTGGACAGATTCAGTCCATGGACGACCGTTCCGGTGTCCGACTGGTCAAGGCCCTCGTGCCCCTTTCGGAAATGTTCGGCTACGTGGGTGACCTGCGCAGCCGTACGCAGGGTCGAGCCAACTACTCGATGGTGTTCGACTCCTACGCGGAGGTTCCGTCCGCTGTCGCCACGGAAATCGTGGCGAAGGTTCGCGGCGAATAGTCGCGAACACGTAACCCGGCTGTTTCCCCGTGCCCGCGGGGTTGGACCACAGTCAGATAGATCTGTACGTCTAGGAGACTTCCAGTGGCGAAGGCAAAGTTCGAGCGGAACAAACCGCACGTCAACATCGGCACCATCGGTCAC
>NZ_DYZD01000471.1 GCF_020741345.1 Nocardiopsis listeri
GTGGACATCTTCATGGCCAACTCGTCAAGGGAGTTGCGGATGTCCTGGGTACGAGCGCGCAGGTCGAACGCGGAATCGTCCATGCCCGCGTAACGGACGGAAAAGTCACTCATCGGCTGCTGCCTACTTTCGCTTCCGGGGCCACCCACAGGGGCGGTCGTCGCAGGGGGGAGGGGGAAAGCGCTCAGATGGGATCGCCTTGCTCCGCTCAGCCGCCCTGGTTGGGGTTGAGCTGGTTGTTCCAGGTGGAGGAGAGCACGAGGTTCTCGTCTTCCAGGTTCAACATGCCTCGCGTGGTACCGCCGAAGGTGCCGATCATGTTGTTCATGCCGTTGACGATCAGCCGCAGCTCCTCCAGCCACTTCACCAGTGCGGTCTCATAGCCCTGCTCGGCGCCGCCGACCCAGGTGCTCTTGAGGGAGTCGCGCAGGAAGTCGACCTTGGTGTAGACGGCGTTGCACTCGTTGTAGGCCGTCTCCATCGCCATCCGGCCCGTGCTCATGCCGTGTTCGGTACTGGTGGTCTGGACCATGTTCACCTCTCCTTTCGGTTAAGGGGTACTGGACCCCGATCGTGGTTGCGTGGTGGTGCGGTCAGGTTCCCTCCCGCTCGCCGCATCCGGCCGCGGCGGGCGGGGCGGCCGTCGCCGGAACCGGCTGGGCAGCGGCCTCGGCCGACATGAGCGGCCCGGTGGGCAGCAGGCGCAGCAGCGAGGTGGGAACGCGCGCGGCGGCCTCGGCCGAGTAGCCGAGTTCCCCAGCGGTGTCGGCGGACGGCAACGGGTACTTGGTGGCGGCGTCGGTCACCAGGTAGTAGGTGGGATCCGAGGCCGATCCCCCGGTGGGCTCGGCACGGACGATCGCGCCGGTCCCCGCGGGGATGCCGATGAGGTCGGCGGTGGGACAGCCGTGGGCGGTGTGGGGCCGGTCCTGGACCGGCCAGGCGCTCACCGCCTCCAGCGGATGTAGGACGAGCTGAGCGTCACCGTCGGCGGAGACGCGCATGCACGGCGCCTGCCCGTCGGTGGCCGCCGGCTCGGGCGGGGTGACCGGGAGCCCGTCGTCGATGGCGGCCGCGTTCTCGGCCAGGTTGCGCTGGACGTCTGCGGCGTTGAGCGCGACGGGTTCGGGTGCGGCGTCACCGTAGGCGTCGTCGGTGATGCGCGTGTCGGCGAGTGCCAGCCGAGACTGGACGGCGCTGACCGGAACCAGGCCCCCGCCGCCGAGCAGGTAGTACTGGTCGGCGTCCCCGTCGCCGCGCACCACGAAGACCTGGCCGGTGACACGCCGTTCGCCGCCGATCTCAGGGCTCTGTTCGCCGACCCCGCCGGGGACCTCGGGGGCTGCGAGGTCGCCCCCGGATGGAACCGAGTCGAGGAACGCCCGGCTGACGCTCCGGGCCGGGCTGGTGCCATAGCCCAGAGCTTGGAGAGCACCGTTCTCCTCGTCCAGGCGCAGCCGGGTGCCGTTCCAGAGCAGGTGGTGATCGTTGTCGGGGCCTTCGACCAGTACCGCGAACTCGGTGGGCAGGGCGCCGTCGTCGGGGGTCGCGTCGATGGACAGGGCGGTTCGCGGCTCGCCGTCCTCCTGCGCCGGGGGAACCGCGCACACGCGCCAGAGGGCCGAGGACATGGTTTCGGCGTCGGGCAGGGAATCGGGAGCGCCGGGGATGCCGACGGGGCCGCCCTTGGGGACCCCGGCCAACGAATCGGCGCTGACCGAACGGACGGTCATCTGGCTACCTTGGACCAGCCGGGCCGAGGCGTAGTTGGCGACGGGGCGCAGGACGCCACCGGAGTAGAGGTAGGTGGCGCCGGTCTCGCGTTCCAGGACGAGGGCGCCCTCGGTGCGCCAGGAGGTATTGCCTCCTGGGAAGATCAGTCCGAAGACCAGGAACCCGACGCACAGCAGGGCTGCTATGGCCAGCCCGATGAAGGCCCCGCGCCGGGTGCGCTGCATGGGTGCGTCGATGGCGTCGGGGTCGGCCTCCAGCATGGCGGTGCCCAGGCGGCCCACCATGAAGTTGTGGGCGACGACCTGGTCGCGGCGCGTCTGCACTGCTCAGCCCCCGATCCCGCGGAGCAGGCCGAACAGGCCGAGGTTGCCGAAGACCAAGCAGACCATGGCGATGGCCGCGAGGAGCTGGATGATCTCGGCGGCGCGACCCCAGTGGGGCAGGCCGCGCCTGCCCGGGATCGTCCACGCCAGGACGGTGAGGCCTGCGGCGACGGCGAAGACGCCCAGGAGGGCCAGCGACCTCCACAGAGTACTGGTGTCGGCCACGGCGGCGATGACGATGAAGGCGAGGCCGACACAGGCGGGGGCCGTCAGGGAGAGCTTCTGCCAGGCGTCCGCCAGGCCACGGCTCTGCAGCAGCAGGACCAGCGCCACCACCACGCCGAGGGTGACCGGCAGCCAGCCGGGCCCCGAGGCCAGGATGAGTAGGGCCACCACGTGGAGCGCGCCGGTGGCCGCGAGCACGGCCCCCTGATAACTGTCGGCCAGCGCGGTGCGGTCGAGGACGTCGCGCGCGGGGTGGGGGTCGATGGCCTCCTGGAGCTGCTGGGGGTTGGACGGCAGCGGGGGCAGCCGCAGCCCCGAGATACGGAAGCCGATGGCGGGGGCGAAGGTGCCGAGCAGGATCGCGAGGGCGCTGACGGCCCCGGCGATGCCGGTCATGGTCAGACCGGGCGCCAGCATCAGCGTCACCGCGGAGACCGCCCCGAAGACCTCGAAGACGATGAGCCCCGCGAAGAACGGAACGGCCCCGGCGACGGCCGCCAAGCCCAGGACGGTGGCGCCCGCGCCGGCCATGCAGGCCGCGAGGGCACGGGCGCCCAGAAGGGGCACGCCGGGATCACCGGTGGGGATGGCGGCCCCGGCCAGGCCCGTGTAGAGCACGGCGGCGGCGGCCAATCCGGTGGCGGCGGTGAGGTCGCCCATCGCCCGGGACGCGGCCCACGCACCCAAGAGCAAAATGACGGCGGCGCCGCCCGCGATCAGGGCGGTGAGCCCGTTCATGCCGCCCATCGCCAGCAGGACGAACCCGGTGAACAGGGTGAACAGGCTCAGCGCGTGCAGCAGTCGGCGGGTGTAGGTGGGGCGCCAGGCGTGACTGCGCTCGGCCATACCGGTGGCCACGCCGTCGATGAGGTCGTCGAAGTGCAGGGGCGGGAGCTGGTCGCGGCGCGGGCGCAGGTAGAGGGTCTCACCGTGGTAGAGACCCAGGGTCTGTATGGTGCCGTCCTCCTCCAGGGCGGGCGAACCGAGTTGCTGGAGGACCCAGCCGTCGTGTTCGAGCCCACCCTCGTCGAGGTCCTCACCGCCATCGCCTTCGGCGTAGAGGACGATCGTGGGCAGTAGCTCGGCCAACGGAACGTCGCTGGGAACCGCGATCTCGAAGGTGCGGTCCGGGGCACGGATGACGAGTCGGCAAAGGTCGGGGGCAAAGGAGTCGCTCATCTGGTTCTTACTACTCGGGACGCAGGCGGGATCACCGATGGTGCTGTCTCGTGCTACCCGGGGGAGGAAGCGGACACTACACTCGGTAACTGGCAGGAAACCTCATGATCCAACGACTTTCGCAACGGTAACACCGTCGGACCGAAATTGGCACCATGTGGGAATAAATGTTGTGTCCTGTTGGCTTTATGTTGGTTTGCGGACATAATTCTGGTTCCCGCCAGGAACTGACACCCGTGTGCGGCCCTCTCCGGACCCTCCGCGCCGCCGATCCCCGCCTCAACCGCCAGGAGACGATCGCCTCCGTGAGCACCATCCTCGTCCGCCGACCGTCCCGCCGCCCCGGGCCGGACATGCCCGACGGAGAGTTCCAGCTCCAAGAGCCGCCCGAGCTCCCCGAGGAGCAATCGACCATGTCGGCGGTGTTCAACTACCTGCCGATGGCCATGACCTCGATGGCGATGGTCCTGCTGTTCATCCGGCCCGGTGCCCAGGGCAGTGCTGTGAACACCTTCATGCCCTACGTCGCCGGCGGGATGATGCTGCTGGGCGCCGTCGCCATGCTGGTGGGCCAGTACGTGCGCGCCCGCAGCGAGCGCAAGCGTCAACTCAACGGCGATCGCCGCGACTACCTGCGCTACCTCACCCAGAGCCGAGCCAAGGCGCGCGAGGTCGTCACTTCCCAGCGCGACGCCATGCTGTGGCGTGCCCCCGCCCCCGATGCCCTATGGGCCCTGGTGCGTACCTCCCGGCTGTGGGAGCGCCGCTCCACCCACGATGACTTCGCCGAGGTCCGGCTGGCGGTGGGCGAGCAGGCGATGCGCATGCGCATCGCCCCGCTGTCCACCAAACCGGTCGAGGACCTCGAACCGCTCAGCGCCCACGCGCTGCGCCGCTTCATCCGGGCCTACGCCACCGTCGAAGACCAGCCCGTCGCCGTCTACCTGCGCGGATACGCCCGTATCTCGCTAGAGGGCGACACCGAGGCCTCACGCGCCATGGTGCGCGCCATGATCGGCCAGCTCGCCGTCTTCCACGCACACGACGAACTGCGCATCGCCGTGTGCGCAGCCGACGAACACCTCGCCGACTGGGACTGGGTCAAGTGGCTGCCCCACGCGATGCACCCCACCGACCGAGACGGTGCCGGCCCCGTCCGGCTGATCGGCAGCGACCCCGACGAGCTGGAGCGCATCATCGGCCCCGACCTGGCCGACCGCTCCCGCTTCGAGCCCGGCGGCTCCCCTTCCCGCGAAGAGCCCTTCATCGTCATCGTCGTCGACAGCGGGCGAGCGCAATCGGCCACCCGGTTCGACTCCGGCGGCTACCGCAACACCGTCATAGTGCACATCGACGACCCGCTGCCCTGGGACGGCACCCCCTTCACCCTGGGGCTGAAGGTTGAGCCCGACGCTCTGGAAGTGGTCGGCCAGGACCACAGCGGGCGGCGCACCCTCACCCCACTGGGCCGCCCCGACACGCTCAGCCCCACGCGCGTCCACGCGCTGGCCCGGCTACTCGCCCCCTACCGCATGAGCATGGCCATCGAGGTGGTCGAGCCGCTGGTCACCGACTTCGAGCTGACCTCCCTGCTGGGGATCCCCAACATGCACGTCCACGACACCGAGCGGCTGTGGGGCGACCTGCACCAGGACTCGCGACTGGCGGTGCCCATCGGCGTCGAGGAGAACGGCGCCCCCCTCGAACTCGACCTCAAGGAGTCCGCGCTGGGCGGAATGGGCCCGCACGGCATGCTCATCGGCGCCACCGGCTCCGGTAAGAGCGAACTGCTGCGCACACTCGTGCTGTCACTGGCGCTCACCCACTCCCCCGATACGCTGAACTTCGTCCTCGTCGACTTCAAGGGCGGCGCGACCTTCATCGGCCTGGACAAATTGCGCCACACCTCGGCCCTGATCACCAACCTCGCCGACGAAGTCACCCTCGTCGAACGCATGCAGGACGCCCTGCACGGTGAGCTGATCCGCCGCCAGGAGCAACTGCGCGCCGCCGGCAACTTCAGCTCCGTCCACGAGTACGAGAAGGCCCGCCAGGCCAACCCGTCGATGGAGCCCATGCCCACGCTGTTCGTCGTGGTCGACGAGTTCAGCGAATTGCTGGCCGCCCACCGGGACTTCATGGAGCTGTTCGTGATGATCGGGCGCTTGGGCCGCAGCCTGGGCGTGCACCTGCTGCTGGCCTCTCAACGCCTCGACGAGGGCCGGATCCACCAGTTGGAGAGCCACCTGTCCTACCGGATCGCGCTGCGCACCTTCTCCGCGATCGAGAGTCGCAGCGTCCTGGGTGTGCCCGACGCCCATCAGCTCCCCCCGGCGCCCGGAAACGGGTTCCTCAAGACCGGTACCGACCAGCTGACCCGGTTCAAGGCCGCCTACGTCTCCGGCGCCTACCGGGTACGTCGACGCAGCGGTCCCCAGGCCACCGCGGCCACCGAGATCGTCCCCTTCCTGTCGGGCTACGTCGCCGACCGCTCCCCCACCCCGGCGCCCGAGCCCATAGCCGAAGGAGAGGAGGACGAGGACACCGAGAGCCTGCTCAACGTCGCCTTGGAGCGTCTGCACAATGTAGGTCCCCCGGCACGACAGGTCTGGTTGCCGCCGCTCGGCGTGCCGCCCACCCTGGACGAACTACTCTCCATGATCGGCCGCCCACTCCCGGACAGCGGTCCCGCGTGGTCGTCCGAACCGCTGCTGGAGGTCCCGCTCGGCGTCATCGACCGACCCTTCGAGCAGCTGCGGCTGCCACTCAAGGCCGAACTGCTCGGCGCGGGCGGCAACATCGGCATCGCGGGCGGCCCCCAGAGCGGTAAAAGCACCATGTTGGTCACCTTGATCTGCGCACTGGCCCTCACCAACACCCCCGCCCAGACGCAGTTCTACGTACTCGACTTCGGCGGCGGTGCTCTCCAGGCGTTGCGCGGCCTACCCCACGTGGGCAGCGTGGTCGGGAGGATGGACACCGCCCGTATCAACCGGACCGTGTCGGAGATGATGGAGATCATCACTCATCGCGAGCAATTCTTCGCCGAGCACGGGGTGGACTCGATGGCCACCTACCGGCGGCGCCGCGCCGCCGGTGACTTCTCCGAAGAATCATACGGCGACGTGTTCCTGGTGATCGACGGCTGGTCCACGATCCGCCAGGACTTCATGGACCTGGTCACCCCGCTGACCCAGCTCGCCCAGCGCGGGCTGAGCTACGGCGTGCACCTCGTCGTCGCCTCGCCCCGCTGGGCCGACATCCACTCCGGGGTGCGCGACCTGCTGGGCAGTCGCTTCGAACTGCGGCTGGGCGACGCCGTCGACTCCAACGTCAATATGCGCAAGGCCCAGACCGTGCCGCGGATCGCGGGACGGGGCCTTACCCTCGACCAGTACCACTTCCTGACCGGCCTGCCACGCGCCGATGGCGTCGGCGATCCGGTCTCGCTCTCGGTGGGTGTCACCGAGCTGGTCGGCCGAGTGACCGGGGCCTGGAGCGGTCCCAGTGCCCCACCCGTGCGCACCTTGCCGACCCGGCTTCTGGCCGCCGAACTCCCCGCGGCCGAACTCACCGAGTTCGGCGGGATTCGGATCCCACTCGGCTTGGAGGGACGGGGCATGCGCCCGTTCTGGCACGACTTCTCCACCACCCCGCACCTGCTGGTCATCGGTGATACCGAGACCGGTAAGACCACGCTGCTGCACCACATCACCAACGCCGTCCGCGAGCACTACTCCGCCGAGAGCGCACGAGTGGTGCTGGTGGACCTACGCCGCCAACTCTTCGACGCGATTCCCAAGGAGCAGCAGCTCGGCTACGCGGTGTCGTCGGAGAGCGCTCGCGAGATGATGGGCGCCGCCGCGCACGCCATGAAGGCTCGACTGCCCGGGCCCGACATCACCCCTGACCGGCTGCGCCGCCGCGACTGGTGGAGCGGCCCGGAGTTGTTCATCATCATCGACGACTACGACCTGGTCTCCGGCGCCGGGGGAGGAAGCCCGCTCGCGCCGATCATCGAGATGCTGCCGCAGGCCGCCGACATCGGCATGCACCTCATCATGGCGCGGGCCGCGGGCGGCTTCAGCCGCGCCACCTCCGACCCTGCGATTCGGTCGCTCATCGAGAGCAACACTCCCAGCATCCTGCTGTCGAGCCCGCCATCGGAGGGCGTGCTCTTCGGCAACGTGCGCGCCCAACGCATGTCGCCGGGCCGGGCCCTGTGGATCTCCCGCCGCGATCCGATCCCGGTCCAGCTCGCGATCGCCGAGGGCATGGAAGAAGAGGATTGAGGTCGCGGGGCCGACATCTCACTCGAAGCCTCGACCCCACGGTCCGGGATCGCCGAGGGGAGTCGGCCCTCCCCACGTGCGAACTCACCCCGGTCACCTGACAGCTTATGGAGTGCCCCATGACCTTGTGGAACAGGACGGCCCTGGCAGTGCGGTTCGCGACCGCCGCCGCGCTGTCCGCCGCCTGCGCCGGGTTGGCGGCCGCCCCCGTCTCGCCCGCTTCGGCGGAGACGGCGCAGCCTTCCTCGGAGGCCTCCCCGAACGGAGCCGCGGAGGCGGAATCGGAGGCACTTCCCGCGATCGGCGTCGCACCCGACGGAGAGTGCGTGGCCGCCTCGTCCACGGTGGTGTCGGAGAAGCCGTGGACTACCCCGCTGCTCGATTTGACCAGCGCCTGGAACCTGTCGGAGGGGGACGGCGTCACCGTCGCCGTCCTCAGTAGCGGAATCGACGCCGACGCCACCGCGCTCAGCATGGCGCTGGTCGACTCCGGTGGCGACGATTGTCGAGGGTACGGTACCTTCCTGGCCGGGCTGATCGCCGCCCGCGCGCAGAACGGCAGCGGGCTGAGGGGGGTCTCCCCGGGCGCACGGGTGCTCGACGTCCCCGTGACCAACGACCAGGGTGCCGCCACCGCGGGCGACATCGCCGACGGCATCGACACGGCGGTCGGCGAAGGAGCCCAGGTCGTCCTGATCGGTGCGGCCATCGCTGAATCCAGCCGCGCACTGGAAGCAGCGGTGGACACCGCCACCGAGGCCGACGTGCTCGTTGTGGCACCCGCCACGGTCGCCGCCAACGGTATTTCCTTCCCTGCCTCACCGGGAAACCACCCTGAGGCGGTCAGCGTGGCCGCCGTGGGGGTGGAGGGTACCCCTGTCGCCGGATCCCCGGCACTGGACTCCAACGGTGTGCCGGCGCGAGTGGACCTGACCGCCCCCGGCGACCTGGTCATCAGCGTCGGGCCAGGGGGAGACGGACACTTCGTGGGCTCCGGGGACGTCGTCGCGGCCGGATTCGTCGCAGGCACCGCCGCCCTCCTGCGCTCCTACGACCCCGACCTGTCGGCATCCGATGTCCGAGAACGGTTGTTGGTCACCGCCTACTCCTCGCCCTACGGGCGCGGTGACACGATGCGCGGCAACGGGCGAGTGGACCCGGTCGGCGCACTCACCACCGCTCCCATCATGTCCGAGGAGAACCCCTCCCCGGGTACGGCGTTCGTGTCCGACCCCGGACCGGGCGAGGTGTCCCTGCCCGGCACAATGGCGGTGGTGGGCGGCGCGGTGGCACTCATCCTCACCACCGTCGCCGCCGGCGCGTTGGTCCCCCGGGGCCGCGAACGCGCATGGCGGGCCGCCCGCTCCGGAGAGCGTCGGGCGCTGGACCCGGCGCCCAAGCATCCATCCTGATCCATGCCCCGGCCGCGTATCCCACTCTCCCCGGAACCAGTCGCCCCTCACGCTTCTCCCCTGGAGATCGTGCTCGTCATCGAACCTCTCCCAGGCCCGATCCACTTCCGGCATATACGTGGTGGTTCAACCGAAAAACGCGTCGATGAGCTCCTGAAGCGTGTTCCCCAGTGCGCTGATGCGGTACTCGACGGCGACCGGCCGGGTGCCGATGACCACTCGTTCGACCATGCCGTTGCGCTCCAGCCGACGCAGTGTCGTGGTCAGGGCCTTCTGCGACGCGGGCCCTCGCAGAGCTTGCCGAGCACTCGGTCCCACAGCTCACGATGCTCACCGGCGATCTGGGAACGGCCGGATCGGGCAAGGGTGGTTTCGTCCATGCGGAGGCCACCCTTGACCGAGACGCGCGCCCGGTGGGCCCTGCATCGATCCGACGGGGGTCGGCCCCGCATCGTCCGTTCCGGACCTTTGAAGGGCGGGGCGCCCAACAGGAAGGGTAGGCCCGGCTGCGGGGTGCCGAGGCCGGGAGACTCCCGCGACCCGGTCACCAGGACCGGAAGGACTCCGAGTAGACGAAAGGATCCGACGCGGACGGCGAAGGTTCGGGGCTCAGACGTGGCCCCGGTCCTCCACCGGCTCCATCCTCCGTTCGCGCGGCGTGCCGGCGGCGGGGGTGAGCAGCGCCGCCACGATGACCAGGACCAGGACCACGATCATCGCCGGGCGGAGCCCGAACTGTTCACCTAGGATTCCCAGGGCGGGAGGCCCGACGAGGAAGGCGATGTAGCCGATCGTGGCGGCGAAGGAGACCCGGGCCGCGGTCTCCGCGCCACTGGTTTCATCCCCGGTGTCGCCCGCGGCGGACAGCGCCACCGGGAAGCCGAGCGAGGCCCCCAGCCCCCAGAGAACCACCGAGGCCACGACCAACGGCTGATGGTCGATGAAGATCACCCCCGCCATCCCGAAGGCACCGATGGCCGCGCTGGCGGCCAAGACCGGTGCGCGACCGAACCTGTTGACGAACGATCCACCGACGAACCGGCCCAGCGTCATCGCCATGGCGAACACGGCGAAGATGGCCGAACCCCAAACGGCGTCGAACCCGTGTCCGTCGACCATGACCAGCGGCAGCCAGTCGTTGGCCGTCCCCTCGGCCATCGCCAGGGCCAGGATGACACCACCCAGGAGGACCAGACGGGTGTCCCGCCATGGAGCCGCCTTGGGGGTGGGTTCGGAGACGGTGTGGTCGACGATCTCGCGGCGACCGAAGCCGACGGGGATACGTCCGATGCACAGCGCCGATCCGACCAGGATGACGACGCTCATGAGGAGCATGTGGGCGACCACGGGGAACCGAAGGGCCGTCGCGAGCAGGCCGAAGCAGGCACCGACGGCCGTTCCCAGACTGAAGAACCCGTGCATGGCGGGCATGACCGACCGGACGAGCAAACGTTCGGCCTCGGCCCCCTCCACGTTCAAAGCGACTTCCCCACTGCCCATGCCGAGCCCGAAGAGCGCCAACCCGAACGCGACCAGCGCCCCGTTACCGGCCATCGCACCCAGGCCCACCACGCCCACGCCCACGGCGGTCGACAGCATGCCGGCGACGATGATCGGTCGTGTCCCGAACCGGGAGACCAGCGGGCCCGAGCTCAGGATCCCGGTCATGGACCCCACCGACAGCCCGAACAGGATGAGCCCCATCTG
>NZ_DYZD01000472.1 GCF_020741345.1 Nocardiopsis listeri
TGGGGGCCTCTCGTCGCCTTCGGGGGCCCGCGTGCGAGTCGGCGCCCGCGGGTCGACCCAGTGAGACCATGGAGCCTCGACCCCCTTGGGAGTCATCCGCGTTTCACGTGAAACGCCACGGGAGCGAGGGCGCGTGTTTCACGTGAAACACGCGCCGGATGGAGTCACCCCGACGCCGCCCCTCGAACAGAACGAGGGTGGTGTTTCACGTGAAACACCACCCTCGGATCGCCCCCGTTCGGTCACGAGGTTGACGCCATCACTGTTCGATCTGCTTGATGATCCGCTCCAGGTCCTCCATCGTCGCGAACTCCACGACGATCTTGCCCTTCTTCCGGCCGATGTCCACCTTCACCGTGGTGTCGAGTCGGTCCCCGAAACGGGTCGCCCACTCCTCGACCTGAGGTGGATTGGAGATGCGCCCGGCGGACCGGCGCGCCTTCTCCGCGTCATCGACGTCGTGACCCTTGCGGCGCAAGGCGACGATCTCCTCCAGCGCACGGACCGAGAGACCCTCGTTGTTGACCCGCTCGGCAAGACGCTCCTGAGCCTCCGGGTCGTCGATCGACAGTAGGGCCCGGGCGTGCCCGGCGCTCAGCACCCCGGCCGCCACCCGCGTCTGCACCTTCCCCGGGAGGTGCAGCAGGCGCAGCGTGTTGGAGATGTGCGACCGCGACTTGCCGACGCTCTGGGCCAACTCCTCCTGGGTGGTCCCGAAGTCGTCCAGCATCTGTTGGTAGGCGGCCGCCTCCTCCAGCGGGTTGAGCTGCTGCCGGTGAAGGTTCTCCAGCAACGCCTCACGAAGGAGTTCGTCGTCGTTGGTCCTACGGACGATCGCCGGCACACGGTCCAGACCCGCGGACTTACTCGCCCGGAACCGCCGCTCCCCCATGATCAGCTCGTAGCGAGGATCCTTTCCACCCTGGACCTTGCGGACCACGATGGGCTGGAGCAACCCCACCTCGACGATGGAGTCCCTCAGTTCTTCGAGGGCCTCCTCGTCGAAGTGGATACGAGGCTGCCGGGGGTTCGGCGTGATCGAGGTGAGCGCGACCTCCTCGATATAAGTGCCGTCGGGGAGTTCGTTCGGGGTTTCGACCACCGCGGGCTCGGGGGTTGGTTCCGTGGGCGCGGGTGTCTCCCGGACACTCTCCACCGGCGCGGGGGCCGCCGGCCCCTGCGGGATGAGCGCCCCCAGTCCCTTGCCCAGTCCGCGCCGCTGCTGGCTCACCGGCAATTCCCTTCACAATCCTTGTACTGATCCGACCGACCGACGGCCGGGGGTGTTTCACGTGAAACAGTCACCGTCAGCCGGCGCTGATCCCCTCCGCACGGTGGGCGATCTCGCGCGCCGCCTCGAGGTAGGCCACCGCACCGGTGGACGTGGGGTCGTAGGTCATGACCGACTGTGCGTAGCTCGGCGCTTCGGAGACTCGGACGCTTCTCGGCACCAACGTCTTCAGGACCAGGTCCCCGAAATGCGAACGCACCTCCTCGGCCACCTGTTGGGACAGGCGGGTACGCCCGTCGTACATCGTCAGCAGGATGGTGCTTATCGACAGCCCGGTGTTGAGGTGGGACTTGACCAACTCGACGTTGCGCAGCAACTGGCCGAGCCCCTCCAGGGCGTAGTACTCGCACTGGATCGGGATCATGACCTCGTCGCAGGCGACCATCGCGTTCACCGTCAGCAGGCCGAGCGAAGGCGGGCAGTCGATGAGGATGTAGTCGAGGTCCGAGGTGTCATAGGCGGCGAAGGCACGCTTGAGTCGTGCCTCGCGCGCCACGAGCGAGACCAACTCGATCTCGGCGCCGGCCAGGTCGATGGTGGCCGGGGCACACCACAGGTTCGGTATGTCCGGCACCGGCTGGGCGAGCTTACGGATCTCCTCGTCCTCCACCAGGCAGTGGTAGATGGATCGAGTCTGGGCGTCGCGTTCCATACCGAGAGCGGTGGACGCGTTCCCCTGCGGATCGAGGTCGACCACGAGGACACGCTGTCCGTGCATGGCGAGGGCGGCGGCGATGTTCACCGTCGTGGTGGTCTTGCCGACGCCCCCCTTCTGGTTGGCGACGCTGATGATGCGACAGGTCTTGGGGCGAGGCCAGGCATCTTCGTGACCTCGGCCGGCCATGGCCGCACGGGCCACCTGCGCTATGGGCGTTTCGGGTGCGACGGCGTGCGTGGCTCCCCATGTTTCACCTGAAACAGAGGACTGGCCCACCGCTGGTTCGGGCGATGTTTCACGTGAAACATCGAGCAGGTCTCCATAGGCACCCGCCGGGGTTTCACGTGAAACCCCGGCGTTGTCGGCTGGATTCTGGGGCACGAATGAGTTCACCTCTTCCGTCCGCGCTTCTTCTTGCCGTCCCGCCTCTTCTTCTGTGAACCTCCGGAGGGGGACGGACCACCGTCGGATGTCACCGTGACGCGAACGACCGTGGTAGCGGGATCGACCTTACCCCGCCCCACCCTGATCACATCGCAGACGCTAGGCCGCAGTTTCGAAACGTCTTGCTCCGCCTCCGCGAGTTCGGCCTCCGCCTGCTCTCCCTTGAGGGCCAACAGGCTGCCGTTCTTACGCAACAGAGGCAACGACCAACCCGCCAGACGTGACAGTGGCGCGACCGCGCGAGCGGTGACGAAATCCGTGTACAACTCGCCACGGACCTCCTCCGCCCGCCCACGGAGCACCGTCACATTGTCCAGACCGAGCAACTCGACGGCCTCCTCCAGGAAGACCGTCCTCCGCAGCAGAGGTTCGAGTAGGGTCATCCGGATATCGGGGCGCAGCAGTCCGATCACCAACCCGGGCAGTCCGGCACCCGAGCCGACGTCGACCACCTCCGCGCCCTCCGGGATCAACTCCTCAACGACAGCGCAGTTGATGAGGTGCCGCTCCCAAAGACGGGGCACCTCTCGCGGGCCGATCAACCCTCGGCGCACACCGTCGTCGGCGAGCAGTTCAGCGAAACGAATCGCCACTGGCAGGCTGTCGCCGAACACCTCCTCCGCCTGCGCGGAGGGCACGGGGAGCGTAGCGCCGGTCTCCTCAGCGCCCGAGGTCATCGGCCACCACCTGTCGGAACTCGTCCATCGTCACTTCCATGAACCATTGATCGCCTTGTCGACCTGTCCATAGGTCGACCGCGAGTGGAACGCACGGCGGATCACGGCAGTCCGCGCGTACAGGGCTCTCCCACCGACGGGTCGCGCGGGGCGCGGGATCGGGGTCGTCCTCGCACTGCCGAGGACGGGACGACTCGTGGGGAAGGCCCCGGGGACGATCCTATGCGTGAGGCGCCCCCGGGTTTCACGTGAAACACATCCTCTGGGCTTCCCGAATCGAAGGAAGGCTCCTGAGGAGGTCCGGGGGAGGCCTC
>NZ_DYZD01000473.1 GCF_020741345.1 Nocardiopsis listeri
TGGCATGGAGGAGGTCTGGGGTTCGAATCCCCATAGCTCCACTCGACTCCGAGACGACTCTGCTCGGTGGCCTTCGGCCGCCTCGCCGGGTCTTCTCGTCGTTTCTTCTGTCGCTTCGATGTGCGGCGCGACCGGGAGTGGGAGCCGGACACCGACCCCGTGGACGGCAACAGCACGTTGGTGACGTTCCGTATCCGGGTCTCGGGGAACGGTTCCCTCCTCACCGTGACACGGGACGGCTTCACCACCCTGGACGGCCGGTTCGGTGAGGCGACCGACAACGCGGCCATCGAGCTCGAGGGTTGGAACGGTGGCCTCACCACGCTGGCCGCCCACCTGGGGGAGGAGCCACGGTGACCACCACGCAACTGCCCAGAGTGTTCGCCGTCCTGGGGGACCACACCCGGTGGGAGGTGCTGGTCCGGCTCGGTAGAGCGCCCGCGTCGGCCTCGGACCTGGCGCGGGAGTCGCCGGTCTCGCGGCAGGCCATCGTCAAGCACCTGGACTCCCTACGCGGAGCCGGTCTGGTGCGCGCCGAACGGCGAGGTCGCGCGGTGGTCTATGAGGTGGACGGCGGCCGGTTGGACGAGGTCGGCAGGGACCTGAGCGTCATGGCCGAGGCCTGGGATCGCAGGCCGGCCCGGATCAAGACGATCGCCGAAGCCCCGGAGCAGGACCGGCCAGGAGAACCCCCGTCAGCTCGGTGAGCCGGGTCGCGTCGGTGGGCTGTCGATAAAATCGTGGATCGGCGCGATGGCCCCTTCCACCGGACGGGCCGCGAGCAGCGCCACCGCCCTGAGCGCCACGCGCAGGGGGAGACGCCAGGGGGTCGGATCGCCGCTCCGGGCGAAACCGGGGTGATAGAGCACGTGCGGCACTCGTTCGCGCTCGGGTGGGCTCAGACGGAGCCCGACTCGGGGTCATCCACCTTGCGGGCGACCAGGGCCAAGAACTCGGGATCAGAAGAGACCAGACGATCCACCTCGGTGCCGTCGTCACAGGTCAGCAGGGACACGGTGGCGCTGGTGGGGGTCCGCTCGACCACGCGCCACGGTGCTCCGTGCTCCTCCCATCGCAGCAGCGCTCCCGCCTGGGGGTTCTCGGGCATGCCATCACCTCTCTCGGCCAGGATAGAACCCCGTGTCGGCCGGGTCCCGGCCGGAGCGGGCGAAGGGTGCCGGCGCAGGCCCATCCCGCACGTCGACGTGCGCTGGAACACGTCCGACCCACTCCCGCGCATCCGCTAGGATCGGAAGCACGGCTTCACGGGGCTATGGCGCAGTTGGTAGCGCGCCTCCATGGCATGGAGGAGGTCTGGGGTTCGAATCCCCATAGCTCCACGAGACTCAAGGCGACCAGGTGAGCGCGTTTACGCGCGAACAGGGTCGCCTTCGTCGTTTCCTCTGCCCTTCAGGGGGTTCGGCTCGTCTGCGTTCTGGTCACGGGCCGCCCCGGGGATGACCGATGGTGAAGTGGAACCACCGGGACCGGCGAACGCTTGAGTGCGCCGATCCGGCGCACGACGGGGTCGCCGACCCCGAGCCGGTCGGTGACGGGACGGAATCCGTCGAGCACGCCGAACAGGACAAGGGACGTGGTCCTCGTCGGTGTCAGCGGGTGACGTGGGCGGCCAGACCGGCCAGGGACGACGCCAACCCGGTCTCGTGGTCGCCCGGGGAGATGCCCGGCGGGACGTTCCGTGCCTCGACGACCACCAGCGTGCCCCCGTCGGTGTCGGACAGCAGCCAAGTCATCGTCATGGTGCCCGCGAAGGCCGGGTCCGGGGCGTCGAACACGATCCGCTGGACGACGCGCTCGCCCGGCACCCGCTCCACGAACTCCGTCTCGACCACGTCGGTGGCCTGTGAGGACTTGCCGTGCCCGGGTTCGTGGTAGGTCAGCACCATCCGGTACCCGGAGGGGGCGAAGCGCTCGAACCGGCCCGCCATGCCCTCGGGCGGCAACCACTCCACGAGGCTCTCCGGATCCACCAGGGCCCGGTACACCTCCGGTCGGGAAGCCTCGATCCGACGTTCGGCTCGGTCCACTCGCTCGCTCATGCGGTCAGGGTAGGCCGTCGAGGATCGGTGAACACAACCCCTCACACCGTGTCCGCAAGAACCGAACACGGTCGTCGTCACCGGCCGGGTCGACAACGACCCCGTGGTGATCGCGAGCCGAGTCGTCGATCGGCAACGCGCGTCCTGGTCGACTCGGGAACGACGGCACGAGAACGAGTCTCGGACCTTCCTAGACTGGTCGCATGGACCACCCCTTGAACGGACACTCCCGCAACGCCGAAGCCCATCGGGCCATGGAGGACGACAGTCCCGTCATGGGTGTCCTGGAGAAGATCCAGGCCGAGGTCACGGGGATGTCCGACGGGGAGGTGGCCGACTACATCCCCGAACTCGCCCACGTCGATCCCGACACCTTCGGAATCGCCGCGGTCAGCCCGCACGGTCGCGTCTACGCGGTGGGTGAGTCGGAACGGCTCTTCACCATGCAGTCGATCTCCAAACCGTTCGTCTACGCGCTGGCGGTGGAGGAACGCGGCCTGGACGACGTGCACGAACACGTGGGGGCCGAACCCAGCGGCGAGCCGTTCAACGCGATCAGCCTCGACGAGAGGGGGCGCCCGGAGAACCCGATGATCAACGCGGGTGCGATCGTGACGACCTCCCTGGTGGGCGCCGGGGAACAGGGCGCGCGCTTCGAGCACATCCGGTCGGTGCTGTCGGCCTTCGCCGGGCGGGAGTTGATGGTGGACGAGCAGGTGCACCGGTCCGAATCGGAGACGGGACACCGCAACCGGGCCCTGGGCTACCTCAGCCTGTCCGGGGGCGTGCTGGTCGGCCCGGTGGAGGAGGCCGTGCAGGACTACTTCCGCCAGTGCTCGTTGAGCGTGACGGTGATGGACCTGGCCGTCATGGCCGTGACCCTGGCCGTGGGCGGGGTCAACCCCCTCACGGGGGAACGGGTGGTGTCCCAGCGCACGGCACGGCACGCCCTGTCGATCATGTCGAGCTGTGGCATGTACGACCGGGCGGGGGAGTGGGGGTTGCGCGTGGGCATCCCGGCCAAGAGCGGGGTGAGCGGCGGCATCCTGGCGTCCGCCCCGGGTGCGTTCGGGGTCGGTGTGTTCAGCCCGCCCTTGGACGACGCGGGCAACAGCGTGCGCGGGGTGGCGGCCCTCGAACGGCTCTCCGACGACTACGACCTGCACATGCTCCAGACGCCCTCGGAGCCGCCGTCCCCGGTGCACAGCGTGAGTCGCTCGGGCGGCACGCTCGACGTGCGCCTGTGCGGGGAGATCGACTTCCTCGCCGCCGAACAGGTGGTGTCGCGGTTGGCCGAGGTGATCGACGACTCGCGAGTGCGTACGGTGACGGTCGAGTTGGAGAAGGTCTCCGGGTTCAGCGACGCCGCCCGCACGCTCTTCGCAGCCGAACTGGACGAACTGGCGGAGGCCGGTGTGGACACCGCGGTGAGCGACCCTCGCGGCGTCCGCCACGGCTGACCTGGAGACAGGCTCGCGGTTCCCCTTGACCGCGGGCACACTACCGGCGCATAATCAACCTAGTGGTTGATCAACTGAAAGGTTGAATTCGGATATGGCGGACGATCCGCTCAGTCTCACGTTCGCCGCTCTGGCGGACCCGACCCGTCGGGAGATTCTCGCCCGCCTGGCCGGAGGCGAGGCCACCGTCAACGAACTGGCGGAACCGTTCGACATGAGTCTCCAGGCGGTCTCCAAGCACCTGAAGGTCCTGGAGAAGGCCGGACTCATCACCCGGGGGCGTGACGCCCAGTGGCGTCCCTGTCGGCTGGAGCCCGCGCCCCTGGTGGAGGTCGACCGCTGGGTCGACCGATACCGGGACCGGTGGGAGGAACGCTTCACCCGCCTTGACGAGGAACTACGCAGAATCGAGGGAGAGAGCAACCATGAGTGACCTCAAGGTCGTCGCCGAACCGGGACGTCAGGACATCCTCATCACCCGCACCTTCGACGCCCCCCGCGAGCTGGTCTGGCGCGCGGTCACCGAGCCCGAACTCGTCGGCCGCTGGTTCGGCCTGGACGCCACCACCACGGAGGTCGACCCCACCGAGGTGCGTACCGGCACCCCATGGCGGATCAGCGAGAAGGCGCCCGACGGCGCGGTCTACGCCTTCCGCGGCGTGCACCACGACGTCCGGGAGCCCGAGCGGGTCGTGCGCACCTTCGAGTTCGAGGGCATGCCCGGCCACGTCTCCCTGGAGACGCTCACCCTGACCGAGGTGGACGGACGCACGAAGTACGAGGCCGTGGCCCTGTACCAGTCGGTCGAGGACCGCGACGGGATGCTCGCCTCCGGCATGGAGTCCGGGATGGAGGAGTCCATGAACAAGTTGGACGAGGTTCTGC
>NZ_DYZD01000474.1 GCF_020741345.1 Nocardiopsis listeri
GCTGTTCGGTGGACTCACCGAGACCCGGCGCAGGCCACCGGACAATCCCAGTCCGGTGGCCTTGAGCAGGGCCTCCTTGCGCGCCCAGTAGCCGAAGAAGGCACCCACCCTCCCGGCATCGGGCAGTGTTCCCCACTCCCGGCGTTCGGTGTCGGCCAGTGTGAAGGCGGCCAGCCCGTCCAGGTCACGCGAGTCCGACACCCGCTCCACGTCCACCCCCACCGGGACGCCCTCGGCCAGGGCCAGCACCACCCACTCCCCGGAGTGGCTCACCGAGATCTCCCAGCCGTCGGCGGCGCCGACCGGAACCGGCTTGCCGTGCGGGGAGGCGTCCTCCCCGCCCGCCCCGGTGCGCGCCTTGTCCTCACACGAACGGCAGCGCAGGTCGAAGGCGACGTCCTCGGGGGCGCAACCGGCGCGTTCGGCGAGCACCAGACGGGTCAGCGCCCGCCCGAGCAGGTGGCGGTCCCGGTCCGCCTGAAGCCGGAACCGCGCGTTGCGGGTGCGTTCGCTCTCGTCCAACAGGTTGAGCAGACGGTCGCTCGCGGCGGAGGTGTGGGCCCACCACACCGTGGACTCTAGGGGCGAGGAACCAAGGGTCATGTCCTCCATTGTGGCCGATCTTCCCGTTCATAGGGGGTGTGAGCCCGAGTCGCAACGGGCATTCGGTAAGTGGCAGGTCGGCCCGCCCCCTTTGGAGGCTCAGATGTCTGTCGTCATGATGTTCGGTGCGGGAGCCCTTGTCGGGCTCGTCGCCCTCACCGTCGTCTTCCTGGTGACCCTCCTCACCGAGAAGCCCACCGAGTGGGAAACGCACGAGACGGAGGAGACGGAGGCCCCGGACGCGCAACGGCGCGACCGGTCCGTACTCTAGTTCGACGGTGGGGCGGCGATCGTGCCGCGTACCACCGATCGATCGAGGAAGGGCCGGTGCACATGGCCGAGGAGAGCCGTCCGACGTTCGGCGCCGAACGTCGAGAACGCATCCTGGAGCTGGTCCGCGCCAACGGGAGCATGTCCCTGCGCGACCTGGCCACCAAGGTGCGGGCCTCGGAGGTCACGATCCGTCGTGACGTGCGCGCGATGGAGGCCGAAGGGCTGCTCGACCGCCGTCGCGGTGGTGTCGCCCTGCCCGGCCGGATCGGACACGAACAGAGCTACACCGGCAAGAGCGACCAATGCGCCGCGGAGAAGGCCGCCATCGCCGTGGCCGCGGCCCGTCTGGCACGTCCGGGCGACGCCATCACCATCGGTCCGGGAAGTACCGCCGAGGCCCTGGCCCGCGCGCTGCGCGGTCACGGCGACCTGACGGTGGTCACCAACTCGTTGCGGGTGGCCGACGCCCTGGCCGGTGCCAACGGGGTGGAGATCGTCATGACCGGTGGCACGGTGCACGCCCCCATGCGGGCGTTGGTCGGCGCCGCCGCCGAGACCGCGCTCGCCGGGCTCCGGGTCAACCGGGCCTTCCTCTCCGGCAACGGCGTCAGCGCCGAACGGGGACTGAGCACCCCCAACCCGGCCGTGGCAGGCATCGACCGGGCCCTGTCGGCCTGCGCGGAGGAGACCATCGTCCTGGCCGACCACACCAAGGTCGGCGCCGAGACCATGATGCCCACCGTGGCGCCGGAGAACATCGCACACCTGGTCACCGATTCGGGCGCCGATCCGGAGGTGATCATGACGTTGGAGGAGATCGGGACCCTGGTGCACGTCGTGGTGGCCGCCGACGAGAGGGGCCAGTGATCCCCCGCGAGAGCACGCCTGACCGTCCGATTCCTCCGGAAGAACACATAGCCTGCGATTCGAGCCGACTTGTGCGGTGAAGGTGCGATGCGTGATCCTGTACACACTTACTCGCCGGTAAGACCGTCCGCACACGACCCTCTCGACGCCAGGAGCCGACGCGCATGCCCTCCGAACCGACGCACCTCCCGCCCGGGCCGGTGCGGGTCACACCCGCACCGGTAGCGCTCCCCGAGCCCTGGCGCAGCTCTCGTCTGACCGTGGTCGTGCCCACCTACGACGAGGCCGAGAACCTTCCCAGGCTGGTGGCCCGCCTGGTCTCCCTGGACCTGCCCGAACTGCGCATCGTGGTGGTCGACGACAACTCCCCGGACGGCACCGGGGAGATCGCCGACGAACTCGCGGCGGAACTCGGCGGCGATGGGACCGGCAAACTCACCGTGGTGCACCGGACCAAGAAGGACGGGCTGGGGCGGGCCTACGTGGAGGGCATGACCCGCGCGCTGGACGACGGCGCCGACTACGTGGTGCAGATGGACGCCGACCTCAGCCATCCGGTCGGGTACGTCCCCCAACTGCTGGGCACCCTGCACTCCACCGAAGCCGGAGTGGTCATCGGCAGCCGCTACGTGCCCGGCGGCAGCCTGTCGGAGGCCTGGGGGCTGCGCCGCCGACTGCTCAGCGGCTGGGCCAACGCCTACGTCAAGACGGTGCTGGCCATTCCGGTGCGCGACGTCACCGCGGGCTTCAAGCTCTGGCGCGCCTCGGCCCTTCGCGCCCTGGACCTGCCCGGCATCGAGAGCACCGGCTACGCCTTCCAGGTGGAGATGCACTACCGGGCGTTCCGTCGCGGCCAGAAGATCGTGGAGGTCCCCATCCACTTCGAGGACCGGGTGGTGGGCGAGAGCAAGCTCGACGGGGCGGTGGCCCTGGAGGCGGCCCTGCGTCCGCTGCGCCTGCGTAGTGCCGAGAACTCCCGACGCCGCACCTGATACCGCCGACCCGTGCCTTCATGGTTTTCGGTGGCGGGAATCGCGTGGATCCCTGTGCCTCCTCCACCCCCTTGGGTACCAAGGGAAGAGAGGGAGAGGAGGTACGCGTGATGATCGACAAGCACTACAACGTCGACACCGACATGGGCGACGACCCGGAGGAGAGCGAGATCGCCGAGGTCGAGCGGCGCGTCGAGCCGGACCACGACATCCAGGGGTACGAGTTCGAGGATGACGACACCGGCGGCGGCCGGGGCATCGACGAGGCGGTGCGGGACGAACGCAGCGATGTCCTCCCCAAGGACAACTGGGGTGGGGAGACGGTGAGCACCGAGGAAGAGGCCATGCAGGTGGTCGACGACGGTGCCGTCGAGGACACCGGGGAGGGAGCGGCCGTTCGGGACGGCCGGTTCGAGCCCGACGAGTGAACACCGGCCCCGGACGCCCGCAACGGGCGCCGGGGCCTTCACGTGCCCCGGCATCGTTCCCGCATGATCGTGCTCTGGGTGGTGATGGGCGTGGTACCCCGGGGAAGGACTTGAGTCAAGGAGGTGGTCCACGTGACCGAACAGCCCTATGACGTGAACCTGGACCTCGGAGACGATCCACAGGCGACGGAGGTCGCCCAACGCGACATGGTCATCGACTCCGAGTTCAACATCCTCGACTACGACTTCGTCGACGAAGACAGTCGTGGCCGGACCGGGATCGTCGACGGTGTCCGTGCCGAACACCTGGGGACGGCCGTCCCACGCCAACGCTGGGGCGGTGAGCGCAGCGCGGAGGAGGAGGCACTGAGCGTGGTCCCCGACCCCGATGCCGTCACCGACCGGCCACCCGAGGGTTACGAGGACGAGTGATCGGTCGAACCGGGGGAGTCCCCCTCCCCGCGCACACCCGCACTGGACCCGGGGCAGGACCGCATCGGAGGCCCTGACACACCGCAAAAGCGCAGTGGCCGATCGTAGGGAAGTTCCTCCACCGCGGCCGACTCGGCCTCGGGCATCGACCCTCGTGCGGCGGCCTCCTCGGCCTCGGGCATCCGACCGCGCGGCAACGCCAGTGCGCACAACGCCGCGGCCACCGCCAGCGCGGCAAGGATGAGCATCGCGGTGCCGAAGTGCTCGGCCAACCCCGTGGCCCCCTCCGAACCACCGCCCTCACCGGCTCTACCGCCGATCCCCGCCAGCGCCGGGATCGCCGCCACACCGATCAGCTGTGCCGCGCGCGCGAAAGTGTTGTTCACACCCGACGCAAGCCCGGCGTGCCGTTCGGGCACCGAAGCCAGCACCGTCGCCGTCAGCGGCGCCACCGTCGTGGACATGCCCAACGCCACCAGCAGCACACCGGGGAAGACCTCGGACAGGTAGGGCGCGTGTTCGCCGATCCGCGACAGCCACACCAGCCCGCCGGCCAACAGCAGCGGACCCACCACCAGTTGGAGGCGCGGACCGATCTTCGCGGCCAGCTTCCCCGAACGGGCCGAGAGCGTCAGCATCAGGATCGTCAGCGGCAGCGACGCCGCCCCCGCCGCGATCGGCGAGTAGCCGGCGACCTCCTGCAGGTAGATGACCAGCAGGAACAGCAGAGTTCCAAGGGCCGCGTAGATCACCACCGTGGACGCGTTCGTCACGCTGAACGGCACCGACCGGAACAGGTCCAACGGCAGCATGGGGTGGCGTTTTCCGGCCTCCACCAGTAGGAACGCCACGAGGGCGAGCACACCGATGACCGCGCCGGTCCACACCGCCGGGGTACCGCCCTCGGCACCCCACTGGATCAGCGCGTAGGTGATGCCGCCCAGCGCCACCACGCCCAGCAGGGCGCCTCCGTAGTCCAGGCCCCCCTCGGCGGAGCCGCCCCGCGTTTCGGGCACCTTGAAGTGGGCGATCACGAGCACCACCACCGCGAGCGGCAGGTTGAGGAGGAAGATCAGCCGCCAGTCGCCGATCTGGACCAGCCACCCGCCCACGAACGGACCCACCGCCGAGGCCACACCCGTCAGCCCCGACCACGCGCCGATCGCCCGTGCCCGGTCGTCCTCCCGGAAGCCCGCCTGCAGGATGGCCAGGCTCCCCGGGGTCAGCAGCGCACCGCCCACCCCCTGGGCGACCCTTCCGGCGATCAACCACCCCAACGTCGGAGCGAACGTGCACAGCGCCGAGGCCAGTGCGAACACCGCCACCCCGATCATGAACAGCCGCACTCGACCGAACCGGTCCGACAGCGACCCGCTCAGCAGGATCAGTGCCGACAGCGTCACCATGTACCCGTTGACGATCCACTGCAGACCGGACAACCCGGTGCCCAGGTCCTGTTGGACTGCGGGCAGCGCCACGGTGACCACCGTCGAGTCCAGGAACGCCATGCCCGAGGCCAGGACCGTGGCCGTCAGCATCCACCGCGCGGCGGGCGTACCCCAGGCCACCTGACCGGCGGAGGACGGTGTCGAGACCGAACCACTCATGTCCTCCCCCTTCCCCCGATCGGACCGGAACCGAACACGGTGGCGCTATTGGCTCGCGAGCGCACCGGCGATGGAGGTGCCCGCGGCCCGGCGGGCGGGCAGCACCGCCGCCAGCAGGCCGGCCAGGATCGCCACCGCGATGAACACCGCGATCTGCGCACCGGGGACACTGAGCAGCAGGTTGGGCAGCACCGCGATGCAGGCCGCCCAACCGAACGTCACGCCCAGGGCGATGCCCACCCCGGTGCCGATCAGGCTCAGCAGCACGGCCTCGATACCGAGCATCCGGCGCAGCTGGGCCTTGGTCAGCCCCAAGGCCCGCAGCATCGCGGACTCACGTGTACGTTCCAGCACCGACAGCGCCATCGTGTTGGAGATGCCGAACAACGCGATGACGATGGCCAGCCCCAGCATCGCCGCGATCGTGTAGAAGGCGGTGTCGATGATGTGGGAGAACTGGTTCCTGATCTCGGCGCCCGAGTCGACCTGCAGAGTCGGGTGGTCGTCCACGGACGAGTAGACGGCCTCGCGCAGTTCGGCGGGGTCGGCGTCCTGGGTGCCCTGGATCATCAGGAGGGAGTCACGGGTCCCCTCGGGGAAGATCCGTTCGTACTCCTCGACGGTGACGACCACCCCGAAGACGGTCTGCATGCTCTCGGCCACCGCGACGATCTCGAACTCCAGGTCGCCTTCGGGGGAGGCCAGGGTGATGGTTTCGCCCGTGCCCCTGCTCCCGGCGAAGTCCTCGGAGATGGCCACGGTGCCCGGGCCCAGATCGGCCAGGTCGCCCTCCGCCAGTTCGGGGGTGAGGTCCACGCCCATCTCCGCGCCGTTGTAGGCGGTGACCGGGATGGTCCCGTCGGTCCCTTCCATGGCGGCGTCGGAATCGGTGTAACCGTGGCGTTCACCGAACACCGACGCGACGGTCGGCTCCTCCATCAGGTCCAGGCGCACCTGGTCGGGGATGAACGACGTGTCATCCGTGGCCGTCGTCTCCGGGGAGAACTGTGATTCGATCCGGTAGTCCTCCGGGAACCCGTCCTCCAGCAATCGGGTCAGGGTCGACTCGACCGAGGCGCTCACCACCGAGTAACCGGTGATGAGGGTGACGCCCACGGTGAGGGCGATCATGGCGGTGGCGGCACGACGTGGGCTGCGGGTGGAGTTGTCCACCGCGAGCCTGCTCGGTACACCCATGCGGCGCAGCGGGAGGCCCAGCACGCGCACGACGCCGCGCACCAGCAGCGGGCCGAGTACGACCACGCCGAGGAAGGCGAGCAGCGCCGCGGCGGTCACGACGAACAGGTTCATCGGGTTCGGCCCGACGAGCCGGACCCCGATGACCATCACACCCGAGACCACGAAGGTCAGCACACCGAATCCCGCGCGAAGGCACCCGGTGCCCTTCTCCAGGCCGGCGGCGGTGGAGCTCGTGCGCAGCGCCGCCAACGGGGACACCCGGGTGGCGCGCAGAGCCGGGACCAAAGCGGAGAACACCGTCATCAGGGTGCCGACCAGCAGGCCGGCGAGGATCGCGTTGGGAGCGATCACGACCGAGGCGACCACGTCGGCGCCCATGAGGGGACCGCCGATCCAGGCGCCGAGGTGGCCCACGCCGATCCCGGCCAGCACCCCCAGGGCCGAGGACACCAGACCCACCACGAAGGACTCGGTCAGCACCGAACGGAAGACCTGGCCGCGCTTGGCACCCACGCAGCGCAGCAGGGCCATCTCACGCTGACGCTGGGCGATGAGGATCGCGAACGTGTTGTAGATGACGATGGAGGCGACGAACATCGCGATCACGCCGAACAGCAGCAGGGAGATACGCAGGATCGCGCTCTGGGCGCCTCCCTGCCCGGCGATCTCCTCCCCGTAGGCGACACCGGTCCGGACCTCGGCCGCCTCCCCCAAGAGGTCAGCGACGCTCGTGGCGACCTGCTCGTCGGTGGCGCTCGCGGCGGCCAGGACGTCGATCTCGCCGTAGCCCTCGGCCCCGGTCATCCGCCGGGCGACGTCCTCGGTCATGACCACCGCGCCGCCGAAGCCGTACTCGGGGTCGACGCCGAGATTGACCAGCCCGGTGACGGTGAACTCCCGTTCCCGGCGATCGGGGTCGAGCAGGGTGACGGTGTCGCCCACCGTGAACCCGGTCTCGGAGGCGATGGCGGTGCCGAGCGCGACCTCGTCCTCGGCGGTGGGCAGGGTGCCCTTCTTCGCGGTGAAACGGGTGGCCTCACCCACGGAGACACCCATGGGCGGCACGGCGCCGACGGCGCGCCCATCGGCGTCGAGCAGGACGGTGTGGCCGTTGACCACGCCGTCCGCGACGTCGACCTCGTCCAGGGAACGGATTCGTTCCAGGTGTTCCTCGGTGAGGGGTTCGGGCTCCAAGAACGGTCCCGCCCCGTCCTGCTCCTCGGCGGGCACGGCGATGGCGTCGACATTGGTGGTCGACCCCATCACGGACTCTTCGTAACCGGCTTCGAGGGTGTCGGCGAAGACCATGGTGCCGGAGATGAACATGACCCCGAGCAGGATGGCCAGGGCGGTGGTGAGGTAGCGGGCCTTGTGCAGTCGAAGGCCGGCCAGGGTGGTGCGGAGCATGACGGATGACTCCTGCGATCATGCGGCCGGGCTGTGCGGCCGACGGGGGCGGGGGCGTGTTCGGGCGTGCTCGTCACGCTAGGTTCGAAAAGCGCTCGAAACCTCCGCCCACGGGCCGAACCGGATATGGGCCAAAGACATGACTCGAAGCGGGTCCGGGACGCCTAAGTGGGGTCGGCCCCCCTACTTTCGTCGGGGGTCGCGTCGGGCCCGACGGACCACCCTGGTTCTCGAACGTCGATGAACAGGGGAAACCCGGCGGAAGGGCGAACGGACCGACGCGCTGGGAGCCCGTTCCGGGCCGGCGGCGACGAACCACCGTCGACCTACACTCGGTCGCGTGAGAACTCCGTTGAGAGACCAGGTGGACCGTGCCGCGAAACTGGCGCGGCACAACGGGATGTGGTGGTGGGACCGTCGGCTGCGTATCGCCGACTGGTGTTTCGCCCTGTTCAGTCTGCCCTTCAGCGGGCTGGCGATGCTGGCCGGGGTCGGCGGCGGACTGGGTGCCCTCTCCGCGCTGTTCGGGGTGTACGGCGCGCTCATGGACTCCCTGCCGGGCATGTGGTGGGTCCTGCTCTCGACGTTCCTCGTGTTCGGGCTCCCCACGATCCTGGCCTCGGTGGCGATGCTGTGGCGGCGCAGTGCCCCCAAGTGGCTGCTGTTGACCGGGCTCCTGTTGTTGGTGCTGTACGGCAACCCGTTTCCGCTGATGGTGGGCCTGTACTCCTACCCGGCGTACTTCAGCGACCGCAAGATCCTCACCGGTTGGTTCGCCCTGGGCTGCCTGGCCGTGGCGAGCGTGTTCAACACCGCGGTGCTCGCCTTCGTCATGACCGCCATGACCATCCTGGTCCTACCGACCATCGCCGGGTTGTGGATCGGTACGCGGCGTGAGCTCATCGAGCGGTTGCGGGAGCGTGCGGAGCGGTTGGAGCGTGAGCAGCATTTGCGGGCGGAGCGGGCGATCACGGCGGAGCGGACGCGGATCGCTCGGGAGATGCACGATGTGGTGGCGCATCGGGTGAGTTTGATGGTGTTGCACGCGGGTGGGTTGGAGGTGTCGTCTGTGGATGAGCGGACCGAGCGGGCGGCGGGGTTGATTCGTACCACGGGGCGGGAGGCGTTGGCGGAGTTGCGCGGCATTTTGGGGGTGTTGCGTGAGGAGGAGGGGGAGGCGGCTCCTACGGCTCCGCAGCCGGTGCTGGCGGATTTGGAGGGGTTGGTGGCGCAGTGGCGTGGGGCGGGGATGGAGGTGGTGTGTGAGCGTAGTGGTGAGGGTGGTGTGTTGCCGTTGGCGGTGCAGCGTACGGGGTTTCGGGTGGTGCAGGAGGCGTTGACCAACGCGGCCAAGCACGCGACGGGTGCTCGGGTGCGGGTGGGGTTGTACTTCGGGGTGGATCGGTTGGAGGTGGAGGTGGCCAATGGTCCGGTTCCGGGTGTGGTGCGGCCCGCGCCGCGTAGTGGGTACGGGTTGACGGGTCTGCGGGAGCGGGTGGCTTTGGCGGGTGGTGAGGTCAGCGCGGGGCCCTGCCCCGACGGCGGATGGCGCCTGCGGGCCCTGCTGCCCACCGAGGAGGGTACGGAGGTCGAGGCCGAACCCGCTCGGGCATAGGACTTCCGGATCGACCATCGTAGGGGTGCTTCCTCGTGCTCGCGGGCGATGTTCCGGCCGATTCCGTTCCGTGGTTTCGCTGTCACACCGCCGAGTCGGCCGCCCCGGCACCCTCTGAGGCGCGCCGGGTCGAAGAACCGATGCCCACATGCTGAACGGACGGGGCTCACCACCAGCCGAAGACCGCCCAGACGATCAGCGGACCGACGGCGACGGACACCAACCCGTACAACAGCAACTGACGGAACAGGGTCGGCCGGGTCTCCTCCGGCGCCGCGCCGAGGATCAGACCGCCCGTGATGCCGAGTGGGTTGATGTCGACGACCACCGAGGACAAGGCCACGGCCAACACGGCACCGACGGGGGAGACCCCGGCCTCCACGACGGCGGGCAACAGGGGCATCGCGGTCACGAAGACCGCGATCGAGCTCGCGGCGAACGAGGTGATGCCGGCGATGTAGCACAGCAGGAGCAGGGTCAGCATCGCCGAACCCTCGATCGTGAGCAGGTCGCTGATGCGTTCGAAGGCGCCGAGGTCCTGCATCACACCGATGTAGGTCAGCAGGCCACCGATCAGCAGGACGATGCCCCACGGCATACGGGCCACGGCCGGCGCGGGTTCGATACGCAGGATCAGGAGTTGGAGGCAGGCCGCGGTGAGGCCCAGGTAGCCGATGTTCATGTCGAAGCCCACCGACAGGACCAGGACCGTGGCCATCCCGGTGAGGGTGACCACACGTACCGACAGGGCCGGCGCCTCGGCCCGGTCCGGCGCCCGCCCGGCGTGGGCCGGACCACCGGCGGCGGATCCCGTGTGGCCGCCGGCCGGCACCAGGCTCCGGCCCGTGGGCGGCGCGCCGAGGAATCGGGTCACCGTCAGTGCCCCCGCGCAGACGACGGCACCGGCGGTCAGGGAACCGACCAGGAGGGTGACCGGTGCGTGATCGGGCATGCCGAGCCCCATGGAGGCGCTCTGCTGGTGGGCCGTCACGCCGTACACGGCCAGGGGCGACAACAGGCCGCTGAGGATGCCCATGATGCCCAGGACGGCCATCATCAACGGAGGAAGTCCGTAGCGGGCCGAGAGCCCCAGGGCGATGGGGGCGACGATCGCCGTGGCCGCCGCGGGAAGTGTCCCGAAGGCCGCCAGGAGTGCCCCGGCCACGAACGGGACCAGGGCGACGAGCAGGGCCCTGCCCCTGACCAGCCGCAGCAGCCCGTCCAGCATCCAGTCGAGCGTGCCGTTGATCTTGGCGACGGTGAACAGCGCGGTCACACCGACGATCAGGATGAAGAAGTCGGCGGGGAAGAACCCCGTGACCTCGTCGGAGGGGATCCCCGTGGCCGTGCCGACGAGGAACGCGGCGGCGAAGGCCCCGAGTCCGAGGTTGAAACCGCGCAACGCGGTGGCGGCGAAGAGGAGGAGCAGAACGAGGATGGAGAGGTCGGCGATGGTCACGGGGGGAGGTCCCTTTCGCTCAGACGACGCCGCGGTGGCGCAGGTCGTCGATCTCGTTTCCGGTCATGCCGAGCAGGTCGCGCAGGACTTCGGTGGTGTGCTCGCCCAACTCCGGCGCCGGACGGCCGATGCGTCCCTCGAACCCGGAGAAGCGACCGGCGGGCGCCTGGACCAGCCTGTCGCGCCCCTGGGCGTCCCGGACCTCGACGATCGAGCCGCGCTCCCGGATGTGCGGGTCCGTGCACACCTGCTCGGCGGAGTTGACGGGTCCGGCGGCGATACCGGCCGCGTCCAGCCGGGCCAGTAGCTCGACGGCGTCGTGCTCGGCGACGAACGCGGCCACCCGCCCCTCGATCTCGTCCCGGTGTTCGACCCTGGCCGCCATCGTGGAGTGGACGGCCAGGTCCGGGGCCCGCATCACCTCGACGAGCCGCTCCCACATGCGGTCGGTGGAGGCCGGCAGGGCGATCCAGCGCTCATCGCGGGTGCGGTACATGTCGTTGGGGCTGATGTGGGGGTTCCGGTTGCCCTGACGTTCCACGCTGTGCCCGGTCACGCTGTAGTCCACGACGAAGTCCTCCATCATCCGGAGCAGTGGCTCGTACAGCGGGATGTCGGCCAGCTGCGCCTCCCCGGTCCGGTCACGTTGGCGTAGGGCCAGCAGCGTGGCGAACGCGGCGTAGATCCCCGTGACACCGTCGGCCACCGGGTAGCCGGTGAAGGTCGGAGGACCGTCGGGGGACCCCGTTCGATGGGTCAGACCGGCGAACCCCTCGGCGACCCGGGCGAAACCGGGGCGGTCGGAGTACGGTCCCGTCCGACCGAAGGCGCTGACGTGCACCATGACGAGGTCGTGGCGGTAGGTGCGCAGGTCGTCGAAGTCGACACCGAACCGCCGCAGTGTCGCGGGGCGGAAGTTGGTCACCACCACGTCGACCTCACGTGCCAGACGCCCGACGATCTCCGCCGCACCGGAGCGATGCAGGTCGAGCGTGACACTGCGCCTGCCGCGTCCGAGCAGCGTCCAGCCGGCCGAGGTGTCGCCGTCCAGCGGAGGGTAGCGGCGGGCCGGGTCGCCGCTGCCCGGCTGCTCGACCTTGATCACCTCGGCTCCGAATTCGCCGAGCAGTGTCGCGGCCAGGGGACCGGCGAGGATGGTGGACAGGTCGAGCACGGTGATCCCGGCGAGCGGCTGGGAGGCCATGAGGGTTTTCCTTCCACCTGGGGTGTGATCTGGTTCATGCGATGAGATGCGTCGATCATGGTCCTCGGAGGCACCTGGGTGGAAGACGGAACCACCTTCGACGGGTGATAGGTGAACCCGTTACGGTGGCGCGATGCGAGTCGAGCGTGCACGGTACTTTCTGGCCGCGGTCGAAACCGGTTCCCTGCGGTCGGCCGCCTCGCGCTGTGGGGTCAGCCAGCCCACGCTCGGAGAGCAGGTCGCCCTCCTGGAGGAGGAACTCGACGTGGTGTTGCTGACCCGCAGCCGCCAGGGCGTGCGTCCCACCGACGCAGGGCAGGCGATGATCGACCCCCTCGCGCGCCTGGTGGCCGCCGAGGACGCAGCCCTCCGCGCCGCCGCGGAGTCCGGCGGGGCCTACCAGGGGCGGGTGGCGATCGGGGCGATCTCCGTGGTCGCCGAGACCCTCATCGCCCCGGTGGTCGCTCGCCTACGCGCCGAACACACCGACCTGCGCTTCGGTGTCACCGAGACCTCATCCGGGGACATCGAGAGCCGTGTGCTCCACGGTGACCTGGACTTCGGGGTGATCTCGGCCCCGGCGGCACCGGCCGCCGCGGGACTTCGTCGCTCGCCGCTGTTGTGCGCGCCCCTGGGCGTCGTGGTGCGCACGGACCACCTGTTGGCCCGGCGCGAGGAACTCGCCTGGCGCGACCTCGCCACGTGGCCCATCGTCACCATGCGCGCCGGGACCGTGATGTGGGAGCGGTTGCACGACAACATCGCCGCCCCCGACGTCGTGGTGCAGACGATGTCGGCCCGTTCGCTCAAGGTGATGGTGGGTCACGGGGCGGGGATCGGCGTGCTCGCGCGCTTCGACACCTCCGGTGACGTGCCCGGGCTGCACTGGATCCCGATCCGTGGCGCGGAGCCGGTCCGGATCTGTCTCGTGCAGCGCTCCCAGGGCAGGCCCTCACCGGCGGCGCTCATCGTCCGCGGTCTCGTGCGGGAGCGGGCCGCGGAGTTCACCGAGGGTCGGGCCCGAGGGCGTCGGTGAGCACGGTGGCGTGGACTCTATTTTTTCCAACCACGGTTGTATAAACTCCTGCCGCAACCGAGAGTGACGACGGGGGCGCCGCGGGACGGTGCCCCAGGAGAGAGCACGATGAGCGAGCACGCGCGTCCGAACGGCACGATCGACCTGAAGTCCCTGGCCGACGACCTGCTGGGGAAGGCACGAGAGGCGCACGCCCACCGTGCCGCGACCACGGTGTACGGCGACCGTGACTCCCTGTTGCGCCAGACCGCGTTGGCCCTGCTCAAGGACTCCGAACTGGCCGAGCACGACAGCCCGCCGGAGGCGACGCTGCACGTGCTCGCGGGCAGGGTACGGCTGAACGGGCAGGGGCGTGGGTGGGAACTCGCCAGTGGGGAGATCGTGCCGATCCCGCCCGAACGCCACTCCGTGACCGCGTTGGAGGACAGCGTCTTCCTGCTGAGCGTGCGCCGTGAGCCCGCGGGGGAGGGCTGAGCACGACCCCCGACCCGTCCATGTGACCTCCTCCGAGGGGACCTTCCGCGCCGACGACGGGGACGGAGGGCCCTTCGCCCCGGGGCCCGCCTGCTCGAAGCTGGTCGGACCGGCCCGTCCCCATCCGCAGGAGTGTCCACCATGCCCACCGGTTCCACCACCGGCGTACTACCCGCCGTCATCCAGGGCGGTATGGGGGTCGGGGTGTCCGGATGGCGGCTCGCCCGCGCCGTCGCGCGCACCGGCCAACTCGGCGTGGTCTCGGGGGTCGCCCTCGACGCCCAGCTCGCCCGCCGACTCCAACTCGGCGATCCGGAGGGGGACACGCGCCGGGCGCTGGCCCACTTCCCCGACCAGGACACCGTCTCCCGGATCCTGGACCGGTACTTCGTCCCCGGCGGGATACCGGCCGGCCGCCCGTTCCGCCCGGTGCCCCGGCTCGGACTGCGCCCGAACCGGTCCCGCGACGAACTCACGGTCGTGGGCAACTTCGTCGAGGTGTGGCTGGCCAAGGAGGGCCACGACGGGCCCGTCGGCGTCAACTACATGGAGAAGATCCAGCTCGCCACCCAACCCTCCGCCTACGGGGCGATGTTGGCGGGGGTCGACCACGTACTGATGGGCGCGGGGATCCCCGGCGAGATCCCGGGGCTGCTCGACGCCCTGAGCACGCATTCGACCACCGAACTGACGGTCGCCGTGGAAGGGTCGCAGGAACGGCACACCGTCGCCTTCGACCCGACCGGCCTCGCCGGGCCCGCGCCCCGAAGGCTCGCTCGACCGTGTTTCCTGGCGATCATCGCCTCCACGGTGCTCGCTCAGTACCTGCACCGCTCTTCGGCCACCCGTCCCGACGGGTTCGTCCTGGAGACCCATCGGGCCGGTGGCCACAGTGCCCCGCCACGGCGCCGGAACCCGCTCAACGACGAGGGCGAGCCGGTGTACGGCCCGCGCGACGGAATCGACATCGCGAAGGTCGCCGCACTCGGTGCGCCCTTCTGGCTCGCGGGCGGCCGGGCCACACCGCAGGGGCTGGCGGCGGCGAGGGGCGAGGGCGCGATGGGTGTGCAGGCCGGAACCGCCTTCGCACTGGCCAGGGAGTCGGGGCTGACACCCGGTCTTCGGCAGAGGCTCCTGGCCCGAGGCGCGGCCGGAACCCTCCGGGTGCGCAACGACCCCCTGGCCTCGCCCACCGGCTTCCCGTTCAAGGTGGCACGACTGCCGAACACCCTCTCGGCCGAGGGAGAGTTCGCCTTGCGGACCCGCCTGTGCGACCTCGGTTTCCTGCGCACACCGTTCCTCAAGGACAACGGCGCGATCGGCTACCGCTGCCCCGCCGAACCCGTCGACGCCTATGTCCGCAAGGGCGGGGCGAAGGAGGACACCGACGGGCGTCGCTGTCTGTGCAACGCCCTGACCGCCAACGTGGGCCTGCAACAGCACCGCCCCGACGGCTACGTCGAACCGCCACTGCTCACCCTGGGTCAGGACCTGGACTTCCTCCCCGACCTGCTGCGCCGCGCCGGAACGGACTTCTCCGCCGCCGACGTCGTCGACTACCTGCTGTCGAAGTAGGAGGCCCACCGCCCCGACTACCCGGTCGGGCGGTGGTGGCGGATCCAGGCCGCCTGGCCGCCGTCCACCAGCAGGTCCGTCCCGGTGATGTACCGGGCGTCGGGGCCGGCGAGGAAGGCGACCGCCTCGGCGACCTCACCGGGGGTGCCGCTGCGACCGATGCCGCAGGCTTGCAGCATCGCCATCATGTGGCCGCCCGTGGGGGATTCGGCCTCGGCCGCGGCCATGGGAGTGGCGATCACCCCCGGGCTGATGGTGTTCAGTCTCGCGCCCCGACGGTTCCACGCCAGGGCCGCCGCCTGGACACGAACCTGATTGGCCCGTTTGGCGACGATGTAGGCGCTGACGCCGTCGTCGATGGACTTCACCGGGTCCAGGGACAGAAGCTCCTCCGTGGGAACGGTGGCCAGCGCGTGCTCCTCCTCGGGGCTCAGCGAGGCGTGGTGACCCGCCATGCTCGCCACGCAGACCAGGGAGGTTCCGCGCGAGGCCACGGGTTCGAACGCGTCGATGACGTGCGCGGTACCGACCAGGTCCACGCGCAGGATCGCCTCCACCGTCGCGGTGGCCGCGGAGACACCGGCGGTGTGCACGACCGAGACGATCCTGCCCTCCCGCCGGGCCACACGGGCGAGCTCTTCCACCGAGGACCGGTCGGAGACGTCCGTGAGGACGCCCACGGCGTCGTGGCCCGTCTCCCGGAGGGAGGCCACGACCCGGTCCAGTCGGCCCTGCGAATAGTCGGCGAGCACCGACCGGCGGCCGTTGCCCAGACGACGCGCGACCGCCTCGCCAATGCCACCGGCCCCGGTGACGACGACCACCTCGGGTTCGTCGGACAGCGCCATTTCAGGCCGCCCTTCTCGTCGGCTCGGACGGGGCCGGGGGACCATCGTCCCAGGTCGCGCCTCGTGCGATGGCCTGTCTCCAGGACCGCAGGGTCCTGGGCGGAACCCCTGCGCCTACCACCCCGGACAGCCGGTCACCGGTGCGGTAGGCGACGATGAACCGACGCTCGTCGAGGGCACCCTCGACCAGGGCGACCTCGTCGTGACCGCGTAGGTATCCGTACGCCTGGAGCCTCAGGTCGTACTGGTCGGACCAGAAGTAGGGCACCGGGGCGAAGGGTCGCCCCTCGGCGCCGCGGAGCAGGTTGCGGGCGGCCGCCATGCCCTGTTCGGCCGCGTGCGTGCGGTGTTCCACGCGCATGGAAGCGCCGAAGAGCGGGTTGTGCCAGCGGGCGACGTCGCCCGCCG
Source organism: Nocardiopsis listeri (assembly GCF_020741345.1). Lineage (GTDB taxonomy): Bacteria > Actinomycetota > Actinomycetes > Streptosporangiales > Streptosporangiaceae > Nocardiopsis > Nocardiopsis listeri_A. The sequence goes on from NZ_DYZD01000474.1 coordinate 16,429, forward strand.
CGTACACCCCCGGGCCGGCCGAACAGTACTCGTCGCACACCAGGCCGTCGTCCAAGCGCAGCCCACTGTCCTCCAGCCAGTCCGTGTTGGGCACCGATCCCACGCTGACCAGCACCTCGTCGGCCTCGATCACCTCGCCGCCGATCAGCCGCACCCCGTCGTCGGTCACCTCCGCCACCCCGGTCCCGGTGCGCAGGTCCACGCCGTGCTCCGAGTGCAGCGTCGAGAGCATCCGTCCCACGTCCTGGCCCACGGCGTGGGCCAGGGGGACGGGTGCCGGTTCGACCAGGGTGACCCGGCAACCGATCTCCCGTGCCGCTGCGGCGGCCTCGCCGCCGAGGAACCCCGCGCCGACCACCAGGAGGTGACGTCCGGGCTCCATCCGGGACCGCAGGTTCAGTGCGTCGTCGAGGGTGCGCAGGAAGTGGCCGCGCGCGGTGGGCAGCGCGCGCGGCCGGACCCCGGTGGCCACGATCAGCCCGTCGTAGCGGAGCGCCTCTCCGGACGCGATCTTCACGGTACGGGCGCAGGTGTCCAGCCCGGTCGCCTCGGTGCCGAGTCGCAGGTCCAGGTTCAGGGCCGACAGGTCCTCGTCGGAACGGAGCGGGAGACGGTCCTCCCGCCACGTGCGCGACAGGATCTGCTTC
>NZ_DYZD01000475.1 GCF_020741345.1 Nocardiopsis listeri
GGCGATCGGCGGGGCGATCTTCCTCGACGACGTGCTCGCCGGAGCGGACCACTACCTGAACTTCGGGATCTTCGGCGAAGCGCACGTCACGGTCTCGACGCTGTTCGACATCGGTGTGTACCTGCTGGTCATCGGACTGATCCTGGACATCCTGCGCAGTCTCGGCGCCCGCATCGACGAACAGATCGAACGGGACGCCGCGCACTCGGAGGCCATCGGTCCGAGAACCCCCACACGAACCGAGGAGGTCACCTCGTGAACGAGTCGCCAAGCCTGACACTCGTCATCGTCGTGGGTGTCCTCGTCGCGGTCGGCGTCGTCCTCATGCTGGAGCGCAGCCTCACCCGTGTGCTACTGGGCTTCATCGTGTTCAGCAACGGCGTGAACCTGATGATCCTGGCGATGGCCGGGCGGCCGGGCGGTCCTCCGATCCGGTGGTTCACCGACGACATCAACGAGATGACCGATCCGCTGCCACAGGCGATGATCCTGACGGCCATCGTCATCACCCTCGGCATCACCGCGTTCCTGTTGGCGTTGGCCTACCGGAGCTGGCAGTTGGAGGGCAACGACGAGGTCCAGGACGACGCCGAGGACCTCCGTATCGTGCAGGGCGAGGGCCGTCGCGCGGTGCGCCAGCGCTTCCTGCAGGAACGCCGCCGGCTGCGCGCGGACATCCGCAGGCAGCGGGCCGAACTCCAGGCCACCATCGCCGCGGCCGACGCCCAGGAGCTGGCCGAACAGGCCCGCATCAAGGCGGAGATCGCGGCCGCCCAGGCCGAGCTCGCCAGGTTCGAGGTCGAAGCCGAGGACGGCGACATCGACGAGCAGTCCCAGGAGACCATGCGTCGTCTGACCCACCGTCGACAGAGCATGGTCAACCAGGTGACGGAACTGCGCGGCCGGATCCGCATGGGGCGCAAGCGACTGCGGGAGCACAGGCGCGCCGACCGCGCCGCCGAACGTGAGCTGTGGCGCGAGCTGCGCCGTCGCATCCGTTCGCAGCGGCGTCAGGCACGTCAGACCATGCGGGCCGAGCGTGAACGCTTGGCCCGCGCGGAAGACAGCGACCTGCAAGGGAACGACTGACCATGGAATGGGACTACCTCGCCGGAATCCTGCACTACCTCGTTCCCCTGCCGGTGGTGTTGCCGCTCTTCGCGGCCGGTGTCAAGCTCGCGATGGGTATTCGCCGGCCCCGTTTCCAGCAGTGGCTGAGCGTCATCGCGTTGACGCTGGTCCTGCTGATCGGTGCCGCGTTGATGGTGGGCGCCGACATGTTCGGGCCCCAGGCCGTCCAGGTGGGCGGTTGGGAGACCCCGGTCGGCATCACGCTCGTGGCCGACCGACTGTCCGCGCTCCTGGTGACGGTCTCCGCGGCCATCACCCTGGCCGTGCTGATCTACTCGATCGGTCAGGGCATGGCCGGCAAGGGTGAGGTCGCGCCGCTCTCGGTGTACCAACCGACCTACCTGATCCTGGTGGCCGGTGTCTCCAACGCCTTCCTCGCCGGTGACCTGTTCAACCTGTACGTCGGCTTCGAGATCCTGCTGACCGCCAGCTACGTACTGCTGACGCTCGGCGGTACGCAGTCACGGATGCGGGCGGGCGCCATCTACGTGGTGGTGTCGCTGGTCTCGTCGGTGCTGTTCCTGATCGGTATCGCGCTCGTCTTCGGCGCGACCGGCACCGTGAACATGGCGCAGCTGGGCGAGCGACTGCCCGAGATCTCCTCGGAGTTGGCGCTGGTCCTACAGGTCATCCTGTTGGTCGCCTTCGGTATCAAGGCGGCGGTCTTCCCGCTGGCCGCGTGGCTGCCGGACTCCTACCCCACCGCGCCGGCACCGGTCACCGCGGTGTTCGCGGGACTGCTCACCAAGGTGGGCGTGTACGCGATCATCCGGACGCAGACCCTGTTCTTCCCCGGCGAACAGCTCAACGACGCCCTGATGTGGGTGGCGCTGGCGACGATGATCCTGGGCATCCTGGGCGCCGTGGCGCAGACCGACATCAAGCGTCTGCTGTCGTTCACCCTGATCAGCCACATCGGCTACATGGTGTTCGGTGTGGCGCTCGGCAGTCAGTTGGGGATGGCGGGCGCCGTGTACTACATCGCCCACCACATCACCGTGCAGACCACGTTGTTCCTGGTGACGGGGTTGATCGAACGAAGGGGCGGGTCGACCGCGCTGGACCACCTGGGCGGCCTGGCGAAGATGGCGCCGCTCCTGGCCATCCTGTTCTTCATCCCGGCGATGAACCTGGGCGGCATCCCACCGCTGTCGGGCTTCCTCGGCAAGGTCGGGCTGATGCAGGCCGGTGTGGACGCGGGCACCCCGCTGGCGTACACGCTGGTCGGCGCCTCGGTGCTCACCAGCCTGTTGACGCTGTACGTCATCGCGCGGGTGTGGAACTACGCGTTCTGGCGCACCCCGTCCGAGGGCATGGTCGCCGAGCCCGGCACGATCCTGGAGGACACCGAGGAGGAGGACGACTCCACCGCGGCCCTGGGCCCGGGTGAGGCCGTCGGCCCGTCCTCGCGACTGAGCGACACCTCGACCGCGGCCACCCCTGTGGTGACCTCGGTGGTCCTGCCCAGGAGCATGGTGGGGGCCACGATCGGTCTGGTCGCCTTCGGTCTGGCCATGACCGTGTTCGCCGGACCGCTCATCGGCTACTCGTCGGACGCCGCGACCGACCTGTTGGAACGCACGCCCTACATCGAGGCGGTCCTCGGAGGGTCCCGATGAACGCTCTACAGATCAAGAAGAAGATCGGTGCGCGTGCCCTGCGCAGCCGCATCGGCAAGGTACAGATCCCCGTCGCCCTCGGGATGACCGTGGTCTGGATGCTGTTGTTCGACGCCTTCCGGCTGCGCCCGGAGACACTGGGCATCGCCGTCCTGGGCTTCCTGGTGTCGGTGCTCATCATGATGGTGTTCCCGCTGCCGCCGATCGTTCCGGGCTTCCGGTTCTGGCCGTTGCAGGGCCCCTACATGGTCCTGTACATCCTCGGCAAGATGTTCGCCGCGAGCGTCGACGTGAGCGCCTGGGTGTTCCGGCCCGGGCCCCCGGTACAGAGTTCGGTGGTGGCGGTGCGGATGCGCACCGAATCCGACCTGATCATGGTGTGCGTCGCCATCGCCACCTCGATCATTCCGGGCAGTGTGATCGTGGAGGCCTCCCAGCCCGAACGCATCCTGTACGTGCACGTGCTCGGCGCGCAGAACGAAGAGGAGGCGGCCGAGGCGAAGAGGGGCGTCCACGAACTGGAGGAACGCATCGCCCGCGGAATCGGCACCCGGGAGAACATCGCCGAACTGGAGGCCGCCCTGGCCACCGAGCGGAGGAACGCGTGAACACCCTGTGGATCGTCATCGCCGTCCTGCTCGGTGCGGCCGCGCTGTTGGGCATGGTCCGGCTCCTGTTGGGGCCGAGCATCCTCGACCGCGCGCTGTCCGTCGACGCCCTGTTGGCCTTCGCCGTGACCGGCCTCGGCGCCTTCGCGGCCTTCAACCGCGACCCCACGGTGCTGCCCACCCTGCTGGTGCTGTCCTTGCTGGGCTTCGTCGGTTCGATCAGCGTCGCCAAGTTCGTCGCCCGGCGTGCGGAGGGGGACGACGAGGATGAACAGGTCGTGCTCCCGGTCGTGGAGAACACGGTCGAGGAAAAGGGGGAGACGTCGTGAGCGAACAGTTCGTTCAGGTCCTGGACCGGGTCGCGATCCTGTGCATCCTGGCCGGGGCACTGCTGTCCTTCATCGCCGCCATCGGCCTGATCCGTTTCCCCGACCTGTTGTCCCGGATGCACGCCGTGTCCAAGCCCCAGGTGTTGGGGTTGCTGCTGGTACTGCTGGGGATCGGTCTGCGTCTCCTCCCCGCGGAGGAGACCGGTGTCTTCAGCTTCGGCACGCTGTTCCTGGTGGGGCTGTTCCAGGTGGTGACGGTGCCTGTGGCGGCTCACATCGTGGCCCGGGTCGGATACCGGACCGGTCGGATCCGCCGGGATCTGGTGAGCACCGACGAACTCGCGGACCGGCTGGCCACCCGACGCTCCGTCCCCGACACCTCCGAGGACACCGTTTCCTAGTCCTCACGAAGGCATGACCGGGGCCGGTCGGGTCCCCTCCTCCCGACCGGCCCCGGTTCTCTTATTCGGTAGTGGTCTCTGCGTCCAGTCGAACCGCCTCCTCGTCGCTCATCAACCGGGACCGGATCAGGAACCGCTGTCCGGTCGGGGCCTCCACGGAGAACCCCGACCCCCGTCCGGGAACGACGTCGATGGTCAGGTGGGTGTGGCTCCACAGCTCGAACTGCGAGCGGGACATCCACACCGGCACCGGCTCCGGCAGCCCCACGTCCAGGTCTCCGAGGTGCACGTCGGAGGCTCCGGTACGGAACTCCCCCAGCGGATAGCACATCGGTGAGCTGCCATCACAGCAGCCGCCGGACTGGTGGAACATCAGCGGACCGTGGTCGGCGGTCAGTTCCCGCAGCAGGGATGCCGCGGGGTCGGTGACCGCCACCCGCTCCACCGTGGTCTCGCCGCCGGAGGTGCCCATCAGAAGAACCCCATCGCCTGATCCGAGTAGCTGACCAGCAGGTTCTTTGTCTGCTGGTAGTGGTCGAGCATCATCTTGTGGTTCTCGCGCCCGATCCCCGACTGCTTGTAGCCACCGAAGGCGGCGTGCGCCGGGTAGGCGTGGTAGTTGTTCACCCACACACGGCCGGCCTGGATGTCGCGGCCGGCCCGGTAGGCGGTGTTGCCGTTGCGCGACCACACACCCGAGCCGAGCCCGTACAGGGTGTCGTTGGCGATCTTGATGGCGTCGGCGTAGTCGTCGAACCGGGCCACCGAGACCACGGGGCCGAAGATCTCCTCCTGGAAGATCCGCATGTTGTTCTGCCCCTCGAAGACCGTGGGGGCGACGTAGTAGCCGCCCGCCAGGTCGCCCTCCATCTCGGCCCGGCCGCCACCGGTGAGCACCTTGGCGCCCTCCTGACGGCCGATGTCGATGTAGGACAGGATCTTCTCCAACTGGTCGTTGCTGGCCTGGGCGCCCATCATGGTGTCGGTGTCCAGCGGGTTGCCCTGCTTGATCCGACCCACCCTCTCCAGGGCGTCGGCCATGAACCCGTCGTAGATGGAGTCCTGGATCAGCGCACGGGACGGACAGGTGCACACCTCGCCCTGGTTGAGGGCGAACATCGTGAAGCCCTCCAACGTCTTGTCGTAGAACGCGTCGCGCTCGGCGGCCACGTCCTCGAAGAAGATGTTGGGGCTCTTACCGCCCAGCTCCAGGGTGACCGGGATGAGGTTCTCCGACGCGTACTGCATGATCAGCCGGCCCGTGGTGGTCTCACCGGTGAAGGCGACCTTGCGCACGCGCGGGTTCGAGGCCAGCGGCTTGCCCGCCTCCACGCCGAAGCCGTTGACGACGTTGAGCACGCCCGGCGGCAGCAGGTCACCGATGATGTCCATCAGGAGCAGGATGGACGCGGGCGTCTGTTCGGCGGGCTTGAGGACGATGGCGTTGCCGGCCGCCAGGGCCGGGGCGAGCTTCCAGACCGCCATGAGGATCGGG
>NZ_DYZD01000476.1 GCF_020741345.1 Nocardiopsis listeri
GGACGAGCACCCCGGTGGCCGCGAGTTGGCTGTGCACCGCGCCTCGGTCCATCCCCGCGGCGCAGCCCATGGCCTCCACCCGTGCGGGCACCTCACCGGCCCCGTTGGCGTGCAGGGTGCCCGCGCCTCCCTCATGGCCCGTGTTCAGAGCACCCAGCAGGGACACGATCTCCGGACCTCGGGCCTCGCCGACCACGAGTCGGTCCGGACGCATCCGCAGTCCCTGGCGGACCAGGGTCTCCAAGGACACCTCACCGCTGCCCTCGATATTGGCCGGCCGGGTCTGTAACCGCACCACGTGCGGATGGTCGGGGCGCAGTTCGGGGGAGTCCTCGGCCAGGACGATCCGTTCGTCCGGTGGCACCAGGGACAACAGACACGACAGCAGGGTGGTCTTTCCCGTTCCGGTGCCGCCGCTGATCAGGAACGGAATCCGTCGAGCGATGAGGGCCCGGAGCAGTTCGGCGCCGGACGGGGTCAGCGTGCCGCACTCGATCAGCGCGGGTAGGCCGAAGACCCGGTTCGGTGGCATCCGTAGCGAGACGCAGGCGCTCTCCGGCGCGATCGGTGGCAGCACGGCGTGGAGCCGCGCACCGCTGGGGAGTCGGGCGTCCACGTACGGGGAGGCCGCGTCCAACCGGCGGCCGGCGCGGAACGCCAACCGCTGGGCGAGCCGACGCACCTCGTCGGCCGAGTCGAACCGCACGTGCTCCACCCGTCGCAGCCCCTCACCGGTGTCGACCCACACCTGGTCGGGTCCGTTGACGAGGATGTCGGTGACGTCGGTGGTCATCAACTCCTCCAACGGACCCGCCCCGTACAGGTCGGCGCTCAGCGCCCGGGTGAGTTCGAGCATGTCGGTACCGCCCAGCAGGGTCCCCTCGGCGCGCAGGGCGGTCGCCACGTTGGCGGGGGTGATCGGGGACCCACTGGCCACGAAGCGGTTGCGGACCCGCTCCAAGAGCGCCTTGCGCTGTTCCGGGGGGATCGACCCCGGTGCCACGGCGCTCCCCGCGGGACCCGGAGCCGATCCGACCCCGCTTGGTGGAACCGATGTCGGCTCGGGCCGCCTGCCGTCATCGGAAGCGGTCGGGGAACCGTGCCACAGCCGTTCGATCCGCCTCATCCCGCCTCCCGCAGCCCGGAGAACGTCCCGACCACACGGTCCGCGTACCGGGCCAGCGGCGATCGGGGGTGTCGCGCGGGCACCTCGCCCATCGTCAGGGCACGGGAGAGTCCGGGTTCCGATGGCAGGTCCGCGTCCAGGTCCACCCCCAGACTCCCGGTGACCACCGAAGTGGACAGGCCGCCGTGTGAACCGCGCACCACCAGCCGGAGTCGGTCGGTCTCCTGCCGCAGTGTGTCGATCATGCGTGCGGCCGACACCACCGCGTACACGTCGGCGGGTACGACCAACAGCACGAGGTCGGAGTGGTTGAGGAACACCCGGGTGGCGGAGTCGAAGGATCGGGGCAGGTCGATCACCACCAGTCCCGAGCCGCGCCGGGCGGAGGACAGCACGGACCGGGCCGCGCCCACGGGCAGCGCCGTTCCCTGACCACCGGTGCCTCGCGCCCAGGTGAGGACGTCCACCAGGCCCGCGCTGGGAAGCCCGTCCCGCAGGGCCCGCCAAGGGGTGCGGGAACGCTGGTTCACCAGGTCGTTCCAACCGGTGTGCGGACTCTGGGGGGTGTGGTCGCAGCCCAGGTAGATGTCGGGTCCGCAACCCAGGGGGTCGGCGTCCAAGAGAGCGGTGGAGCGTCCGGCGCGTTCTCCGGCCAGGGCGAGGGCCACGGTGAGCAGGCTGGCCCCGGCGCCTCCACGTCCCCCGATGACCGACACGGTGGGCGCGGGCCGACGCTCGCCGACCGCGCCGAACAGTTCGACCAGAAGCGACTCGTCCCGGGGGAGCAGGTAGACGGGTGAGCCGTCATCGGGCCCGGGCCCCTTCGGATCGGACCCTCGGGGGCCGACCACCGCCGGCCCCGGACCGGTCGTGGCCCCGCCCGGTGGTCCGTGAGCGGTGCGGCCCCCGTCGGGGAGGCCCGGTGCCATGGTCCGAAGATCCGGGGCGTCGGGTGACCGGGAGGCGACCACCAGCCGAGGGTGCGGCGGTGGATGGGCCTCGCCCAGCATCCCTCGTAGGTCCGCGCCGACCACCACCAGTGGTGCCCGACGCCACGAACGCAAGGCGCGTTCGGGGTCGGGGGCGACGGCCACCTCGGTCGCGGCCGCGGTGGCCAACCGAAGCAGGTCGTCGAGGAGGGCGGGATCTGCGGTGACGATGAGGGGGCGCTGCGGAACGTCCATCGGACCTCCGGTGAGGGCGGGAACCTGCCCTTTCGACCTTGGCCGACACCGGAGCGCGAAAGAAGTGGGGTGCGCGGATCTGTGGATAACTCCGCGGGACCCGTTCAGAGAACCGGGCTGCCCCACCCGCGGGCGGGACATACGTACGGGGGCTGTCGTACGTCCCGCCCGGCAGGCGAGGCGGAGCGGAAACCGTGGGCCCCGTCCCAGAGGGGGATCTGGGGCGGCCCTGGTCCGGCCCTGGGGGGACGGGTCGGCTGTTCCGCTCTCCTAGGAAGGGCCTACGGGAGTGGTCATCGAACTCCCGAGACCTCGGAGATGGTCCGTTGGTGCGTGTTGGCGCGAAGAACGGTCGGTCGGGCCGTCCGATCGACGTGTCCGTATTGCCGTCAGCCACTCGAAAGGGACGTTCCGCCTCGGTTTTCACCGAGGATCTCGGTCCTTCGCTCAACTTCTGAATCAGACGCTACCACGAGTGTTGCGTATGGGTTCGGGAATCCAGGGGAAAAACTTCCGTCAACCGCCTATTCGATGGGCGGGTGCGCGTCGTAGAAAGAAAGCGGACGGTGGCATGAGTCCCACCCCGACCCTGGTCGCGGGAGCCCACGCCTCGCTGGGCCCCATAGGGCCTGTCCAGATCTGATGGAATCTGGTTCCACCAGGTCGGACTACAGATTAGTGACGCTTGACAACCCGTCGCTCCAGGGTCGGAAACGGCGCCCCGGGTCAAGATCCGAGGCGCCGTTCGACGTGCACGTGCAGATGCTCGTGGCATTCTTGAAAGATTGTCCAACGTTCAAGCGTGACCGAACCGATATCGAATGGCCGTTCCACTTGTCGGTTAATGGACGATTGCGAAACTTCGCGGCTTTCCCGCGCAAGGCCCCGCATGGAGTGGGTCGAATCGCGTTCGGTTCGACTTCAGCCTCGCTTGAGCGCCTCGCACGTGGCCATGGAGTCCTGGGCTCCGGCGAACACGGCGCGGCAGCAGTACACGATCCAGTCGCCGACACCCTTCGGGGTGCCCTCCATGTATCCGCGCAGTGCGGGAGCGTATTCGTCCCTCAGCGTCTGGTGACCCAGCTCGGAGGCGACCAGCGACTTCGGGTCCAGACCGCGCTCGATCAGGGTCAACCGTTCCGCGGCGCGAGCCACCAGCCCGTCACCCCATCCGAACGGACGGATCGCCATCAGCTCTCCGTGCACCAGCGACGAGGTGATCAGGGCGGGGACCTTCGTGCGGGACTCCAGCAACCGGTACAGGCCCTCCAACCGCGCGGAGGCCACCGGGGAACTCGGGGCGGGACCCAGGTCCAGTGGTTCCTCCACCCGTTCACCCTCCAGGCGGGGGCGGCCCAGCGCCTCTTCGGAGACCGCGTCGGCCGCGGCCAACGTGTGCAGTCGCGCCAGGGTCTGCCGGGGCGCCTTCGGCCAGGTGTCCACCATCGCGCCCAGCTCGCCGCCGATGCGCAGCGCACCCTTGATCCGGGTGTCGTAGACGTGCCCCTCACGGATCTCGTCCATCGAGACCTCGGCGCCCTCCAACGCAGCCGACGCGCACGCGCCGCGCAGGGAGGACTCCAGGGACACGTCGTTGCTGCGCCGACGCAGGATTCGGTGGTCCCTCAGCCGGTCGACCAGGGTTCGCGTCTCGTCGACCGCGTCGCTCACCCCCGGCAGCTCGGCGATCCGGGACAGTGGGTCTGACAGGGAGGCAGAACTCGATTCGCTCACGTCAACCAACACTACGCGGCGGTAACACCGGCCGCCCACCTCCCCGGGTCAGGTCCTGGGGAGACCGTTCATCGCGGACCGGCGACCGTTCGTCGACCGTTCGGCGCTCGCCCGGCGCTCACCGCCGCTGGACCGAGACCCGGCTGTTCACGCGCCCGGCGTCACATGATTAATTGGTTGCCAACCGCCAACGTAAGGAGAATCACAGTGGCCGACAGCACTCCCTCGAGCCAGGAGACACTGTCCAACCTTCTCCACGAAACACGTAGCTTCCCGCCGCCCGCGGAGCTCGCCGCGAACGCCAACGTCAAGGCGGACGCCTATGACGCCGCGGCCGCCGACCGACTCGGCTTCTGGGAGGAGCAGGCCCGCAGGCTCCAGTGGGATCGGGAGTGGGACACCGTTCTGGACTGGAACCCGCCCTACGCGAAGTGGTTCGTCGGCGGCAAGATCAACGCCTCCGTCAACTGCGTGGACCGCCACGTCGACGCCGGTCTCGGTGACCGCGCCGCCATCCAGTGGGAGGGCGAGCCCGGTGACAGCCGCACCATCACCTACGCCGACCTCAAGGACCAGGTCTCCCAGGCCGCCAACGCCATCACCGCGCTCGGCGTGAAGAAGGGCGACCGGGTCGCCATCTACATGCCGATGATCCCGGAGACCGTCGTCGCCATGCTCGCCTGCGCCCGTATCGGCGCCGTGCACATGGTCGTCTTCGGCGGGTTCTCCGTCGACGCACTCGGCCAGCGCATCGACGACAGCCAGGCCAAGCTCGTCATCACCGCCGACGGTGGTTACCGACGCGGTAAGCCCAGCGCCCTCAAGCCCGCCGTGGACGGGGCCGTCGCGGACCGGCCCGTCGTCGAGAACGTGCTCGTCGTCCGTCGCACCGGCCAGGACGTCGAGTGGACCGACCGTGACGTCTGGTGGCACGAAGCCGTCGGCTCCGCGAGCACCGAGCACACCCCCCAGGCGCACGACTCCGAGGACCCGCTGTACATCATGTACACCAGCGGGACCACGGCCAAGCCCAAGGGCATCCTGCACACCACAGGCGGGTACCTCACCCAGGCCTCGTACACGCACTGGGCGGTCTTCGACCTCAAGCCGGAGAGCGACGTCTACTGGTGTGCCGCCGACATCGGTTGGGTCACCGGTCACTCCTACATCGTCTACGGTCCGCTCTCCAACGCGGCGACCGTGGTCATGTACGAGGGCACCCCGGACACCCCGCACAAGGGCCGTTTCTGGGAGATCATCGAGAAGTACAAGGTCACGATCGCCTACATGGCGCCCACCGCGATCCGTACCTTCATGAAGTGGGGCGACGAGATCCCCGCGAAGTACGACCTGTCGAGCCTGCGCGTCATCGGTTCGGTCGGTGAGCCGATCAACCCCGAGGCCTACATCTGGTACCGGGAGAACATCGGTGGCGGCAAGACCCCGGTGGTGGACACCTGGTGGCAGACCGAGACCGGCGCCATCATGGTCAGCCCGCTGCCCGGCGTCACCTCGGGCAAGCCCGGCGCCGCGATGGGCTCGATCCCGGGTATCGAGGCCGACGTCGTCGACGAACAGGGACGGTCGGTGCCCGACGGTGAAGGCGGCTTCATCGTCATCCGCGAACCCTGGCCGGCCATGCTCCGCGGCATCTGGGGCGACGACCAGCGCTACAAGGACACCTACTGGTCGCGCTTCGAGGGCCTTTACTTCCCCGGCGACGGTGCGAAGAAGGACGAGGACGGTGACATGTGGCTGCTCGGCCGCGTGGACGACGTCATGCTCGTCTCCGGTCACAACATCTCCACCACCGAGGTGGAGTCGGCCCTGGTCTCGCACCCGAAGGTCGCCGAGGCGGCGGTCGTCGGAGCCGCCGACAAGGTGAGCGGTCAGGCGATCGTCGGCTTCGTCATCCTGCGGGGCGGAGAGGAAGAGGTTCCCGAGGATCTGGTCCAGGAGCTGCGCAACCACGTCGGCAGCTCGCTCGGTCCGATCGCCAAGCCCGCCCGTCTCCTCGCGGTTCCGGAGCTGCCCAAGACCAGGTCCGGCAAGATCATGCGGCGTCTGCTGCGCGACATCGCCGAGAACCGGGACATCGGTGACACCTCCACCCTGACCGACTCGTCGATCATGGACGTGATCGCCAAGCAGCTGCCCTCGGCCGGGAAGAACGGCTGAGGGGTCGGATCACCGACGGTTCCACGGCGCCCCATCCCCTCCGACGGGGGTGGGGCGCCTTCGAACGCTCACTCACCACCGAAACCGAAGCCCGCCGTTTTGCGTGCCGTGAGAGACATCAGTGGCATGGCATGTGCGAGGATGCGGAGGATAATCCGCGTGTTCGGACCGAGAGAAGGGAACCCCCACGATGGTGGACAAGCCGGGTACCGGCCGACCTGGCGCTGCCGGCGACCCCGAACGTTCCATCGGTGAACTGGTCACCGACGCCACCGAAAACCTCTCGCGTCTGGTCAAGCTCGAGATCAGGCTCGCCAAGCTCGAGGCCAAAGCGGACGCCGTCAAGATCGGCAAGAGCGTCGGTGAGTTCGGCGCCGCCGGTGTCATCCTGCACCTCGTCGCGATCCTCTTCTCCATCACCGCCGGGTTCTTCCTGGCCGAGGTCTTCGGTTGGCAGTACTGGACCTCGTTCCTCGCCGTCACCGGCTTCTACCTGCTGATCGCCCTGATCTTCATCCTGTTCGCGGTCATCAACCTGCGCCGGCGTCAGGGCCTGGCCCGCACGGCGATCACCACCTCCCGCCTCGTGGGCATCCTGCGCGGAGAGATCCGTCCGCCCAGGCGCGACGGGGCCACGGCCGTCACCGAGGTCAGCGCCGCCAGTGGGGCCACGGCCGTCACGAACGACTAGCGACCCGAAGGTGCTGGACGATTCGGCCGCCTATGTGGACGGCCCCTGGACCCACCGGACGGTCGGCGCGGCCGGAGCCCGGTTCCATGTGGCCGAACTCGGCGAGGGTCCGCTCGTCCTCCTCCTGCACGGCTTCCCCCAGTTCTGGTGGACGTGGCGCGACCAGATGTCCGCCCTGGCCGAGGCCGGGTACCGGGCCGTCGCCGTCGACCTACGGGGCTATGGCGCCAGTGACAAGACCCCGCGGGGATACGACCTGGTGGGTCTGGCACAGGACATGGCGGGGTTGGTCCGTGCTCTCGGATCCGCCGAGGCCGTCGTGGTCGGACACGGAGTCGGTGGGCTGATCGGCTGGACCATGACCGCCTACCACCCGGGCACGGTTCGCGCCCTGGCGGCGGTGTCGGCCCCCCATCCTCGACGCGCCGCCCGCGCCCTCTTCCCCCCGGGACCGGGTGCGGGTCACATGCTCCGCGCCCAGGTGCCGATCCTCCCCGAACACCGGTTGCTCGCCGACGGTTGCGTGCGCGTGGGTGAGCTCCTCGACGCCTGGTCGGCCCCGGGATGGCCCGACCGTGAGGCCGAGGAACGCTACCGTCTCGCCTTCTCGATCCCGAAGGTCTCGCACTGCTCGCTGGAGTACCACCGCTGGATCTTCCGGTCGCGATGGCGCGCGGACGGCCTCCGGTACGCCCACCGAATGCGCGCGCCGGTGCGGATCCCCGTCCTCCAACTGCATGGTTCCCTGGACCCGGTCTGTCCGCCGAAGGTCGCCCGATCCTCGGTACGACTCGTCTCCGGCCCCTACCGCTGGGTGTCGGTGGCCGACGCCGGACACTTCCCCCAGGAGGAGCGGCCGCGTCACGTCGGGGAGGCTCTCGTAGGGTGGGTGGGAGAGATCGACGGCGAACGGCGGTGAGGCACCCATGACGACGCGGGCCAAGGGCGAACGGGACCGTAACGAGGTCGGGCGGGCACAGAACCAGCGGCCTCGTGACCGATACGGGCGTCCGATGCCTCATGGCGGTCGGGGTGAGGTCGAACGTGTGCCCGACGACGCCGAGTTCACCGTGGAGGAGGGCCTGAGCGAGGCCCAACGGCTCTTGGACCAGGGGTACGCGTTCACCGCGCACGAGGTGCTCGAAGCGGTCTGGAAGTCGTCTCCGGAACCGGAGCGGGAGTTGTGGCGCGGACTGGCGCAGACCGCGGTCGGAGTCACCCACGCCCAGCGCGGTAACCGGTTGGGCGCGGCTCGCCTGTTGCGCCGAGGCGCCGACCGGGTGGAGGAGTTCGGCCCGAAGGCCCCGCACGGGGTGGACGTGGCCGGGATCGCCGTGTTCGCGCGAGGTCTGGCCGACGACCTCGACAGCGGTCGTGCGACCTCTGGAGACGGCATCGATCCCTCTGGAATGCGGCTCCGAAAGGCCTAATTCCGTCCGGACCGAAACCCGCCTCCAGCGCGGTATAACAGGGGGTGGAGAGTCCCTCGCCCCTCCTGTGCCTCCAGTGACTACCGAGGGTAATTTCTGATTCGTGCCCGTATACGTGCTTTGTCATTCGTATAGCACTATCGCATTATGCGATGTCATCTGGGGTAAAAAAGATCAACAAAGCCATTAATCCGAATCCCGAGATCACCATGGGGTCACATCTTCGACCCCTCTTGGGGAAATGGCGAACCGGCCCTCTTAATTATTCTTCCGCGTGCGTACAATCCCCGGATCACCGCTCGCGGGTACGTCACGCGGGCGGCGTGCACCACACAGAAAGGTGGCACCGCTTCGACCCCGACCCGCGTGATGTCGCCCCAGCTCAACGCTCCCGTGGGCGATGGAACGCATACGGCGGTGCGCGGCACCGGAGCCCAAGAGGCGGCTGTTCCGCACACCTTCGATGACGGGGCCGAAAAGAATGTGCCCGTCTCAAGGAGGACGGATTGTCTGGGCTCAACATCGCCGCGGATGGCGGCATGGCCCTGGCCCTGGAAGGCAGGGACCTCACCCTCGTCATCGTCGTCATGGTGGTCGCGCTCCTCGCGCTCGCCGTAGCGGGGATGCTCGTACGTGAGGTACTCGCCGCCGGGCAGGGCACCGAACGAATGCGCAATATCGCGCTCGCCGTTCAGGAAGGCGCCGCGGCCTACCTGAAACGACAGTTCCGCACACTCGCGGTCTTCATCGTCGTCATCCCCCTACTACTGCTTCTTCTGCACGCCGACACATGGGCCATCGCCATCGGCCGATCGTTGTTCTTCGCCCTCGGGGCCCTACTCTCGGCGGCCACCGGCTTCATCGGAATGTGGCTCGCGGTCCGCGGCAACGTTCGTGTGGCCGCCGCGGCCCGTGGCGGCGGTGAAAGCGACGGCCATACCGCCATGCGCATCGCGTTCCGCACCGGCGGTGTCGCCGGGATGATCACCGTCGGCCTCGGCCTGCTCGGTGCCGCGCTCGTGGTCCTCATCTACCGGGAGAACGCCCCCATCGTCCTCGAGGGCTTCGGCTTCGGCGCGGCCCTCCTCGCGAT
>NZ_DYZD01000477.1 GCF_020741345.1 Nocardiopsis listeri
GGGGTGCGCGCCGAACGTCCCCGCACCCGGGTCGTCAACGTGATGCTGGACGGCGGCGCGCTGCCGGCGATGTTCTCCCGGAGTCTGGGGGCGCTGCGCGAGGACGGCCTCCTGGCGGGCTGTGTGACCACCGGACAGGCCTTCGGCGGCGACCTGGAGACGGCCACCGTGCACTCGGGTCTGTTGGCGGCCAAACACGTGCTGGGGGCGGAGATCGCGGTGGTCTGCCAGGGCCCGGGCAACCTGGGCACCGGAACCCCGTGGGGCTTTTCGGGTGTGGCCTGCGGCGAGGCAGTCAACGCCGTCGCGGCCCTGGACGGTCTACCCGTGGCGGCCCTGCGGCTCAGTGAGGCCGACCCGCGCGCCCGTCACCGCGGGATCTCCCACCACAGTCTGACCGCCTACGGCAAGGTCGCCCTGGCCCCCGCCGACGTGGTCGTGCCCGTCCTTCCCGGCGAGTTCGGGGAGAAGGTACGCGACCAGGCCTGGCCCCTCGGGGATCGGCACACGTTGGTGGAGGTCTCCACCACCGGCCTGGAGGGCGAGCTGCTGTCGTTGCCGGTGAGACCATCGACGATGGGCCGTGCCCTGGAACAGGACCGGGCCGCCTTCCTGAGCCCGGCGGCGGCCGGACGGTACGCCGCCACCCTCGTGACCCCCTGAGCTCGCGCGCGCCCACCCTTCACCGGTCGACGACCCCGGGCAGCCACGCGGCGGGGCGTCGATGCTCGGCGTCGCCGTTACCGGGCACGGGGGTGCGTCGAGTGGCCGCGAGCATGTGCTCGGAGGGCGCGTCGAAGTACCTCCCGGGCCGGAACATGGCCAAGGAGGTCGGGTCGGCCATGACCCCCTCGTCCACGCTCACCGAATCGGGCACGAACACGACACCGTCCCCGCAGGTCACGCCCCACATCCGACCGGGTCCGGCGGAGACGATCTGCCCCGGGTCGCCGCCCACCGCCTCGGTGGACAGCGACCCCGAGTGGAAGGTGATGAGCGCGCCACCGAACATCGCGAACGCCCCCGGATAGGGGGCGGCCAGGGCCCGCACCATCCGGTCCACGTCGCGGCCGGCGGCGGCCAGGTCCAGGTGGCCGTCGCTGGGACGACGTCGAGGCCACACCGACACGTGCCCGGTCTGGGGACGGCGTGGAGCGCGCCCCTCCAACAGGGCGTCCAGGTTGCGCACGATCAGTTCGGCCTGCAGACGTCCCACCCGCTCGTACAGGCCGGTGGCGGTGGCGTCGGCGGCCACCTCGAAACGGATCCGATCCACGATGTCGCCCGCCTCGACCTCACGGGCCAGGTGGAACAGGGTCACGGCGCTGGCCCGCATGTCACGCAGGATCGTCCAGGGGATGGGCGCGCGTCCGCGCCCCACCGGCAGCGGGGAGGGGTGCATGCCCACAGCGCCCAACGGAAGCGAGGCCAGGACCTCCTCCTGGACCAACTGCGACCAACCGGCCACCACCATCAGGTCGATGTGGTGCGAGGCCAGGGCATCGCGCGCCTCGTCGCCGTTGATGTCGGCGACGCGCAGGTGCGGCAGGTTCAGACGACGGGTCACCGACTCGTAGTCGACGTAGCCGCAGCGGTGCGCCAGCTCGGCGGGGTAGGACACCACCAGATCCGGTGGACGCCCCTGGGCACAGAGTTCCTCCAGGGCCGGCACCCCCAGGCGCAGACCGGACACGTAACAGAACCGCCGCCCCTCTGGCATGGCTCCCCCTCGCCAGAAATCACTCCGGGTGACGACTCTACGCAGCGACCGCGCCGCTCCCCCGCAGGCGTGCCCGCCCCGCGTGTCAGGACCCCGGACACGACGACGCCCCCGTCGGGCGACGGGGGCGTCGTGGCGCAAACGAACCGCGGATACCTCGGGGCGGTTACTCCTCCTCGGAGACCTCTTCGTCCTCGGGGTCGGCCGCCTCACCCTCGGCGCCCTCCTCCGACTCGGGCTCCGGCGGGTTGTCGTAGGCGCCCAGGACGTCGATCACGAAGACCAGGGTGCCGACGGGACCGCCCATCGCCTCTTCCTCGGTCTCGCCGTAGGCCATGGAACCGGGAACGACCAGCAACAGTCGGTCACCGACGTTGGCTCCGACGATGCCCTCGTCCCAGCCCTCGATCACCGCGCCGCCACCGATGGTGGTGTCGAAGGGCGCGCCACCGCGGTCCCAGGTGGAGTCGAAGACCTCGTGGCCGCCGTCCTCCTCGGGCTCCCAGCGCACACCCGTGTACTGGGCGACGATCTGCTGGCCCTCCTCGACCTCGGGGCCCTCACCCTCGATGAGCGGGACGACCTCCAGGTCTTCGGGGGCCTCACCCTCGGGGATGTCGATCTCGGGACGGCTGTGGCCGTCCTGGGTGACCGTGGGCAGACCGTCGCCACCGTCGGTCACCGGCTCGCCCGGCACCACGGCGCCCTGGGCGTAGCGGTCCATCACGTCGATGACGAGCACGCTGGCACCCTCGGGGGCCTCCTGACCCATGCCCTGGGCCTGCTCGATCTCCTCCGGGGTCAGCGGCGGGAACACGTACACCGCACGGCTGCCGAGCGGCTGGCTGACCAGGGTGTCGGTGATGTACTCGGGCATCTCGTTCATGCGCACGAGGTCGGGGGCACCGGACTCGTAGCTGGACTGGCCCTCCATCGGCTCGCCCTCGCCCGGTGCCGTCCACTGGTACTGGACGACGTTGGCGACCACCAGGTCGTCGGCGCCCACCAGGACGTCCTCCCCCGAGCCCTTGCTGATGATCCCGGAGATCTCCTCTTCGGGAGGTTCCTCGTCGGGGAAGGTGATCTGCGGTTCCTCACCGACCTCGCCGGTGACGTCGGGCAGCCGCGGGTCCAGTTCCTCGGCGTTCATGCGCAGGAAGGCGGGGGTCTTCCAATCCTCTGGGATCGATCCGCAGCTTGAGACCACCAAGGCGATGGCGGTCAGTGGCACCGCGAGGGCGGCGGCACGTCGGTGCATGGGTCACAACCTCTGGTTTCCGGCTCAGGACAGGCTCACACTACCGAAAGGCGCAAGTCCGGCCACCCCTGGGAACGCACCGAAGGCCGCGGGCCCCGTCGGGCGGCCTGGGTCACAGCCACGCCGTGCGCCGCCCGATGGGGCCCGAATCCATCGTTGCGCCGGCTCACATGCCGGCGATCAACTTCTCCACTCGCTCATCCACCGACTTGAACGGGTCCTTGCACAGCACGGTCCGCTGCGCCTGGTCGTTGAGCTTGAGGTGCACCCAGTCAACGGTGAAGTCACGGCGTTGTTCCTGGGCTCTGCGGATGAACTCGCCCCGCAGCCGCGCCCGGGTGGTCTGCGGTGGCACCGACTTGGCCTCGAAGATCTTCAGGTCGTTCACCACACGGTCCATCCGGCCCCGGTTCTGCATCAGGTAGAACAGACCGCGATCGCGGTGGATGTCGTGGTAGGTCAGGTCCAACTGGGCCACCCGGGGCGAGGACAACGACAGGTCGTGCTTGTCCCGGTAACGCTCCAACAACAGGTACTTGGCGACCCAGTCGATCTCCCGGGAGACCGTCTCCAGGTTCTGGGTCTCCACCGCCTCCAGAGTGCGCTGCCACAGGTCCAGGACCCGCTTGCCCACGGCGTCGGTGCCGTGCCGGTCCACGTAGCTCTGCACCTTGTCCAGGTACTCGCGCTGGATCTCCAGGGCGCCGGCCTCACGTCCGTTGGCCAGACGCACCTTGCGCCGCCCCGTCATGTCGTGGCTGACCTCGCGGATCGCCCTGATGGGGTTCTCCAGGGTGTAGTCGCGCATGACCACACCGGCCTCGATCATCTGCAGCACCAGGTGGGTGGCGCCCAACTTGAGCAGGGTGGTGGTCTCGCTCATGTTGGAGTCGCCCACGATCACGTGCAGGCGCCGGAAACGTTCGGCGTCGGCGTGAGGCTCGTCGCGGGTGTTGATGATGGGCCGCGAGCGGGTGGTGGCCGAGGAGACGCCCTCCCAGATGTGCTCGGCGCGCTGGCTCACGCAGTACAGGGCGCCCCGAGGCGTCTGCAGGACCTTGCCGGCCCCACAGATGATCTGCCGTGTGACCAGGAAGGGGATGAGGACGTCGGCCAGGCGCCCGAACTCCCCGTGCCGACCCACGAGATAGTTCTCATGGCAGCCGTAGGAGTTGCCCGCCGAGTCGGTGTTGTTCTTGAACAGGTAGATGTCGCCGGCGATGCCCTCCTCGTGCAGGCGCTGCTCGGCGTCGATCTGCAGCCCCTCCAGGATGCGTTCGCCGGCCTTGTCGTGGGCCACCAGGTCCAGGAGGCTGTCGCACTCGGGAGTGGCGTACTCGGGGTGACTTCCCACGTCCAGGTACAGGCGGGCCCCGTTTCGCAGGAACACGTTGCTGCTGCGTCCCCAGGAGACCACTCGTCGGAAGAGGTAGCGGGCGACCTCGTCCGGCGACAGGCGGCGCTGTCCCCGGAAGGTGCACGTGACCCCGTACTCGTTCTCCAGCCCGAAGATCCGTCGTTCCACGCGGCCTCACCAACTTCCGTCACCGGGGTGCCGACGACGGGGCCGCGTCGTCCACACCCGCCCGGCCGGTGCGGCGCCCCGGTGGCGCCGCACCGTCGTCCCTAGCTTCAGTCCTGGTCGGCCTCGTCCCCACCGGTGTTCGTGTCGTCGGAGGCGTCCGTGGCCGTGGAACCCTCCGTGGTGGCGCCCTGCTTGCCCTCCGCGATGAGGGAGGCCAGACGATCACCGTGGATGCGACGGAACTTGCGGTGCTGGCGGGAGCGGTCCAGCACGGCGACCTCCAGGTTGGCGGCCTCCAGCTCACGCTCCTCCCCGTTCTCGTGCGCCAACGCGTGGGTGGCGGCGTTGAGCGCCGCGCTGAGCGGAGCCGTCGCGTCGAAGCGGTCCTTGAGCTGGTTGGACACGTGCTCGGAGGACCCGCCCACCGCGACGAAGCCCTGTTCGTCCACGATCGAGCCGTCGAAGGTGATGCGGTAGATCTCGTCGTCGTCCGCGGTGTCGCCGACCTCCGCGACGACGATCTCGACCTCCCACGGCTTGAGGCTCTCGCTGAAGACGGTGCCCAGGGTCTGGGCGTAGATGTTGGCGAGCTGGCGGCCGCTGACGTCACGTCGGTCGAACTGGTACCCGCGAACGTCGGCGAAACGGACGCCCATCAGGCGTAGGTTCTCGAACTCGGGGTAGCGCCCGACCGCGGCGAAACCGATGCGGTCGTAGAGCTCGCTGATCTTGTGCAGGGTGCGGGACATGTTGTCCGCCACCAAGAGGATGCCGCCCTCGTACTGCAGGACGACGGCACTGCGGCCGCGCGCGATGCCTTTGCGCGCGTAGTCCGCCTTGTCCTTCATCTGCTGTTCGGGGGCGACGTAGAAGGGCATCGACACCGCGGATCGTTTCCTTACCTGGTCGGGAGAGGTCTGGTGGTGAGGGGCGCCTGGCCCGGGTCAGCCGAGCCGGGTCGTGGCTCCGGTCAATCGAGCCGGGCCGTGGGTCCGTCGGGGTGGACGGCGCGCCCCTGGACCACCTCCGTGGCCAAGCGGGCGACCTCTTCGGTGGAGATGCGGCGGTGGCCGTCCTCGGTGATGACGTCGACCAGGGGGAAGATCCCCCGGTGCAGGTCGGGTCCGCCCGTGGCGGAGTCCTCGTCCGCTGCGTCGTAGAGCGATTCCAAGGCGACCTTGATCGCGGTCGTCTCGTCCAGGTCGTCGCGATAGAGCTTCTTGATGGAGCCCTTGGCGAAGACCGAACCGGAGCCGATGGAGTGGTAGCGCTGCTCCTCGTAGCGTCCACCGACCGCGTCGTAGCTGAAGACCCGGCCTTCCTCCGTGACCTCGTCGAAGCCCACCAGCAGGGGGATCACGACGAAGCCCTGCATGGCCATGCCCAGGTTGCCCCGGACCATCTGGGCGAGCTTGTTGGCCTTACCCTCGAGGGAGAGGGAGCGACCCTCCAGCTTCTCGTAGTGTTCCAGCTCCACCTGGTACAGGCGGGCCAGTTCGACACCGATCCCGGCCGCCCCCGCGATGGCCACCGCGGAGAACTCGTCGGTCCGGTAGAGCTTGTCCATGTCCCGGTTGGCGATGACATTGCCCTGCGTGGCCCTGCGGTCACCGGCCAACAGGACACCTCCGGGGAAGGTCAGGGCGACGATGGTCGTCGCGTCCGGGGTGAGGTGTTCGGCGACCCCTCCGGCGGCGTCCAGATGCCTTCCGGGCAGCAACTCTGGGTTGACCGCCCGGAGGAACTCGGTGAAGGACGAAGTACCCGCACTCATGAAAGCGGCCGGCATCCGCCCGCCCTCGAACCCTTCGAACACGCGACTCCCTCCACTGGCGCCCCACCCCGTCTCGGGGGCGGATGGGGCGCCTGCTCATCCGTTTGTGTGTCGGTCTGCACGTCGGCCGGGCTTTCCCGCCCCGGCCGACGTGTCGACCCTAACCCTGTGCGCCCGGGGGCCGCGGGCTCCCGTGTGCGCTGTCAGCGAACCGTTCGACGACGGTCACTGACCGCCCTTCTGTACGAACTGCCGCACGAAGTCCTCGGCGTTGCTCTCCAGAACGTCGTCGATCTCGTCGAGGATGTCGTCGACGTCCTCATCCAGCTGTTCGTCGCGTTCCTTGGCCTCCGCGGCGCCTTCGGTCTCCTCGACCTCTTCGTCGCGGCGGGTGCCGTGCTTTTGGCCGCCGGTGTCCTTCGTCGCCATTGCAACCTCCCGTTCGGAGCTCTCGCCCTTATCTTGGCCCAACGACCCCCGGCTCAACCCCGTTCCCGGGGCCCGATACCCGCTAGTTACCTCTGAGCTCGGCATCGTCGCCGCGCGTGCGCACGGGAGGTGAACCGGCGCGGTCGGGTGCTCACGAATTCGACGCCGACACGGGGTCGGGCGTGTCACCGGGGATCGACCCCCGGTGCGCCACGAAGATCGTTTTCGCGACATGCGCACAGTCATTCGCTTTGCGAACATGATCTTCACTCGGAGCGGCGGCCTGACCATGCGGATTACGTATACGTGTCCGATCCGTCGCTACTGGTACGCGGTTTCAGTGTCCGGATCCGGCCACTTTGCATCCCTTGACTTACTGGCGGGTTTCTGCTCAACATACACCCCCTTCGAAAAAGTCAAGGTCAGATGGGTCGACCTCCGAAGACGAAATCCCCGAGCCATCCGATCATAGGATGATCCCTTTACCCCCTCTCTGAAGTATCAGCTTTCCGGGGTTCCAGTTGTCCAAGATGTGCACTTATGGTGGGGAACCGTTTACCGAGTGTCTCGGTGAACGGAAAGGACCCCGCCTTCATCGGGGGTCCTGTGCTCGGAACGCCCCGTCCACCCCCGAGCGGACGAGGCGCCTTCCGAGACCCCCACCCCATTCCCCCTAGGAGAGTAGGGATCAATGCGACCCTCCCCCGTTATCTCCGCGATCGGCACGGGAGCGCTGGCCTTCGGCTTGTCGCTCTCCGTGGCCCCGGCTGCCGGAGCCGCGACCGTGCCGACCGAGCCCGTCACGCAGGACGACTCGGTGTCCACCATGGAAGAAGCGCTCGAGCGCGACTTCGGCCTCACCCCGTTCGAGGCCGAAGAACTGCTCGACGCCCAGGCGGCCGCCTTCGGCCTGGACGAGGCCGCGGCCGACGCCGCGGGTGACGCCTACGCGGGCTCGGTGTTCGACACCGACACCCTGGAGCTGACCGTCCTGGTGACGGACACCTCCGCCGTGTCGGACGTCGAGGCCACCGGAGCCGAGGCCGAAGTGGTCTCATACG